>CAZTST010000286.1:0-4248 GCA_964616585.1 uncultured Draconibacterium sp.
TTAAAGTGAGCCTTTTGCTTTCCGCTAATTGATTGAACATTTTGCATTTAATATAGTGAATCTTGCTGAAGGTTAAATAAAAAAGGCGACTCTAGCTAGCCGCCTTTTATGAGAAAATTTATGTATTGCATTAAGGGTTAAGGTTTTACAACCGTATTCATTTGAAGAGTTACAGCAGTTTGAGCTAACATTCTACCGTTTATAGAAGCACCGGTCTGTAAATTAATACCTGTCATGCTTAATATATTTCCTTCAAAATGGCTGGTTGTTCCTAATGTAGCAGCACCGGATGTCTGCCAGAAAATATTCTTTGCTTGTGCGCCACCTGCTAGGGTAATTATCACTGCTGAACTCATGTTAAGAGTACCGGCAACCTGAAAGATAAAGATATCAGTTGGGCTACCTGAAATTGTAATATCCGTTGGGATAATAAGTGCACTTGTCCATTTGTACAGGCCGGGAGTAAGTGTTTTGCCTCCAATATTTCCGGCACCTAAATTCAAGAAATCAGGGTTTACGCGTCCTGCTGCGTCAGTATATGCGGTTTGCATATTAAGTACAGCAATACCTAACCTTGTAGCGTTAGTTACCCTGCAAGGAAGTGGACCGGCAGCATCAACAGTATAAATTGTCCCGGTTACTTCATTACATTTGAGCAGAAGTGCGGCACCTGTAATTGGGCTTGTTCCAACATCTCCTTTAACCTTTGATTTATAAACATCTGTAATTCCTGTTTTCGACAGAATCACAAATTCGCCTGCTAGCCCAAGGTTTACTGTTTCTAATACTTGAAGGGAAGATTTATAGTTAACTGTTGATGATTCTGATAATGTATTCATGTCCGTGTTTTTTTCACAGCCGGACATTAGTCCTACCAATAGGATTGCTGTGATTGGAAATACTTTGTTAAGTTTCATTTTTTTTAGTTTTAGTTAGTGAATTAATACTTTATACAAAGGTAGGGGCTCGTATAGGAGGATATGTTACATTACATTTTATATAAGTTACACATTTCACACATTTATTTTTCCAGTGATATTGTTAATTTTAGAAAAAAACAAGGAATAAGTGGCATCGTGCATTCAATATCAACCATTCAACTTCCTTCTTAAACAAGGGTTTAAAATAGAAGAGAAATACGAATAATATAAATATTTATGAATCTTGTGTGAGATTCTCTTCCATAAACTCCATATCTTTGATAAGAAATAAATCTGAACTTATCAATTAAAAGCAATAAATCAAATGAAACATCCATGGCAAAGCAAGTTTGACACACAGGAGAATGATCCGCCAGCTGGCGGATGGATGTTCTGCCGAAGGCATCTTCCAAAGGAATCCCTTTGGGACCTTCGGGGCATATGGCCTAAACATAAAATTATAAACATATGAATAATTTATTTAGAGGTTTAATATCAGGATACGGAGCTCATAAATTAGGTGGTGGTTGCTTTGGCTCCATAGTGATTTTCATTGTTATTTGGCTTATTCTTGGGCAATGCAGTTAGAATGGGTAATCTAAATAATTTATAATCAATTAGTTATTGGATTTTAGTCCAAAAAGTAATATTTTTCGGAGTGGACTCAAGGATAAGTATTTACACAATTTTGGAAAAGGTCATATATTTTGTGCATTTCCCTTTAAATACAAATAATGGATTACATTCTATCCATATACCAACTCAATTCTTTTACCAATTTATTGAATTGTAAAATGTCAGTGATGATTTTTTGAAGGCGCATAAACGCGGTTTCGCTTTTCACAACATAATCGTCCGCCTGGTGATGCATGCAATCTATCGCCACTTCAATTTTATCTTGGGAAGATAACATCACAACAGAAATATCGGGATTAAACTCTATAATTTTATCCAAGGTCTGGATTCCGTTCATGGCCTCTTTTGTAATGCTATCAAGATGATAATCTAAAATAATTACATCTGGTTTGTTTGATAAATTAGCCAAACAAAGTTCGCCTGTTGCATATGTTTCAATATCAAAATCGGTGTGTTGCAGAAAATCTATTTCCAATGATTTTAAATACAGAGCATCATCATCAACCAGAAAAAGTTTAATTTTATTTGTGTTACTCATCTTTAGTGTTTTTTTATTGCGTTAAATTCTTCTTCTAATTCGCAACATGCTTGCATACAAACGTTTTCGAGTTGTAGAATCATTTCAGGTATTCCTTTCGATTGTTGCCGGTTGCCTGCATATTCTTGAACATTCTTTGCCATGTTCTCAAAATCAGCACTAATGCCCATTATGGCAAACGATGGAATTAATTTATGTGCTGCTGTATACATCAGATTCCAATCTTCATCCTTGAAACCTTGTTTCATTTCATTAATTAATGCTGGAGTTTGTTTCAAATAAAGAGAAATCATTTCCATCATCAATATTGGATTAGATTTTGTTCGGCGATTTAAATATTCTAAGTTGGTAAATTTAATCTTTGCGATTTTGTCGATAATAGTTTCAACAGGTTTACTAATAATGGAATTATCTTTTACTAATGAAACTATTTTGCTGTACAATAATCTTTCATCAACAGGTTTTGCAATATAATCATTCATGCCAACCGATTTGCATTTAGCCAAATCAACGGTGGTAACATCAGCCGTTAAAGCGATGATAGGAATATTGGAATTCATATTGTTACGGATGTAATTGGTTGCTTCAAATCCGTTCATAACCGGCATTTGCAAATCCATTAAAACTATATCGTACGAATTGATTTTCATTTTATCGATGGCTATTTTTCCATCATCGGCAATATCATATTCAAAACCGAAATCTTCCAATAGTGTTCTCATTAGTAATTGATTGAGTGCAATGTCTTCTACCACCAATACTTTTATGTCTTTTATTTCAGTATCAAAATCCACTTTCTCTAATTCTATGTCAGCTATAGCATTTGTTTTAGAGAAACTTAATATAAGACTAAATGTAGAGCCCTTGTTAATTTCGCTTTGTACTTCAACGCTTCCGCCTTGAGCTTCAACTAATTGTTTAACAATGGCAAGTCCTAATCCGGTTCCTCCATACAAACGAGTTGTGGAACTAGATGCTTGTTGAAAGTTTTCAAAAATTGTTTCAATTTTATCTTCAGAAATTCCAATACCGGAATCTGTAACAGAAAATTTAATACGCACGCTATCTTCATCTTCACTAATTAAACTAACGCTTACACCAATTTCACCTTTTGATGTAAACTTAACTGCATTACTTATCAGATTTAAAATAATCTGATGCAGTCGCGCCGGGTCGCCAAGCAGTACTTCAGGAATATTATTGTCGTATTCCTTTATCAGTTTTATATTTTTTTCCTGAATTTTTATTTTGAACAAATGAAGCATTGAAGATATTGATAAAGCCATTTTGAATGGTACTTTCTCAAATGTCATTTTTCCTGAATCCACTTTTGCCAGGTCGAGTATGTCGTTGATGAGGATAATTAATGCATCGCTACTTAATTTTATGGCATCCAAATATTCTCTTTGTTTTGGTGTTAAATCTGTTTTTAACACCACTTTTGTAAATCCGACAATCCCATTCATAGGAGTGCGAATTTCGTGGCTCATATTTGACAAAAATAACTGTTTCGCTTTTACTGCATCTTGGGCAATTAGTGTGGCTTTTTCTGCTTTATTTTTGGCATCCTCAGCAATTAAAGTTGCCATTTCGGCAAAAACCATTGCCTCGGAGAGGTCTTTTGCAATTCTTTTTTGTTCAGTAACATCGCGTGCAACAATAACTACACCGTCAACATTTCCATCTTCATCTTTATAGACCGATCCGTTGAATAAAACATCGGTCAGCTTCCCATTTTTATGGCGAAGTGTAAGTGGCGAATCGGCAACAAATCCTTTCGCAAATACTTCCTGATACACTTTACGTGCTTTTTGAGATTCGGTAAAATAATCCAGAAAATCTGTATCTGTTAGTTCTTCACGTGTCAGTCCTGTAATATTTACCAAAGCCTCATTCATATCGGTTATCTTTCCTTCTCTATTGATGGTAATTAAAGGGTCAAGACTAGCTTCAATAAGACTTAGAGTATATAGAGAGGCTGATTCTGCCTCTTCGTTGATTGCTTCAAGTTCTTTATTTACAATTTTCTGTTTTTCTTTCTCCTCGTATTGAAAAATAAGTTCTTTGTTGGCAATGACCAGTTCAGCGGCGCGTTTTTCTTTCTCTTTATTTTGAAAAGCAAGTTCTTTGTTGGCAATGATTAACTCAGCAGCA
>CAZTST010000287.1:0-4220 GCA_964616585.1 uncultured Draconibacterium sp.
ATTTGAATCAGGATTATTAATCAAAAAGTGTAAACTTTTTTCAGGACGAGACACTTATATGTTTGCGCAAATTGCTTGACTAAGGTGGTTTTTCCAACCTGTCTGGCTCCTCTAAGTATTAGTGGTTTGTGCTGCTCATCCTTCTTCCACTCTTCTAAACTGGCTGATATATGTCTCTTAAATATCAAAATATTTTATGTTTAATGTAACAAAGCAAAGGCAAATATATATATTTATTGTAACAAAACAAGGGTTGTATTTAAAATATATTGTAACAAAACAAGGGTTGTTTGTAGATATTCTATAACAAAGTCAAGGTTGTTCATAATATATCGTGCAATTATCCTTTTTTTATAATTTCACATGACTTCCTCGCCTCACTTAAAATGGCTCTAAATAAGCCACAGTTATTATAAGCTGAAATATTAATGACTACTTTTGCACTCGATTGTTAAAAAAATGATAAATGAATAGAATTGTAGCTGTTGAAAATCTTTCAGAAAGTGTTGTAAAGCTTGAAATAGAAGCTCCTAGAATTGCTCAAAAACGAAAAGCAGGGCATTTTGTAATCGTTAAATTGGGCTTAAAAGGCGAGCGAATTCCGCTTACTATTTCTGGTGCTGACCCGGAAAAAGGAATCATTACTTTAATCATTCAAAAAGTGGGTGTAACCAGTCATAAAATTGCTCTCTTAAAAGCTGGCGATGAAGTAACCGATGTTGTAGGCCCTCTTGGAAAAGCAACTCATATCGAAAAAATAGGAACGGTACTGTGTGCCGGCGGTGGTGTTGGAACGGCTCCTCTTTTACCTATTGTTGAAGCTATGCATAAAGCAGGAAACCGTGTGATTACCGTTTTAGCAGCACGATCAAAAGATCTAATTATCCTTGAGAAGGAAATGCGTATGTATTCTGATGAGGTAATTATTATGACAGATGATGGTTCTTATGGCAGACAAGGTTTGGTAACTCACGGTATGGAAGAAGTTATTTTGCGCGAAAAAGTGGATAAAGCGATTACCATCGGCCCTGCCATTATGATGAAATTCAGCAGTATGCTAACAAAAAAATATAATATTCCAACAGAAGCCAGTCTTAATGCAATTATGGTTGATGGTACCGGAATGTGTGGAGCTTGTCGTGTTACAGTTGGTGGAGCCACAAAATTTGTTTGTGTGGATGGTCCCGAATTCGATGCTCACGAAGTCAATTTCGATGAATTACTGACCCGTCTGGGAGGATTTAAAGACGAAGAATACAAAGCATATCAAACCTATCTCGACGGACTTAAAAAAGTGACAGCCTAATGGAAAACATAGCAGACTATTTAAAAGAGGAAAGAAGCCAGGAATGGCGTGAAGAATTGCGCAAATCGATGAAGTCGAAAGACCGAACAAGCTCGGAGCGTGTGCATATGCCCGAAGAAGACCCGATTGAACGTGCCAAGAGTCACATCGAAGTCAATAGAGGTTTAACAATAGAAATGGCTCTTGAGGAAGCTAAACGATGTTTGGATTGTCCGGATCCAACGTGCATACAGGGTTGTCCGGTGAGTATCAATATTCCTAAATTCATCAAATACGTAGAGAAGCACGATTTTGCAATGGCTGCTCGTACCTTGAAAGAAACCAATGCCCTTCCGGCTGTTTGTGGACGTGTTTGTCCTCAAGAAGTACAATGCGAGGCCAGCTGTTTCTATACATTGAAACTGAAGAAAATCCCTGTAGCCATTGGACATTTAGAACGTTTTGTGGCCGATTGGGAAAGGAATTCAGGGAAAATGTATGTTCCCGAAGTAGCCCCTCCAAACGGCGTTAAAGTCGCTATTATAGGTTCCGGACCATCAGGTTTAGCCGTAGCAGGAGATATGGCTAAGCTTGGCTATTCCGTTAGTGTTTTCGAAGCGCTGCATGAACCGGGTGGAGTATTGAAATATGGAATTCCAGAGTTTCGATTACCCAACGAAATTGTGGATGTAGAAATAAACAACCTCAAAAAAATGGGGGTTGAGTTTATCAATAATTTTGTGGTTGGTAAAACAGCCACTATCGAAGATTTGAAAGAAGAGGGTTATCAAGCATTTTTCGCCGGAAGCGGCGCCGGATTGCCTAATTTTATGAATATTCCGGGCGAAAATGCCAACGGTATTATGTCGTCGAACGAATATTTAACCAGAGTTAATCTGATGAATGCTTCCCACGACGATTATGATACTCCTGTTTTGATGGGTAAAAAAGTAGCAGTAATCGGCGGAGGAAATACAGCCATGGATTCTGTACGCACAGCCAAACGCCTAGGCGCAGAAAGAGCAATGATTATATACAGGCGTACCATCGAAGAAATGCCTGCAAGAGTCGAGGAAGTGAAACACGCACAGGAAGAAGGAATCGAATTTTTAAACCTGAACAGCCCTGTGGAATATTTTGCAGATAAAAATGGACGTGTAAATCGCATGCGTCTCCAGAAAATGGAACTCGGTGAGCCTGATAGCTCTGGCCGTAGAAGGCCTGTACCAATAGAAGGCTCGGAGTATGAGCTGGAAACTGATTTGGTAATCGTAAGTGTTGGTGTGTCACCTAATCCACTGATTCCTTCTAGTTTACCAGACTTAAAAATGAGTAGATGGGGAACTATTGTTGTGGATGAAAAAGAAATGCAATCGAGCATTCCGGAACTTTTTGCAGGAGGAGATATCGTGCGGGGTGGTGCAACCGTAATTCTGGCTATGGGCGATGGAAGAAATGCTGCGGCAGGTATGCATCGTTATCTTCAAAATAAGAATAATAAATAAGTCGATTTAAGGACAGAAAAATCAGGAAAAAATGAAGGATTTAACAAGCAATTATTTAGGACTAAATCTTAAAAACCCAATAGTAGTTGGCAGTTGTAGCTTAACATCAAGCGTTAGCGAGATAAAAAAGTTAGAAAAACATGGAGCTGGCGCGGTAGTTTTAAAATCTATTTTTGAAGAAGAAATATTGATGGATGCCAAAAATCAATTGCGTGAAGCAAAGGAAAATAGCTTTATCTATGATAAGTATTCTGAAACTCTAGATTATATCGATTTACATGTTAAAGAAGAGCGCTTAAACGAATATATTCAACTCATTAGAAATACTAAAAAGGAAGTCCTTATTCCAATTATCGCCAGTATAAATTGTGTTTCTGCTGCGGAATGGACCAGCTTTGCCAAGCGAATTGAAAAGGCAGGTGCCGATGCTTTGGAATTGAATATCAGTTTAAATCCAACCGATCTGGAAATACGCGATTTTGAGCAAACAATTAAAGAAATTATTCAAAAAGTATTGGCTCAGGTAAAGATTCCTGTTGCTGTAAAAATTAATAATAGTTTTACGCATATGGCTAAAACTATTTTAGATTTATCTACAAGCGGTATTTCCGGTTTAGTATTATTTAATCGTGCGTATACGCCTGATATTGATATCAATACACTCGAAGCTGTTCAGGGAAGAAGTTTTAGTTCGCCAAATTCTTATGTCGAATCTTTACGTTGGATAGCATTGCTCTCAGAAAAGGTAAATTGCAGTCTGGCAGCTTCTTCGGGAATTCATACTTCAGAAGCTGTTATTAAACAAATATTGGCTGGTGCCGATGCTGTTCAAGTAGTTTCTGCATTGTATGAGCAAGGTATTGAGCATATTAATACTTTGCTAAACGGACTTGAAAAATGGATGGAAGAAAAAGGATTTTCTTCTTTGGAGCAGTTTAAAGGAAAAGCAAGCAGTAAAAAAGTTTCAAATCCTGCTGTTTTTGAGCGCATACAGTTTATGAAGCATTTTTCAGGGATCAGCTAGTAACTAGCTACTAGCCACTAGTAACTAGTAACCAGCCACCAGCCACTAGCAATGGCAACATTTGACCTTCTTCCTACAATTTAATTTTCATTTTTTTTGTTTTTCTCAGAACAATGAGTACTTTTGTTACTCAAGTTATAATTTTATTTGAATTCCCCAAAATAAGAGGAAGCAAATGCTGGACGCACTCATTACTTCTAAAACTCGCATCAAACTGCTGTTGAAATTCTTTTTGAATTCCAATTCAGAATCGTATTTGCGTAATTTAGAAGAAGAATTTGGTGAATCTACTAATGCAATTCGAATTGAGCTAAACAAATTTGAGCTTGCCGGATTGCTAAATTCCCGAACTTCCGGAAATAAAAAATTATTTCAAACTTTATTTCAACAAATATGCATAAAGAAA
>CAZTST010000288.1:0-4151 GCA_964616585.1 uncultured Draconibacterium sp.
CCAAATAAAATGGCCGGAATTCCTATTGGAACAAAGAAAATATAGATTTTATTCATTGGATCGAAAACGATACTGGAAAAAACGATAGCTGAAACAGCTCCAGATGCGCCAACTGAATTATAGTATGGATTGTCTTTGTGTTTTCCAAAAGCAGGAGCCGCAGAAATTAACAAACCTCCAAAATAGAGCAATAAATAGTAAAAAGTAGCTTTTCCCGGGAAAACCATATCGAAATAAGCAGATACCAATGTTCCAAATGAATAGAGCACAAACATATTTACTGCCAGATGAATCCAATCGGCATGAATTAATCCATAACTAACTATCCTCCAAACTTCTTTTTTGTGAGCAGTAAGATAAGGATTAAATTTTAGTTTGTCGAAAATATCGGTTCTGTAAAATGCACTAACCGAGACAATTAGTGTAATCAGTAGAATTATTAAAGTCATGCCGCGAAGCTAAGTAAAAATAAGCTTCTGTATCATCATTACTGCATTTTCTTTAATCGTTTCGACTTAAACAGAAATGCTTATTTTTGCAGCCGAAATTTATTTGTCTCTTATGCTTAAAAAGTTTGGATATACTCTTTTAACCATTTTATTACTCGTTCTTGTAGGCTTTATCATTTTTCGATATTATCCTAGTTTTAGGATGCCTTTTTTATTTAGTTCAATATTGGTGCTACTCCATTTTTATGTTTGGAGTGCCATTAAAGTACAATGTAAAAAGTTAACTACTATAATCCGGTTTCTGCTGCGCCTTGTTTTTTGGTTACCTGTAATGCTTTTATTTGCCGGTGGCGTTGGTTTATTTATTGAACCAATCGATTCTTGGCCTCCCTTTTTGAAGATTTACTTTATAGGAATCATTTTTACATTTATTGTTTCGCTGATTTTACCGGTAGTATTTATCTTTTTTGCAGATGTGATTCGATTTTTTCAAGCAACAACACTTTTTCTCAGCAGCAAAAAAAATCGCAAAGCAAAAAATGCGATAAGTCGTAAAAAGTTTCTAGTGAATACCGGTTTAGCAATGGGTGGTGTAGTTTTAGGAAGCATGGGATTTGGAATGCTCCAAGGAAGCTATCATTTCAAAACTTTTATTGAGAAATTGAAAATAAAGAATTTACCAGGCGGATTAAATGGATTTCGGATTGTACAAATATCTGATTTTCATTTAGGAACATGGGTAAACAAAGATCCTTTGATTCGTGCGGTTGAACAGATAAACGCTCTAAAACCTGATATTATTTTCTTTACAGGAGATTTAGTAAATAATATTACTGAAGAGGCGTTTCCTTTCTTCGATGAGTTGAGAGAATTGAAAGCCAAACATGGAGTTTACAGTATTCTTGGCAATCACGATTATGGAAAATATCACAGATGGGAAAATGAGAAAGAAGAAGTTGAAAATTTTGAACAGCTAATAGAATTTTATAATAATTTGGAGTGGAAACTACTTCGTAATGAGCATATTGTACTTCATCAGAATAATGCTGATTTAGTAATTGCAGGAGTTGAAAACTGGAGCAGTAATCCTCGTTTTCCACGTTTAGGCGATTTGGATAAAGCAATGTTTGGAGCACCCGATGGCGCAATAAGAATCTTGCTTAGTCATGATCCATCGCATTGGGAAGCTGAGATTTTAGAACATGATCAGCATATCGATCTTACATTATCTGGACATACGCATGGATTTCAAGTCGGCATAGAAACTCCTTATTTCCGCTGGAGTCCGGCACAATATCTTTATAAACATTGGGCAGGATTATATGCCAATAACGAGCAATATTTATATGTTAATAGAGGTATTGGAGCTATTGGATTCCCTGGTAGAATTGGAATTCGTCCTGAGATTACTTTAATTGAGCTTGTTTAATTATTTTAAAGAAACATAAAAATCTTCCGTTAACTTCTTATAAACTTCAGAATAACTGTTATCGCTATTGCGGATGGTGAGAGATTCCGTTTTGAACTTTTGTGAATCTTGATTTCCAAAACTTAAAATCAAACGATTTGCTTCTTTTTCAGGCTTTGGTTTTATTTCTATTTTCTTTTGAAGATAGAATCCTGAGTTTTTAGCTTCTTCAACGAAGATTTGAGCTTCGGTTGGTGGCAAAATAAGACATAATTTGCCTTGCTCGCTTAAAAAATACCGACTGGCTATTAGAAAATCGCGATAGCTTAAATTGCCGTTATGGCGTGCCAAATTCCTATTCTCATCTGTCGATTTTAAATCGTTTTCAAAGAATGGCGGATTGCTGATTATTAAATCGTAGCGTATCGGATTTCCTTGTGCAGCGTAAAGCTGATAAGAAATCATCAAGGCTTTTAAGCGTTGACTCCAAGGACTTTCTTTAAAATTAGCTCTTGCTTCCCAAACCGAAGCTTGATGAATATCAATTGCAGTTATCTGAGCTTCACATCGTTGTGCTAAAATTAATGAGATAATTCCAGTTCCTGTACCAACTTCCAATATCTTTCCTTTTATTGGTATATCTGTAAGCGTACCTAATAAAACAGCATCAGTTCCTACTTTCATAGTGCTGTATGCGTGATGAACAATAAATTTTTTGAATTGAAAATAATCGACCGACATATTATTAATCTTCAATATAAACCTGCAAAAGACCCTCAGGAAGATTCACCAAAATTTCTCTTTTTTCGCGGTTTACATTCTTGATAAATAGATCGTTGACAGGAACCAGCACTTCTTTTTCTTTATAAAAGATTTGGAATAAAGCCTGATTTGGATAATCCAGTACTTGTTTTATTTTTCCAATTTCTCCGAAACTTTCATCTATCAATAAGAAATCTATCACCTCATGGAAATAAAATTTATTTCCTTCTAAAATTGGCAGACTTGTTAAAGGAAGATACAAATCGCATTTAGTTAATTTTGTTGCTTGTTCGATATCAGAAATATCTTCGAAATATACAATTGCAGTATTTTTAGAATTGTGAATTGACATATCTTCGATAAAATAAGGAATAAGTTGTTTTTTAACCTCAACAAAAACTGCATCTAATTCACTATATTCTTGTGGGTTATCAACATCCAAAAAAATTGATAATCCACCTTTATTTCCATTGGTGCGGGTAATTCTACCTAAATAATAACAAGCTTCTTTTTCCATATCATAACAAATTTAGCAAAAAAAAACCGCCAGCCTTAGGCGGACGGTTTTTTATTTCGTATTCTAAAACGCTTATTCAGCAGTTTTTTCTGGAGTTTCATCAGTTGACAGAGTTTCATCAGTCACTTCAGAAGGAGTTTCAATAACTTCTTCAATAACAGCTTCTGCAACAGGAGTTTCAACAACTTTTTCAACAATAACAGCTTCTGCAACAGGAGCTCTCAAAGCTTCTCTTGCAGCTTTTTCAGCAGCACGAGTGGCAGCAGCTTCATTTGCTTTTGCTTCCACAACAGCCAATTCTTCTGCTTTACGTTTGTTAATTTCTCCCAGACGTGCTTCATTTACTTTGGTCTCAGCTTCGAAAAGACCCTTTTTGTTGTCGCGAGCGGAGCTTGCTAAACTTGATTTTTTAGCATTAATTCTAGCGTCTTTGTTGTTTAACCATTCGTTAAATTTCACTTCGGCTTGCTCTTCAGTTAAAGCACCTTTAACAACACCTTTTAACAGGTGATTCTTGTATAGAACTCCTTTGTATGAAAGAATAGCTCTAGCAGTATCTGTTGGTTCGGCTCCAACTTGAACCCAATGCAAAGCTCTTTCGAAATTAATTTCGATAGTTGCCGGATTTGAAAGTGGGTCGTAGGTGCCAAGTTTTTCAATACTTCTACCATCTCGTGGTGCACGACCATCTGCAATTACGATATGATAAAAAGGTCTTCCTTTTTTACCAAATCGCTGTAATCTAATTTTTGCTGGCATATTTGCTTAATTTTTAATTAATTAAATTATTCGTTACGAAAACGGCTGCAAATATCGTAATTAAAAAATGAAATAAGAAGCTAATTTGAATATTTATTTTGATAATCAAGGAGTTCCTAATTCCAGCCAATTAAATCTTCTAAAACTTCAGTTGTAAGTTCAAAACCAGGCAGTTTTGGAAAGCCCTGCCAAACTATAATTCCCTCAGGATTAATAAGTAATACATGAGGAATACCTCTTACCTGCAATGTTTTTT
>CAZTST010000289.1:0-4148 GCA_964616585.1 uncultured Draconibacterium sp.
CCTGTAATCTGCAAGTCTTTTCTTAAAGTGTAACTTACAAGAAATCCGACCTGACAGGTTTCACTAATTTAAGCAAATTGAAATTTGTGTAATTCTCTGTTTCTCAAATACAACCTGTCCGGTATTATGGATATTGGTAGAAGTGATACTCTGACTAATTAATGTGCAATCATAATTTTATTTTTCAGATTAGTACATTATAGTTTTATTTGTAGTTTTACTGGTTAATGAGTGAAAATATTCAAATAGACCCTGGAGCAGGTCCTTGTTTTGGTGTTCAAAGAGCAATAAAATTGGCCGAAGACCTTTTAAGTGAGCAAGATACATTAATGTGTCTGGGCGATTTAATACATAATAACGAGGAGCTTAATCGATTGGAGGATAAAGGATTACGTATAGTAACACATTGCCAACTGGTTGAGCAAAAAGGAAAAAAACTACTTATTCGTGCTCATGGTGAACCCCCTTCTACTTTTCGAATAGCAGAAAAATACGATGTAGATCTGATTGATGCAAGCTGTCCAATTGTAAAACAATTGCAAATTCAGCTTGAAGAAGCTAGTGTTCAAATGGTAAAACAAAAAGGGCAGATTATTTTATTTGGCGACGAAAATCATGCTGAAGTTTTAGGTTTAAAAGGCTATTGCCGAAGCGAGTTTTATGTTGTTAGTAATCTTAATGATATTGAAGAACTAAATATTGCAAAACCTAGTATATTTTTTTCACAAACAACCAAATATCAATCTGATTATCATAAAATTGTGGATGCTTTTAAACAAAAACAAAAGGCTCAAAATAGAAAAGGATATTATTTAAAAGTGATTGATTCTGTATGTAAATATGTTGCCAAGCGAGATTTGCAGCTATTTGATTTTTTGCGTGATAAAGATGTGCTGGTATTTGTGAGTGATAGAAAAAGTTCAAATGGAAAATATTTGTTTAGTGTAGGAAAAGCAATGGTAAAAAAGGCTTATTTTATTTCAAATCCTGAAGAAATTCAAAAACCTTGGTTTAAAAGTGGACAAAAAATTGGCATTTCAGGAGCAACATCGACACCACTTTGGCTTTTGGAGGATACACTAAAGAAAATCAGTGAACTGGAAATCTAGCAAGCCTACAATTTATATTGTGGAATTTACACCAAAATAACGCCTGATTTTAGTATCTTTGATTAGAAATAAAATACGCTTGCATGTATCTTAAACAGCTCAAATTCACCAATTTCAAAAACTATCAAGAGGCCGAATTACAGTTGTCTCCACGCATAAACTGTTTTATCGGGCAAAATGGTGCCGGAAAAACAAATATTCTCGATGCCATTTATTATCTGTCTTTTTGCAAGAGTTATTTCAATCCTATCGACTCACAAAACATACGTCATGAAGCAGACTTTTTTGCAATTCATGGCGATTATATTAGAAAGCAAAATGCAATGGATAAAGTACATTGTGTATTGAAACGTAATCAGAATAAGCATTTTAAGTTAAACGAGAAAAAATATGAGCGTTTGGCCGATCATATCGGTCTTATTCCATTGGTCATGATTTCGCCATATGATCGCGATTTAATAAACGATGGGAGTGATGTTCGCCGAAAATATATAGATGGTGTCATTTCTCAATTTGACAGGAAATATTTAAACGACTTGCTTGATTATAACAAAGCCTTAGCTCAAAGAAATGCACTTTTAAAACATTTTGCCGATAGGCGTTATTTTGATGAAACTGCTTTAGAAATTTGGGATGTAAAATTGATAAAACTTGGTCACGAGATTGTTGAAAAACGAAAAGCTTTTGTAGATGAATTTATTCCCATTTTTCAACAATATTTTAAATTGATAAGTGGTGGTAATGAAACAGTTGAGTTAAATTATCAATCATCGCTTTGCGAAGCAAGAATGGAAGATTTGCTTAAAGAAAATTTGGCAAGAGATAGAGCCGTTCGTTATACTTCTGTAGGAGCACATAAAGACGATTTAGATTTTTTGATTGATGGATATCCGATAAAAAAATACGGTTCGCAAGGACAACAAAAGTCTTATGTGATTGCTATTAAATTGGCTCAGTTTGAATTTATGCGAAAACTGAAATCGTTTAAGCCTATTTTGCTACTCGATGATATTTTTGATAAGCTCGACAGCCAAAGAGTAGAGCAATTGATTAGATTAGTAAGTGAGGAAAATTTCGGGCAAGTTTTTATTACCGATACTCAACGTGAAAGGGTAGAACAAGTTTTTAATGCTACCGATATGGATCATCGCTTGTTTGGAGTAGAGCAAGGAAAAGTAAAAGAAATTATAAATGGGCGGATTCAGTAAAAACAACGAAAAAAAAATAAATCAGGTTTTCTACGAACTATTAAGAGCTTATGGTATTTCGCGTAAATACGATGAACACAGACTTAAAGGCGAATGGGAAACAGTGGTTGGTAAAACTATTTCTCAGCAAACACTTTCATTATCAATTGATAAAGAAATACTTTATGTCAGACTAAATTCTCCTTCTTTGCGTCAGGAATTGGGTTATTCGCGTAGCACTTTGATAGAATCCTTAAATAATGCTGTTGGTAAAGAATTGATTAGTGAAATTGTTTTTTTGTAGTCTGATTCATTATCATAACTATATGATATTCAGATTTTTAATATATTGTATGGGGAAATTTCAAGCATATAAATCTTTGTAATTAATTTAAATATAATGTAATATCCTGAAAAATAGTAAAAATATTATGGTAATAACCTTATATTTGTAAAAAACTTTAAGGCAATAACCTTATGAATATAAAGCAAAAATTGATAATTGAACAAGTAGACAAAAAACTACGTGAATTCAAATCTATTGAGAATGTCGTAATTCCTCAGAGGGGTTGGATATTTGCGATTAGAACAGCTCTAAAAATGTCTCTAAGACAATTAGGAAATAGGCTTAATATAACTGCACAAAGTGTAAAAGAGATAGAAGAACGCGAGGAACGTGGATCAATAACCATTAAGTCGCTAAAAGAGGCAGGTGCTGCAATGGAAATGAAATTGGTATACGGATTTGTCCCTAAAAGTGAAAGTATTGAGAAAATGATAGAAGACCGTGCGTATAAATTGGCGAGAGAAATTGTATTAAGGACATCTCAATCAATGAAACTTGAAGATCAAGAAAATTTAAAAGAGAGATTGGATAAGGCAATCAAAAACAAAACAGATGAGATTAAAACTAAAATCCCAAAATATTTATGGGAATAGACTTAGAATATATTGATGGTCAAACACCTCTTGATGAAGACGAAAAAGAAGGGTTATTGATTAAAACGATTACAACAAGGGGAGAATTAGATGAATTTGAACAACTAAATATTGAAAGAGCCGTTGAATGGACGCTCTCAAAAAAATTCAAAACTGAATATATCATTTCAGAGGAGTTTGTTAAAGAACTTCATCGTAGGATGTTTTGTGATACATGGGCTTGGGCAGGCGAATTCAGGAAAACAAATAAGAATATTGGCGTTGACAAATATTTGATTGGAGTTTCTTTAAGACAACTAATAGATGACTGTAGATATTGGATTGAAAATAACATCTACTTTGAAGATGAAATTGCAATAAGGCTTAAGCATAGTATAGTAAATATACATTGTTTTCCAAATGGTAACGGAAGACACTCGAGACTGTTTGCGGATGTAATAATAAATAAAATTTTTGGAAGACCTTATTTCACCTGGAACAGACATAATCTTAATAAAAAAGGTGAGGCAAGAAACAAATACTTGAATGCAATAAGAGAAGGAGATAAAGGAAATATACAATCTTTGATAGAATTTGCAAGATCGTAGAAAAAGTGTCATTCATAACAACGCATGTAGCGGTTTGATTGGTTCTACAAATAAAGCGGTGGGTAAAGAGTTGATAAGTGAAATAGTCTTTTTGTAGATCGATTTCTTTAAAATTCCTACTCTAATTAAATCTCTTTTCAATAATACTAAAATGAAATACATGGAAATAAAGCCCAAGAAAAAAATAACAAGAGAAGGCTTAAAGAATGCTTTCAAGCTCTGGGGCTATATTCGTCCTTTTAGTAAAGAATATTTGCTGGGAATGTTCTTTTTGTTAGGATCGAGTCTTGCAAATTTAGCATTTCCATGTATTTCATTTTAGTATT
>CAZTST010000290.1:0-4104 GCA_964616585.1 uncultured Draconibacterium sp.
TCTCTGACAAACAAAACATTTCCAATACTTAAATGGTCAGGAGACCATTTTTTAGACAAGCTTAATATGAGATTAAGCTTAGCGCGGCATAGCCAGGAAATACTAGACAATTGGTTCGCAAGAAAAAAGTTCAGGGTGTTTGGCTGTCTTATCTTTATAAAAGCTTTTAATCTTAATCATATCTGCCTCAATATCATCAGTTGGATAAAACAAACCACCTGTTCCCATTGTCTTCTTTTCATAATTTAGATAACCTAAAACAATAGGAACATTTGAGCCTTTGGCAATATAGTAGAAGCCACGTTTCCACCGCTTTACTTTTTGTCGGGTGGCCTCCGGTGTAATGGTTAACAAAAAACTATCACGGTTTTTAAACTCTTCAATCATTTGTTCCGTGAGGCTGACATTCGAATTGCTATAAACTGGAATGGCTCCCAGCGATTTTAAGATAGCTCCAAAAGGAAAATACAAATGCTTTTCTTTAACCATAAATTTTACATTTTTTCCTAAAGTATTATAAAATAATCGACCTAGAATAAAATCCCAAGAAGAAGTGTGTGGCGCAGCAACAACAACAAATTTTTTGCCTTCCGGAAAGGCACCGTCTTCTTTCCAGCCCATGAGTTTAAGAATAAGTTTGCTTAGTAATTTTACCATAGTTTATTTTATTTTGCTGTGCAAATTAGTTAAAAAAACAATTCGAGACCCTTGCTCAATACCAGTATTACCTTATTTACAGCAAAATAATAAGGTCATATCTTTTGGAAATATCGTATCTACTAAGGTTTGCAAAAATAAAATAAGGTCTTATAATTGTTCATTCTTTAAAATCATCTAAACACCATTGGCAAGTAGAAATATTTTCCAATTTACCAGAAAAGCGGCAAAAGTTAAAATGTTACAAAATAGATATAAACGACTGTATTTTAAGTTATTAAAAGGTGTTACTAAACATTATTTTTTAAAAAGTCAGCTATATCGTTTGAAATAGCTGACTTTTATACATGAGATAATATGACTGCTAAGCAATTTTAAATAGACCCAAATCTTTCAAGTCAAAATTTTCGATATATTTAAATCTTTCATGATTCTGAGCTAAAGCCATTTGACTAAAGATATCAGCTGATTTTTTATAGTCAATACTACGATTTGCATCATTTAGCAATAAATAACCCATAATTATATTTCCTGCCATTTCAACCAATCGTCGTGCATGGAAATCGAGCAATTCATTATCTTTTTCGCGCTGAACAAAATTTGCGGCTTTCTCAAATTGATCTGTCATAATTATTAAACGACGTCTAATAAAATCAAATTCAGGTTTTATACTTCGAGCCTCATATTCGCGGATATAACTCATATAAGCGCCATTTCCAACTCCACGAATCGCTGCAACTACCTGTAATTGAGAAGTTCCTTCATAAATTGTTGTAATTCGAGCATCGCGAAAAATACGCTCAATTGGAAAATCTTTCATAAAACCTGTTCCACCGTGAACTTGCAATGAATCGTAGGAAATTTCATTGCTGTATTCGCTGGCAATAAGTTTTAAAAGTGGCGTAAACATATCAGCTTTCTTTGTAGTATACTTTAGGTCGTTACGCTCTTCAATTTCCAGTTTCCTGTCTTCCTGAATATAACCATAAGACTTATAAGTATCAACAAAACGAGCAGTTTCATACAATAATGAACGAATAGCATCAACTTTTACTTTCATTTTTGTAATCATCTCATAAACAGCCGGGTATTGAATAATCGCTTTTCCAAACTGTTCTCTTTCGTGAGCATATTTTAATGCTTCGCGATAGGCGGCTTCTGAAATTCCAACACTCTGTGCTCCAACGCCTAATCGTGCTGAGTTCATTAGTGACATAACGTATTTTATTAGTCCTAATCTTCTATCGCCAACTAATTTTGCAGGAGCATTTTTAAATACGAGTTCACAAGTTGGAGAACCTTTAATACCCATTTTATTCTCAATGCGTCGAACGGTCATTTTTTGAGCAGTACGATCGTAAACAAATAATGAAAGTCCTCTCCCATCAGAAGTTCCATCCTCAGAACGAGCCAAAATCAGTGAAATATGAGCATCGCCATTGGTAATGAAACGTTTAACCCCATTCAAATACCATTGATCTTCTTTTTCGTTATAAGTTGCTTTAAGCTGAACAGCTTGTAAATCAGAACCTGCATCGGGCTCAGTTAAATCCATTGCTGCTGTCTCTCCCAAACTAAAGCGAGGTAAAAATGCATCTTTAATTTCATCAGAGCCAAACTCATGAATAGTTTCAGCGCAATCCTGTAATCCCCAGATATTTGCAAACCCGGCATCGGCGCGTGAAACTATTTCGCCGGCCATAATATATGGAACGATAGAAAAATTAAGTCCGCCGTATTTTCGTGGTAAAGAAATTCCGGTTAAACCTGCATCAACTAAAGCCTGATAATTTTTCACTGTTCCCTTAGCATAATGTACTTCGTTATTTATGAGTGTAGGCCCATCATGATCAACATCTTCAGCGTTTGGCGCAATAATATCTCCACATATTTCGCCAACTATTTCCATCACTTTTTCGTAGCTATCCATTGTATCTTCGAAATCGATGGAAGCGTAATCGTATTTTTCTTGATCGATATAGTCTTTTTCTTTCAATCTGACCAGTTTATCCATTTCAGGATGTTCCAGATGAAATTTTAAGTTTTTATTGTCTGTATAAAAGTTAGCCATTTTATTTCGAATTTTCTTTGTAATACTTAATCATCTTTGGAATTACTTCGTCCACACTTCCATTTATGGTATAATCGGCAATTTGATTTATAGCTGCATGAGGATCGGTATTTATAGAAATAATTTTTGATGATTCATTCATTCCTGCGCTATGTTGAACAGCACCTGATATACCGCAAGCAATATAAAGTTTAGGACGAACAGTAATTCCTGTTTGTCCTATCTGACGCTCATGTGGTGCATAACCGGCATCAACAGCGGCGCGTGAAGCTCCAACTTCTCCGCCTAATAATTCGGCCAAATCAAAAAGTAATTTAAAATTCTCAACGCTTCCAACACCGTAACCACCGGAAACAATTATCTGTGAATTTTTAATGTTTATTTTTTGTTTTTCGATATGACGGTCGATTATTTGTACTGCAAAATCTATGTCATCAAAAACATTGTTTAAATCGATAGGAATAAGTTTGCCTTTATAATTCTCAGACTTAATCTCCTTTTTCATCACACCTTCTCGCACAGTAGCAATTTGAGGACGTGTTTCCGGATTAATAATAGTTGCAATAATATTGCCTCCAAAAGCAGGACGAATCTGATATAAAAGATTTTTATAAATTTTCTGTTGTTTTTTATCTTCGTGATCGCCAATAAGCAAACTTGTGCAATCTGCTGTTAGTCCGCATTTTAGGGCAGATGCAATTCGTGGCGCTATATCTCTTCCAATAGAACTGGCTCCAAACAAAACAATCTCAGGTTTTTGCTCTTTAAATAATTTGATAAGCAATTTTGCATGAGGTCCGGTAGTAAAAGGAAAGAGTCGCTTATCATCAGCGAGATGAATAAAATCTACTCCAAAAGGAAATATTTCTTTTTCAATACCTTTTAGATTTGAACCTAATACAACTGCTTCAAGTTTTATTTTAAGCTCATCGGCCAATGAACGACCTTTGGTGAGAAGTTCGAGGCTAACATCAGCCAAATGTCCTTCTTCAGTAATTTCACAATAAACAAATATATTATTCACTTTTTCTTTTTTTAATTTGATGTAAACGATTAACCAATAATATGGCTATCGAGCAATTCTTTCATTAAATCATTGATTTCTTCGTTGCTGGTACCCAATGCTTTAGAATTTTTCGATTGAAAAACAACATTTTCAATAGATTTTACTTTAGTTGGCGAACCTGATAATCCAAGTGCTTCAACATCGGCATTGATATCATCTACAGTCCATTCCTCAATGTTTAAATAAGGACGCTCATTATATAAATGAGTATAATCCTTAGTCTCATCTTGAAGTTCCGTTAAGGTTTTCGCATGTTTAAATTTCATTAAGCGTTTTGCATTACGCTGACGGCAATCTGCTGCCGAACCAT
>CAZTST010000291.1:0-4102 GCA_964616585.1 uncultured Draconibacterium sp.
AAATTAACAGTTTATCAAGCAATATTTTAAATGGATTTTGAGAAAGAAATTCAAAAACAAAACGCATTATCCTACTCCACAAAAGATGAAAGCACTTAAGAAAATAACAAAATGGATATTAGCAATTATTTTAATTCCAGTTGTTTACATTTTATTATCATTAATTCTAACATTTATACTGGTAAATAATACACAAGAATATTCAGAGAAAAATCAGTCTATTTATTTAAACTCAAATGGTGTTCATTTAAATATTATTATCCATAAAAATCAATTAGATGCGGAGTTATTAGCCGGATTAAGATTTTTTAAAAATGATAACTATTTTTCGTTTGGTTGGGGCGACAGGAAATTTTATCTCAATACTCCTGAGTGGAGCGATTTAACTTTTAACAATGCATTTCAAGCTTTATTTCTAAAAAGCTCGACTTTAATCCATTTAAGCAGATACTCAACAATCGAAACAGATTGGCTAGAAATAAAAGTTAATCAAAATCAACTGATTAGCCTCAATAAATATATCTATAAATCCTTTTATTCTGATTCGTTAAATAATATGGTTTTATTAAAAAACAAAGGTTATTCTTTCAATGATGATTTTTATGAAGCTTCATGAAGTTATAGCTGTTTTAAAACATGCAATAGCTGGGTTAATACAGGATTAAAAGAAGCTGATTTAAAAGCCTGTTTGTGGACGCCTTTTGATTTTGGACTTCTTAGGATATATAAAAAACGCATATCTAAGACTACAGAATAATTTTTCGCATTTTAAATAAATTATATTTGCAACCTCTTTTAAACCTTTTGCTTTTAACAAAGTCTAAGACTAAAAAATTAACCTTTGTTAACCATAATTAGCTTTTTATTAACCTAAGAAAATTTAAGCATAATTAATTTAGCCAATAATTTTGGCAGATATTTATAATCAGATTTATTAGAATAAAATATAATCGTATTTAAAAAAACTAGTAATTATAAAACGAGCATGTACGTAAACATAAACAAGGATGCAAATCTCACATGCGAGTTCCATCCTGCCTATTTTAAAAATATTTATAAATGAAAAAAGTTATTCTTACAATTTGTGCCATAAGTCTTGGATTGTTTGTTTTTGCTCAAAAACCTATAAAGCAAGGTGAAGTAGTTTACGAAGAAACAATGAAATTAGATTTCAAATTCGAAGGCATGACCGATGAAATGAAGGAAAGATTGCCAAAAGAAAGGAAATCAAAAAAAGTTCTTTATTTCAATGAGAATGCTTCAAGTTTTCAAGCTTCAAAAGATCAACCCGATGCAGAAGTTCCCGGAATGGGAGGTGGCGGCGGAGGCCGAGGTATGGGAATGAGAATGATGATGATGGGCGGAGCAGCTGATGACAAGGTTTATTTGAATTTTACCGACAATATTAAAATTGAGCAAAAAGAATTTATGTCTCGCATCTTTTTAATTGAAGGTGAACCAGCCAAGGACAATTGGAAACTTACCGGTAAACAGAAAATGATCTTGGATTATCCTTGTATGCAAGCTTCGCAAATCACTGAAAAAGACACTATCCTTGCTTGGTTTGCTCCAAGTATTTCAGTATCAGCAGGTCCTGCCAATTATGTAAACCTTCCAGGCTTAGTTTTAGAAGTTGATTTAAATAATGGCAAAAGAACGATAAAGGCACAAAGCGTAAGTTTGAAACAAATTGATGAAGAACTAATATCTAAACCCAATAAAGGGAAAAAAGTGACTCGTGAAGAATTCCAAAAAATAATGGAAGAAAAGGCAAAAGAAATGGGCGGAGAAAGCCAAGGTAGCCGTATGATAATTATGAGAGGTGGTCATTGATAATTTAATATAAAATTAATTCAAATTCTTTTTAAACATTAGTCCAAACTGTTTTCTATTTAACCAAGATAAAAATCGAAATGAAAAAATTTCTAACTTTAATACTATTACTAAGCAGCTCTATAGTATTTGCTCAACAAGCTAGCCTTCAAGGAAATTTAGTAAATGAAGAAGGTGAACCCTTAATGTATGCAACAGCTGTATTGCTAAATCCTCTTGATTCCACAATGGCCTATTATGGTGTTAGTGATGAAGCAGGCGTTTTCCTGATCAAAAACATCAAGAAAGGGACTTATATCTTACAAGCCGGTTTTATGGGCTACGAATCCTATTTTAAGAAGATTGACCATCCATTGGCTTCCGGAAATGACTTGGGTCCAATTGTTATGATATCGAAAATTGAAACATTGGCTGAGTACCAAGTGAATGCCGATCGTATTCCTATATTGATTAAAAAGGATACAGTAGAATATGTTGCCAGTGCCTTTAAAACCAAAACAGATGCTGTTGTTGAGGAATTGTTGAAAAAGCTTCCCGGTATTGAAGTTGACCGTGCCGGAAACATTAAAGCCCACGGCGAAGATGTTCAAAGAGTACTAGTTGATGGAAAAGAATTTTTTAGCAACGATCTTACCGTAGCAACAAAAAACCTCCCGGCCGATGCCATTGATAAAGTGCAAGTCTATAATAAAAAATCTGACGAAACTGAGCTTTCCGGAATAGATGACGGAAGCTATTCTAAGACCATTAATTTAATATTGAAAGAAGGAAAAAAATCAGCTTATTTTGGAGATGTAACCGGTGGATACGGAACAGATGAACATTATCAAGCAGGTGGTAAATTATTCCGCTTTACGCGAAAATATCAATTTGCTGCCCTTGGTATGATTAATAATATTGGGAAGTCGGGTTTCTCATTTCAAGATTATCTTGATTTTAAAGGCGGTCTTCAAGGTATGATGTCGAGCGGCGGAGGATCTGCAAATGTTGGACTTGATGATGATTCAAGAGCAGCAATTTTCGGTTCAAGTGTAAACGGACTTGTAAGTTCCGCTGCAGCCGGATTAAATTTCACGCACGAAGCTAAGGTAAATAACAGATTCAATATTAGTTACTTAGGTAATGGATCAGATATAAATTTATTGGAATCTACTAATCGGGAAATTTTCAGGGAAGACGGTAGTTCTACTGAAGATAAAGAATTGGATCAAAATACCAAGAACCGTATTCACCGATTGAATTATACTTGGAGAAATCGTATTGATAGCACCCAAAACTTGTATTTATATGGTGGAGCTAGTTTAAATAATGGTTCGAGTGAAAGCAATTCATTTACCGAAAGTTTCGCCAATGATATACTAATGAACGACTTATACAGTCTCACTACTGATGAATCTAAAGGAATGAGTGCCAATAGCAGAGCGACTTATCTTAAAACAGGTAAAAAAAGCATGAAGCTTTTCAAAATCACCGGAAATGTTTCATATAGCCAAAGCCTCGATAAAACTCAATGGGAAAACACAACTCGTTTTCTTACCGGTAATGAGACTTTTTATGATGATCGTTACCAGGAAGACGAAAGCATAAATTTGAATTATTCAACTAACGCATCTGCAACTTTTAAATTGAGCAAATTAGTTTATCTTATTCCTTCAATCACAGCTGGAATTGTTGATGAATCGTTAAATCGTTTTCAGACTCTTAGTGGCGTTGATGATGTAGCAGAAGATTTAAGTCCAAATTTCAATAGGGAATATTTATCCTTAAAACCAGCTCTTTCCTTGAATAGAAATACTCAAAAAACCCAAATCGACATAACAGCTCGAATTGAAAATTTGAAATTAAGAAATACGCTAAATAATACACTAACTGAAGATGATAACTATTTGTATTTTCTACCAAGTATGTCGTGGCGATATGAGTATAGTACAGGCAAAAGGCTATCGTTTAATTATAATTCCAATTTAAATACACCTTCGGCCAGGCAATTGTTACCGGTTGCAAACACTTCAAATCCTCTACAAATTTATTCCGGAAACAGTAAACTTATACCGGAATACAGCCACAATATACGTTTTAATTGGTTGATGTACGATCAGTTTTCGCAAACTTCAATTTTTGCTAGTGCTAGTGGTACTTATACTTTAGACAAGATAAATTTCTCAAGAACTATACTCGATAATTTATCACAACAAATAGATCTTATAAATGTAGCTGATGATTATAGAGCTGCTTTCAACTTCGATTTCACAACTCCTTTTCGGAAACT
>CAZTST010000292.1:0-4071 GCA_964616585.1 uncultured Draconibacterium sp.
AATGGCCAATGCAACATTTTCATTTTCATTATCTTTTCTTCTTAATTGAATAAGCAGACACTCTTGAAGATTTCGTGCTCCAACACCAATCGGGTCAAAAGTTTGAATTACTTTTAAAACTTCTTCAATTTCTTTTACTGTGGCGGCAATATTTTGGGTAAAAATCAAATCATCGACCATTGCATCTAAATCGCGTTGCAAATAGCCTGAATCATCAATGTTTCCAATAATAATTTTAGCAATTTCCATTTGCTTTTCGGTAAAACCCTGATGACTTAATTGCGCATCTAAAACATCGTGAAAAGAAATTCCTGCTGCAAAAGGGATGGTTTTTTTGTCGTCTTCGGCATAATTGTTCGAACGTGTTTTATAATCAGGAATTTCATCATCATCAACATAATCTGTTATATCAAATTCATCATCATTGTCTTTTTCGGGAGTATCTTCGTTTTCAGGAAGTTCTGATTCCATAGACTCGCTTGAATCATCTTCTAACGCAGGATTTTCTTCAATTTCTTGTTTAATTCTTTGATCCAAACCAATAGACGGAATCTGCAACAGCTTCATCAGCAAAATTTGCTGTGGCGAAAGCTTTTGTAACAGTTTTTGTTGCAGTTTTAGTTGTTGCATTTTATTCTTTCATTATTGGTTTCAAAAATAAATTTACGCCTTTTTTTCGATTCAATCTAATTGAAATAAATCAATTCTATATCCGATTAAAACTCTGCATTTTGCGGTGTGCGCGGAAAAGGAATTACATCTCGTATATTTCCCATACCACTTACAAAAAGCATCAGACGTTCAAATCCAAGACCAAATCCACTATGTATCACTGAGCCAAATTTACGAGTATCAAGATACCACCACAAATCCTTTTCAGGAATTTCAAGCTCATTAATTCGGCGTTTTAGCTTTTCATAATTTTCTTCGCGTTGCGATCCTCCAATTATTTCACCAATTTGCGGAAATAAAACATCCATTGCTCTAACTGTCTTACCATCATCACTTTGCTTCATATAAAAAGCTTTTATGCTAGCAGGATAATCGACCAGAATAACAGGTTTTTGAAAATGTTTTTCAACTAAATAGCGTTCATGTTCAGATTGTAAATCGGTTCCCCAATCTTCAATTATATATTGGAATTTCTTCTTTTTATTTGGATTCGAGTTTTTAAGAATTTCGATAGCTTCTGTATAAGTAACGCGTGCAAATTCGTTTTCCAGAACAAATTTCAGCTTCTCAATAAGTTCCATAGAACGTTGATTTTCAGGCTTTCCTTTTTCCTCTTCCGATTGACGATTACTTAAAAACAATAAATCGTCCATATTATTATCGAGCGCATATTGTATAAGATATTTAAGAAAATCTTCTGCAAGATCCATATTATCAATCAGATCGTTAAAAGCTACTTCCGGTTCAATCATCCAAAACTCGGCTAAATGCCTGGAAGTATTTGAGTTTTCTGCTCTGAATGTAGGTCCGAAAGTATATACTTTCGACATGCCCAACATTGCAGTTTCAACTTCGAGCTGACCGGAAACCGTTAAATTAGTTTCTTTTCCAAAAAAATCTTTTGAATAATCAATTTTTCCATCATCCGTTTTAGGCATATTTTCAACATTAAGTGTTGTTACCTGAAACATTTCGCCTGCACCTTCGGCATCTGAACCTGTGATAATTGGTGTATGAATATTAAAAAATCCATTTTGCGTAAAGTACTGATGTACAGCAAATATCATTGAATGGCGAATACGCGTAATAGCACCAAAAGTGCTGGAACGAAAACGTAAATGAGCAATTTCGCGTAAAAATTCGAGTGAATGTTTTTTTGGCTGTAAGGGATATTCGTCAGGATTGGCTTCGCCAAGTACTTCTAAATTTTTAGAAACTACTTCTATTTGCTGATTACTTCCTTGCGAAGCAACAACTTCACCTGTTACAGAAATGGCAGCTCCGGTAGTTACTTTAGCAAGCATATTTTTGTCGGCCAAATCCATATCTATCACTATCTGAACATTGTGTATAGTTGAACCATCGTTCAAAGCAATAAAAGCAACATTTTTACTGGCTCTTTTTGTTCGTACCCAACCTCTAACATTTACTTCTGCTCCAATTACGGCATCCTTTAACAAAGCTTTAATCTCAGTTCTTTTCATTCTACTAATTCTGATTATTCTTAATGCAAAAGTAATAATATTGTTTTTCAATCAGGCATAATTTTTGACGAAAGGTTGATATGGAGTGATTGATGGATGGATTATTCAATTCATTTTGACCAGATTGATACTAAAAAAACAAGAATCAATATTCAAAAATGGCTATCTTTGTAGCAAATAATAGGCTTAAGCTTTTAGAGTGCTTGTATTTTTAACACATTTTAAGGCTAAAGCGCTATCATTAATAACAAAAATTAGTTCACCTTTGTACTTTAAAAGCAAAAAAGAAAATTAATAACAGATGAAAAAAATTATAATTGTATTTGTTCTAGGTCTCTTCGCTGTAAACAATTTCGCCCAAACAGCAAGCGAAAGTACCATTAAACGAGTTTCATTAGGCTATGATCTTTATACTACATTATGGAATAATATGCCTCTGGGTGTTAGTTCACGAACTATAAATCAAGGTGTAAACGTGTTTGCGATGTATAATCACGACTTAAACGATAAGGGTTTGAGCGTGGCCACAGGTTTTGGAATTTCTTCAGAAAATCTTTACGTTCCCGATCATTATGTTGCTAATATTCATGCCGATGTAGTTGAATTTAATTCAATTCCTGAAGGTTTAGCTGCTGACCGAAGCAAAATGAATTTTACTTATTTTGATATTCCATTAGAGTTACGATTAAAAACCACAGGTGATGTTAAGTTTGGCTTAGGTTTCAAATTTGGCATTCTTATGGACAGCAAAACTTTTTATAAAGGTGACGGTTTTGATGCAAATGGTAACAGTTTGGGTTATCTTGCTGTTGAAAAGAAGAAAAATATAAATCAATTGGAACAATATAGATTTGGAGTTCAATTAAGAGCAGGGTACAAATGGGTTCAACTGTTTGGTTATTATTCGTTAAACAAGGTTTTTATTGCTGATAAAGGACCTCAAATGTACCCTGTACATATTGGAGTGACTTTTATGCCTTTTTAATTTAAAAGACAATGATTTAGACGGCTGAAATGTGGAAACGCATTTCAGCCTTTTTTTATTTTATAAACAGGGAAACTCGTTCTTGAGTCATGCAAGTTCTCTTCTCTGTGTGAGGAAACAAATAGGAATTAAAAGATGTAGTCTATTCTATCTATAGAGTATCAATTAGTGAAGTATCCAATAAAGAATAAACCATTTAATCTAGAATAAGCATAACCATGCTGCTTCTGAATTCATAAGAACAAAATATCAAACAAACGTTTTCAAATTATTATCTTTTGCCCTAAGCTCTCCCGGTAGGAAAAATGTATTACTATCGTGGTCCATAATAATAAAAAGTCCCCAATCTCATTTATATCGTCTCTTAATAATTCTAAATATAATATCCTCTTCCAAACTTAGTTTGAAAATTTATCTGGCGTTTACATCTGTTTGTTTAACAATAAGCGTATTGTAGTAACTAATTATATCTATTAAATCTTCTCGCTTTTTTGCTGATTTAATTTCTGATCTAATATACTTTGTAATCTCTGTATTCTTATCTGCAAAGATAGCCATAAGACTTTTCTTATTCTTTATTTTGATTGCTGCTTGATTACCAAACTTAATGAAAAACACAACTTCTTGTGCTACAAATCTGGCCGGTTTTTGAGGAACGATACCATTTGTAGGTTCCGCCCCTTGAAAAATAACGCTATGTTTTTCTAATAATTTGCATTCCTTATCAACATCTACAATAAAAAAACCTCCTAATTCATTGTCTTCATCCGATTCGGACAGTTTGTATTTCGAATAAATAAATAAGAAATCCCCGATTTCAACAAAATCTACTTTTTCGGGGGCTGACAAAACAAAAACTTTTTCCTCTTTCTTAAACTGTACACTCCCATTGTACTTATCAAATCTGAGTAGTTCATGGTATACAAAACC
>CAZTST010000293.1:0-2554 GCA_964616585.1 uncultured Draconibacterium sp.
GAGAGTCGAAAAATAAGCCCTAATTTTACCATTCTAAAACCAAATGAATCTATGCTAAACTACAGTAAAAACTTCGAAGTTATTTGGGCGGATATGGATCCAAACCGACATATGCGCCATACGGCTTACAACAACTATGCTGCTCAGGTTCGCGTATCTTTTATGGCTGACAATGGGCTTAGTCTTGAAGAAATGGAAAGGCTTCAGCTTGGCCCTGTGCTTTTTAAAGAAGAAACTGTTTTTCGCTCAGAAGTACTTATGGGAGAAATTATTAAAGTGGATCTTCAAATTGCCGGACTTTCATTTGATGGTGAAAGATGGAAAATGGTGCATCATATTTATAAAAGCGATGGAAAACTTTCAGCTATTATTACTGTTGATGGAGCCTGGATAGATATGACCAAAAGAAAATTAAAACCGCCACCGACCAGTTTTGCAGCTAACTTTAATGAACTTCCAAAAACTGATGATTATAAAGAGATTGTGAAAGGGAAATAGTAGAGTAAGTTAAGTAGGGTAAGTAAGTTAAGTAGTCAACTTACTTACCCTATTCGCCGACTCCCCCAACTCAACTACTCTCCCACTCAACTACTCAACTAACTCTCCCAACTTTCCCACTTTCCTATCCATCATTTCAATTTCTTTTTTACCTTTACGTTATGAAACACGACTTCGACTATATTATTATCGGTTCCGGATTTGGCGGATCTGTATCTGCACTTCGCTTAGCAGAAAAAGGCTATAAAGTTCTAGTGATAGAAAAAGGAAAGCGTTTTGAAAATTCTGATTTTGCTAAAACAAATTGGAATTTATCTAAATGGTTATGGCTGCCTCAATTAGGATTATTTGGAATTCAAAAATTAACTTTTCTGAGGCATGCAAGTATTTTAAGCGGTGTTGGAGTTGGTGGTGGTTCGCTTGTTTATGCCAATACTTTACCAATACCTAAAAAGGCTTTTTATAATACTGGTTCATGGGCAAAACTTGCTGATTGGGAAACAGAGCTCGCGCCGCATTACGACATTGCGTGGAAAATGTTAGGTGTTGCTCAAAATCCACGGCTCGACGAAAGTGATTTAGCATTGCAAGAATTAGCAAAGCAAATAGGAAAAAGCGAGAAATTTGAAGCAACAAAAGTTAGTGTCTTTTTTGGTGAAGCAGAAAAAACTGTACCCGATCCTTATTTCGAAGGAAATGGACCGGAGCGCTCTGGTTGTACTTTTTGCGGAGCTTGTATGACAGGTTGCAGGCACAATGCAAAGAACACATTAGATAAAAATTATTTGTATTTAGCTCAAAAACTTGGTGTTAAAGTTTTGGCCGAAAATCAGGTTGTTGATGTTAGTCCGCTAAATGATTCCAGCGGAAAAAACGGTTATGGCATTTCCTATAAACCTTCAACACGTTTTTTTGGAAGCACAAAAAAGTTTAACACCAAAGCTATTATTTTTGCAGGTGGTGTTTTAGGAACTATTCCACTCCTATTAAAACTTAGGAAAAAAACATTGCCAAAATTAAGTCCGCGCCTAGGCGAAATGATTCGAACTAATAATGAGGCATTAATAATGGCTGTAAGTTTAGATAAAACTAAAAACCTCTCAAAAGGTATTGCAATTGGTTCGATATTAGAACTCGATGAAAATAGTCACCTCGAACCAGTTCGCTATGGCGAAGGTTCAGGATTTTGGCGTTTAGGAATTACGCCAATGATTTTGGATACAAATTTCTTTAAAAGAATCGGCAAACTTTTTATCGAGCTTCTTAAATCGCCACTCAAATGGATGAAAATATATTTTATTAACGATTTTGCACGACGCTCTACAGTATTGCTTTTTATGCAGCATCTAGATAGCACACTTAAACTTAAAACCCATTGGTTATTTGGTTATAAATCACGCTTATCGAGTGGCAAAGCCCCTACTCCATTCATTCCCGAAGCGCACGAGGTAGCTCACAAATTCGGAAAAATTATTAATGGAAAACCTGTGGTTTTATTTACCGAAACTTTAATGGGAACTCCATCAACAGCGCATATTTTAGGTGGTGCCTGTATTGGAAAAAATGCGGATGAAGGAGTTATAGATAGTCAGCATCGAGTATTTGGCTACGAAAATATGTTTGTATTTGATGGTTCGGCTATTTCAGCTAATCCTGGAGTAAATCCTGCTCTGAGCATAACTGCAATGACGGAGAGAGGGATGAGTTTTATTCAGCCTAAAAAGTAATGTGCAGCCAATTTGATCATATAATGATACTTTTAAGTTACCAATTAAGAGCCAAAGCAAATGCTTCTTATGCGTGACGTTGGCCAAGCAAAAAAATCCCTCGCTCGGCTTAATCTCCGATTAAGTCGAACAAAAAAGATTGTCTTGGACAAGCAAAACAATGTATAGCCAACTTGAAAATATTAGTCTTATCTGAATTAACGGTCAGGAGACCGTTTTTATGTCAAGCTTAATCAGAGATTAAGCTTAGCGCGGGCTTTGGCTTCTCGACGATTCCCTCGCTCGGCTTAATCTCCGATTAAGTCGAACAAAAAAGATTGTCTTGGACA
>CAZTST010000293.1:2654-4018 GCA_964616585.1 uncultured Draconibacterium sp.
AGCAAAACAATGTATGGCTCAGCTAAATTAAATTTATTATCTTTTGTAGAAAGCTCGCCTCAAAATAAAAACGCCCTATATCTTTAGGAGAAAGCTTGCCTCAAAATAAAATCGCCTTTTATCTTCGGGAGAAAGCTTGCCTCAGAAAAAAATAGCCTTTGCTATTTTGGAGTAAGCCGGAACGAAAATTAATTTGATCAATTGCACATTATGAAAGCTAACTAATTCATCAGGCGTTTGCTACATAGGACTAAATTTTAAAAAAAAATATTTATTTTCAATATAAAAATCGGATATCTGAATAAATATTTTTATCTTGCATCATATATTCTCAATTAACAACGAAATACCTTACAATTATGAAAACAATTATCAATCGTTTACGTTTGCAAAGTCTGCGCAACAGCGAATATTCGATGTTCGTAAATCAAAATGTGGCTATCGCTACAAAGTACAATCTCGTGGACTTGCACCTGAAAAAATCCTTCGACAGAGTTGCGGCAATGATGCCCGATCTAGAAAAAATTAAAGCACAGGAACTGAGTAATGTGCTAAGTAACATCTTGCGCGATCTCGATAACGAACGCGATACCCTGCTCAAAGCTATGGTGGCACAAACAAAAGCCATGAGCAAACTGAGCCTTATATCCATTGCGCCCCATGTGGTGGTATTGAATCGTTTTTTAGATATTCACGGACGTGATATTGCCAAGGCCAATTACAATGCCGAAACAGAACGCATAAACAATATGTTGGCCGATTACGATGCCAAAGCCGATGTTATAGCTGCCTTTGCAGGTTTAAACCTCAATATATTAATCGACCAGCTACGCACCGTAAATACTCAGTTTGCAACATTGTTTTTGCAACGCACCGGAGAAGAGGCCGCTAACGAAAAAGTGGATTCACGTGCTATTCGTGTTGAAACCGACAAAGCCCTCACGGCCTTCTATGATGCCTTCGAATTTTGCAGTACGGAATACAACGATCTTGATTATGCAACACCTGCCAATGAATTGAATACCCTCATCGACTACTACAAAACACAACTAAAGGCTCGCGCCACTCGTCGCAGCCAGGGTGAAGATGTGAGTGTTGAAGCTCCGATTGGGTAATTCTTTCGCTTTTGTATGGGTATAGTTTGTATAAAAAAACTAAATCGCCATTCGATGACTTATAACATCATTTGTAAATATTTATCAAAAATAAAGTCTGACTATTTTCAGACCTATATACAAGTTAGGCGCAACTTGGGGGCAGCCTCAAAGCTAATGAGGAAAAGAAAAAAACATTACCTTTACACCACACTGTTTAAGGCATAGTTATGCAACACATTTAATGGATGCAGGCGTAGATTTAAGAAT
>CAZTST010000294.1:0-3987 GCA_964616585.1 uncultured Draconibacterium sp.
CGATAGGCGTTAAAAAATAGATTAAGGAGAGGGGGCTTATGTCCCCTTTTTTCGTAGAAATAGAATGAATATGATTACAAAGGAAAAAATATTTAAGCTGGCACAAGAGCATTTACAAGGCACACCGCATTTTTTGGTCGATTTGACAGTTAGTTCTGACAATCAAATTATGCTTTATGTTGATGGCGATGAGAACATTGCGATAGAAGATTGCGTTAATTTGAGTCGCCATGTAGAATTCAGTCTCGATCGCGAAACTGAAGATTTTGCGCTCAAAGTATCGAGTGCCGGAATTGATATGCCATTAAAATTAATACGTCAATATAAAAAGTACATCGAAAAAAACCTTTTCATTAAATTAAAAACAGGCGACGATTTTTTAGGCCGTCTAATTTCAGTAGATGAAGATAAAATAGAAATAATTCCCTTAAATGAAAATCCAAATGCTAAAAAAGGAACGCCAAGAAAGCTTATTGAGAGCGAACCAAAAACATTAACTTTGGATCAAATAGAAGAATGTAAAATAGAAATTACCTTTTAATACAAAAGCAAAAAATGGCAAAGAAGGAAGAAAAAATCAGTTTGATATCCACTTTTCAGGAGTTTAAGGAGTTCAAAAATATTGATAGAGAAACCATGATGCGTATTCTCGAAGATGTTTTTCGGCACATGCTGATTAAATTATATGGCACCGACGAAAACTTCGATATTATTGTTAATATTGATAAAGGTGACCTTGAAATTTGGCGTAACCGCGAAATAGTTCCCGATGGTGAGGTTGAAGATGATAATCTACAAATTCCATTATCGGAAGCAACCAAAATCGAACCCGATTTCGAAATCGGCGAAGAAGTTTCTGAGGCATTACAAATGGCCGATTTTGGCCGAAGAGAGATACTTTCTATTCGACAAAACCTTGCCGCCAAAATCCTGGAATTAGAAAAAGAAAATATTTATAAGAAATATAGCGAAAAAATTGGCGAGATAGTTACCGGAGAAGTTTATCAGGTTTGGAAAAAAGAAATCTTAGTTTTAGATGATGAATATTATGAGTTAATTCTTCCAAAATCGGAACAAATCCCTAACGATTATTATCGCAAAGGCGATGTTATTCGTGCAGTTGTTTCAAAAGTAGATGTACGCAATAATAGCCCGGTTATTATACTTTCACGTACTACTGAAGTTTTCCTCGAACGTTTGTTTGAACAGGAAGTTCCAGAAGTTTATGATGGATTAATTACAATTAAAAATATTAAACGAGTACCTGGCGAACGTGCTAAAATTGCCGTTGAATCTTATGATGATCGTATAGATCCTGTTGGTGCATGTGTTGGCATGAAAGGCTCCCGCATACATGGAATTGTTCGTGAATTAAAAAACGAAAACATCGATGTAATTAACTATACAACAAACACTTCCTTGTATATTCAACGTGCATTGAGCCCGGCCAAAATTATTTCTATCGAAATTGATGAAGTAAACAAAAAGGCTGATGTTTATATGAAACCCGATCAGGTTTCCCTTGCAATTGGAAAAGGTGGTTTCAATATTAAACTTGCAGGAAAACTCACCGGTTATGAAATTGATGTTTATCGTGATACAGATGTTGATTTGGAAGATGTTGATTTAACAGAATTTTCCGATGAAATTGATAAATGGATTATCGATGAACTTGTGCAAATTGGATGTGATACTGCTAAAAGTGTATTAGCTGTTCCTGTTGAAGAATTAGTTAAACGAACCGATTTGGAAGAAGAAACAATTAACGAAGTTATTCGTATTTTAAAGAACGAATTTGAATAGTTTATAATAGTATCGAATTTATATTAATACGGGACTGAAAATAAAGAAGTATGGCAGAAGACATTAAAATTATGCGATTAAGCAAGGCTGCAAAGGAATTCAATGTGGGACTAACAACCATAGTTGAGTTTTTAAGTAAAAAAGGCTTTGATATTGATCCAAATCCAAACACTAAGCTTTCGCCCGAAATGGCAGCGCTGGTTTTGGGCGAATACAAATCGGAACGACAAGTTAAGCAGATTGCACAGGAAAAAGTAATTTCTACTGAGCGTACAACACTCTATCTTTCTAAAGAAGAAAAACCAGAAGAGTATAAAAAAGAAGAAAAAAGCGATGAGCTTTTTATTCGCGATTCGCGATTAACTGAAGTTTACGATTCGCCTAAAGAAAAGAGTGTTGAAAAGCATGTTATAGAACCTAGAGTGCAGTCGGAATCAAAAAGCCATACTCCCGAAGCATTAAAGGAAGAAAAACCTACTCATGTAGTTCCCGAAATAAAAGAAGAACTTCCTACTAAAGAAGAACCTCCTGTAAAAGAAGAGCTTCCAGTAAAAGAAGAACTTCCAGTAAAAGAAATTTCGCCTATTATTGCTTCAAAAGTTAAAGAAAAGGAAGAGCCCGGAAAAGAAGGAATAAAAATTGTTGATAGAATAGATCTCGATAGTCAGAATTGGTCAACAAGACCAAAACCCAAATCAAAAGCTCAAAAAATTAAGGAACGTAACCTGAAGCAAGACGAGAAAGCTAAGCTGGAAGCAGAGAGAAAAGCAAACAGACCAGCAGAAGTAAAAAGAGAAAAAGTAATTGAAGCAGAAGAAAAACCAAAAGATATTTCCACAATACCTATTGAGCCACAACTGATTAAAGCAAAATCAAGAAAACTCGAAGGCCCCAAAATTATGGGGAGAATTGAACTTCCGGAAAAGAGAAAAAAAGATCCTGTTGCCTCATCATCCGATAAAGATGTTGTAGGTAAAAAGAAAAAACGGAGGCGTATAAAACCGGCCAACCAGCCAGGTACAGCAAGCAATACTGCAGCCGGTACTGATCGCCCAAGAGTACCATTTGCCCGTAAAATAGATGCCGCTGCCGGACGTGGTAAATTTGATAAACGTGCTAAAGTAGTTCCAAAGCAAGAACCTACTGCAGAAGAAATTTCACAACAAATAAAAGAAACTCTGGCGCGATTAACTCCCACCGGAAAATCTAAAGCTTCCAAACATCGCCGTACTAAACGAGATGCAATTTATCAGCATTCACAAGATGAAATGGAAAAAGTACTGCATGAGCAAAAAGTAATTAAAGCTACCGAATTTGTTACAGCAAATGAGTTGGCAACAATGATGAATGTGCCGGTAACTAAGGTAATTGGCGCATGCATGAGTATTGGTCTCTTTGTTTCCATCAACCAACGTTTAGACGCTGAAACCATTAGTATTGTTGCAGATGAATTTGGCTTTAAAGTTGAGTTTGTTGGTGTTGAAGTACAGGAAACCATTCATGAATTTGAACATGAGGATAAAGAAGAGGATTTGATTCCTCGTTCACCTGTTGTAACTGTAATGGGTCATGTTGACCACGGAAAGACAAAGTTGCTCGATTTTGTTCGTAAAGCAAACGTAGTAGCCGGAGAAGCCGGAGGTATTACACAGCATATTGGAGCCTACGAAGTACAACGTGAAGATGGTCGTAGGATTACATTCTTAGACACTCCCGGTCACGAAGCTTTTACAGCCATGCGTGCCCGTGGTGCTAAAGTAACCGATGTTGCCATTATTGTAATAGCGGCTGATGATAACATTATGCCTCAAACCAAAGAAGCCATCAATCACGCGCAAGCGGCAAGTATACCTATTGTATTTGCCTTTAATAAGATAGATAAGGAAGGGGCTAATACAGATAACCTTAGGAATCAACTCTCACAAATGAATATTTTGGTTGAAGAATGGGGCGGTAAATATCAAAGTCAGGAAATCTCTGCATTAAAAGGAGATGGAGTTGACGATTTATTGGAGAAAGTTTTACTCGAAGCAGAAATGCTTGATTTAAAAGCCAATCCAAACAAAAATGCTGTTGGAACAATTATCGAATCATCGCTTGACAAAGGAAGAGGTTATGTTTCAAAAATATTGGTTCAATCAGGCACCTTGAAAATTGGTGATATGGTATTGGCAGGCTCGACAT
>CAZTST010000295.1:0-3921 GCA_964616585.1 uncultured Draconibacterium sp.
GTTTCTTTGCCGTGTTAATATGTGTAATAGTATTTTCAATAAATAAGATATTTTTTGGACTTAAATTAACTTTTTTTTCTGCAAGCTCGTATATATTTCCTTAAGGTTTCATACACCCGACGACGCTTGAATCGATAATGATGTCCCATTTCACTTCAGGTAGAATTTTTCTTGCCCTGATCTTATCAAGCATGCCGGGATACATGTTAGTCAATAATCCTAGTTTATAATTTTTTGATAGTCTTACGAGAATTGGATTAATGCTGGGGTTTGATTCAAATCTATTCACGAAATCATCAAGCATACTGTAATCCTTTGAAATATTTAGTTTAAGCTCATTATTTACAGTGTCAATGAATTCTCCAAGCGTTTTTTTATTTACACATATTTTTGGCTCAAATTCAGAAAAGATATTATCAAATTTTTTCCTATTAAATTCATTTACTCCAAGAGCTTCAGTCATTTCTATCCAATTGTTAGTTTTTGAAAAATCAAATACAACAACACCTCCTATGTCTAGATAAATGAATTTAATGTTATCATTCATAATTAAAAAATTTTGCAATTTCGCCTAATTTGTTTCTGTGCGAAATATTTTCGTATTAACCGCTAAATAGAAGCTCCATTATTTAAAACACTGATTAAAATTTCCAAGCCCTGATCTAATAATTCATGGGAAATAGTAAGCGGAGGCATAATTTGAAGATTATGTTCAGCACCGACGACAATATGCAAGCCTTTTTCAAATGCGGCATCAATCGATTTTCTGGCGGTTTCCGCGTCTTTTAATCCGATCCCAATTTCCATTCCTTGTCCCCTGAGATCTACGATAGAGTTGCCGACAAGCGGATTTAGTTTTTCCATTATATAGTTTCCTTTCGCTTCCGCTTGCTCCCAAACCTTATCGCGCTGGTGAATTTCAAGAGTTTTGAGCGCTGCCGCGCAAGCAATAGGCGTCCAGCCGAATGTGGAAATAATATTGATATAAGGAAATGTTGATTTAAAAAGTTCCGAGTTGCCGACAACCGTTCCAATCGCCGATGCGCCATTGGAAATTCCCTTGGCTAAACAAAGCATATCAGGCACGACATTTTCGTGTTCAATCGCAAAAAGTTTTCCGGTGCGGGAAAATCCCGTGCCAACTTCATCAATGATCAAAAGAGTGCCGTATTTTTCTGTAATTTCACGCAAGGTTTTTAAAAAGCCTGGGTATGCAATTGATGTTGATCCCCAGCCTGTAATAATTCCCGGCTCGGTAACCAATGCGGCAACATCGCGTTTTGCTAATACTTCTTCAAAATTAGAAATAAAATTCTTGAAATTTTCTTCACCCGCTTTTTCGGTCGGGAATTCAAACTGTATGATTTCCGGAACCAAAGGTGCAATTCTTTCTGTCATTTGAGGATAAGCGCCTAAGGCCAAAGAAGCAAAAGATTGTCCATGATAGCTACCGGTAAAACCAATAATCTTTTTTCTTCCGGTCGCCGCCCGAGCTATTTTCATCGCTTCCTCAATAGCTTCCGTGCCTCCTGTAGCTTTTGCGCAGGCATCAAGTTTCTCGGGAAGAGCCGAAGTGAGCTTCTCAGCATATTCTTCTTGAATAGGATCAGAACCCCACAAAAGCCCCTGAACATTTTTCTTTGTTTGCCGCGCAATCGCTTCATTCACCTCGGGATTATTCCAACCCAGATTTGTAACATTCCAGCCTGATGTAAAGTCAATGTATTTTTTGCCGTCCATATCCCAAATAAACGATCCCTCAGACTTGGACATTCTGAAAAAATTATATTTTTTGAGATTTCTATAAACAATGCTATTTTCAATCATAAGTTTTGTGTAAAAGATTACAAGCTAATTGCGATATATTAAAATAGTTAATTTAATGCCAAATGCTTATTCACAAAAGCTCATCTTCAGTTAATTCGTCATCAAAACTAATCGCTCTTTTTTGCAGATTGCTATCAGTTTCTCCATGGCGAATGAAATATAATTTCATAAGATTTATTACTTCTTAATAATGATTTATTTGCGGGAATGGATTTGCATCGGCAGACAAGTTTGCAACTCGTTTCTTTTGTTTCTAAAATTTATTAAAAGACATAACACACGCTATTTCTTATATCTTGAAAAAAGTTCTGACATCATCCATGGTTCACCATGCCGCTTTATCAGTGCCATGAGCATGCGGTAGCCACTCGTAGGATGATATGGTCTAGTGGAATCAGGATAAAAAAGTTCATCTAACAATTTTTTATGTGTAAGAAATTTCCAATCATCAAATTCATAATCTATTCGGGGTATTTCTAACATCCGTTTCATTTCAGCGGTACTAATATTTAAAGTCGCATGCGCACAAACGGAAATATTCAAAATATCACTTTCAAGGAATACCGACAATACTCTAAGGTTGTTCTCATTGTAGCTTTCGCGACCTAATCCAAGCTCTTCCTTTAATGACCTTTCAAACCATTTTAGAACTGCTTCATCTTGATTCTGCGCAATATCTTCTGGCGTCATTCGTTCTTCAATAGAGCAAGACCATTTTCCAGGATAGTCTGACACTTTTTTGGATCGCTTGGTAATAAGAACTTCGTCGTCCGACGTGACAATCACTATGTGCAAGCAGAGAGAATGTGGAAATAAAATCTTAAGGCCATTAATAGCATTACGAATAAGCTCATTTCGTTTTTTAGGGATAATTGCGATGTTATCGTGATAAAACTGACCCTCACTATAAAGTGTTTCTCGAGTTTTCAGCTTTAACGTGGGTGAATCGGAAAAAGCAACAGGATTATTTGTTAGCATTATTTTCACTTTGTCATCACGGAAATTTTTCTCTTCAAAATACTTTCCGTGATATTCTTGATATTGCTGTTTATACTCTTCCGGCAGGGAGAAGCGCACTGTATTATGAGCAAGTCTGACTTCAGATGCTTGCCAACCTCGATGTAATTCTGGAGATGTTTGTAACGATATAGCACTATTCCACCCAATGGCATTAAATTCTGCGATGGATGAATCTTTGTGCTGTTGTACAAGAGATACGAACCTTTTTTCAAATTGACGACTTTTGTAATATTTAATAAATCCATATCTTCCCATTGAAACACTGAGCAAAACCGGAAGCGCTAACCAAGTAAAAGCATTTGCAGGACGATCAGTGGTTGAAAACAAACCTGATAAAATATCCGACCAATTTTTGTATGGAATTGAAAGTTCATTTGTAATTCTACCAAGAAGAAATCCTGACGAAATGGCCAAAGACAAATCATGAATTTTATCCTTTCGATAATAGAGCCAATAGAGGAGATGGTCAAATTTTGAGACATTGGTTGTCATATGGGAAATATTAGTAAATGCATAGTACTAAAATTATGTTTTGTGAGATGCTATGGTTATAAACAGTGAATAATTCATTTTTAAATTTTCTTGTTTGTATAGGAAACCCATGGAACTGATTGTAAATCAGTTCCTGCGTAAAATTTAATGCTACATCAAACGCTTATTCGCAAAAGCCCTGCCTGAGCCGGACTTTAGATATTTCTCAAATTCGAAAGCTTTATATTTATCCTTTATCGCAAAATAAAATTCCAGTTCTATCGGCAAGCGGTTTGCCGTTGCCGGCGCTTGGCCTTTTTGATGTCGTTCCAGCCTATCTTTTAAATCAGCCGTGCAACCGACATAAAAACCATCTTTACATTTTAAACTGTAAATGTAATACATAATATTGTATTAGCGAAGTTTGTCTATGCTCGACTACGGTAGACTGCGTCATTGCGATGACTACATCCTGCTAAAAGCGGACTGTGTCACGCCGTAGCCGAGGCGAAGCCCGCCTACGCCCTAGCGGGCTTCGGCGAGGCGAAGGCGGTGTTTTTTGATTGATGTTCGAACATTTTTTGAGCAAAACCCCGAATGATT
>CAZTST010000296.1:0-3858 GCA_964616585.1 uncultured Draconibacterium sp.
ATAAGCGAAGTACCGCCTTTTAATACCTCAAATAAAGGTTCAAAGTCTTTGTTAGATTTCTCCATTGCTTTTTTAAGCAAGGAGTTTTTTGCTACGACCAGCATAATCTTATTCTTAAAAGCTAATCGTCTAAGGTTACTGGTAGATTCAGCATTCAATCCTGAAATATCGGTTAAGTAGATATGAGGATTGCCAGATAGCTTAGCTTCTAACGAATTAATTAACAGGTCTTTTTCTTCTTTCTTCATGCTATAAATCTCCTTTATAGGTTTTACCGAATCCGATAACGATTGTTATGACGTAATAGATTTAGGATCAACTTGAATTCCCGGGCTCATTGTGCTAGACAAATAGATACTTTTTACATAAGTACCTTTAGAAGCAGAAGGTTTCAATCGAATAATTGTTTGGATCAGCTCACTAGCGTTTCCTGCAATTTTTTCAGCATCGAATGATACTTTAGCTACTCCTGCATGCACAATACCAAATTTATCAACTCTAAAGTCGATTTTTCCGGCTTTAACTTCCTCAACTGCTTTACCAACTTCCATAGTAACCGTACCGGTTTTAGGATTTGGCATTAAGCCTCTAGGACCAAGAATTCTACCCAATGCACCAACTTTTGGCATAACACTAGGCATAGTTATCACCACATCGACATCCGTCCAACCGCCTTTAATCTTGGCAACGTAATCGTCTAGACCAACATAATCAGCTCCGGCTGCCTTAGCTTCGTCTTCTTTGTCTGGTGTACACAAAACCAAAACGCGAACAGTTTTACCTGTTCCGTGAGGTAGTGTAACCGTGCCACGAACCATTTGGTTTGCTTTACGGGGGTCAACACCAAGGCGAACGTCTATGTCTACAGAAGCATCGAAATTAGTGTTAGTAATTTCTTTTACAACTTTACATGCTTCGGATAAAGTATAAACTTTTTCGCTGTCGAATTTAGCTAAAGCCTCTTTTCTTTTCTTTGTGATTTTACCCATTTTGATTTTATTTTTTAAAATTCGATACCGAATAAATCGGTATTATTTTACGGCAAATGGACTTTTACCACTAACCTTAATACCCATACTGCGAGCAGTACCAGCAACCATACTCATAGCTGATTCAATTTCGAAAGCATTCATGTCGACCATTTTGCCTGCAGCAATCTCTCTAACTTGATCCCAGCTAATACTAGCTACCTTAACTCGGTTAGGTTCAGCTGAACCCTTCTTAATCTTGGCAGTTTCCATAATCTGTACAGCAACTGGAGGAGTTTTGATAATAAATTCAAACGATTTATCTTTGAACACAGTAATAATAACAGGAATAACTTTTCCTGCTTGTTCTTGTGTTCGTGAGTTAAATTGCTTGCAAAACTCCATAATATTCACCCCTTTTGAACCTAATGCAGGTCCAACTGGTGGTGATGGGTTAGCAGCACCTCCTTTTATTTGCAGCTTTATTAATCCGCTGATTTCTTTAGCCATCTTTTAAGTAGATTTTCTAAAAGATTAAAAAATATGTTGACTCTTATTCCTTAGCAACTTGCATAAACCCAAGTTCAAGTGGAGTTTTTCTACCGAAAATCTTTACCATCACTTTAAGTTTTCTTTTCTCTTCATTAATTTCCTCAATAACTCCGGCAAAGCTGTTAAATGGACCATCGATCACAGTTACAGTTTCACCTACAATAAAAGGAACACTAAATTCAGCACCTTGCTCACCAAGTTCATCTACTTTGCCTAAGATTCTCTTAACTTCAGCTGGACGAATAGGGTCTGGTTCACCTTTAGTTCCCAAAAAGCCAATCACATTTGGAACGCTTTTAATCATATGTTGAATCTCGCCTTCTAAAGAAGTAACTTCGATTAAAACATAACCCGGGAAGAAATTGCGTTCTTTAACGATTTTTTTTCCACTACGCACCTGATAAACTTTTTCAGTTGGGATAAGAACTTGCGAAACATTATCTTGGATATTTAGTCGGCGGAGTTCACTCTCTATGTATTCTTTCACCTTCTTTTCCTTACCGCTAACGGCTCGAACAACATACCACTTTTTTACTGTTTCACTCATACTTAATTAAATCAAGAAATAAGAAATAATATCAACGAAATTATTATTGAATAATAATACCTAGTTTAAAAGTTTATAAAAAGCATTTAATATGTTTTCGAAACTAATATCCATCAAAAAAACCACCATGGCGATTATAAGGGAAGCAATGGATACAACTATAGCACTATTTTGGAGTTCATTCCAAGTAGGCCAGGAAGTCTTATTTATTAATTCGTCGTAAGACTCCTTTGAATATTTTACTATGCCCATTTGTATATATATTAAATTTATTTGCACGGGTGGTAGGACTCGAACCCACGACTCCTGGTTTTGGAGACCAGTGCTCTACCAACTGAGCTACACCCGTAATTGATTTATTTTGATATGGCTGGCAAGAGTACCGAAGCACTCTCGCCATATATCAAATTTAATCTCACTATTTTAATTTAGGTCTAGCCTTCTAACATTTCTGTTACCTGACCGGCACCAACTGTTCTACCACCTTCACGGATAGCAAAACGTAAACCTTTGTTCATGGCAATTGCCTGAATTAATCTAACCTCAACTGTAAGGTTATCACCAGGTAAAACCATTTCAACACCTTCCGGAAGCATAATTTCACCAGTAACATCTGTTGTTCTGAAATAGAACTGAGGACGATATTTGTTATGGAATGGAGTATGACGTCCACCTTCTTCTTTTTTCAAGATGTAAACCTCTGCTTTAAAAAAGGCGTGAGGCATAACGCTACCTGGTTTACAGATAACCATACCACGACGAATTTCATTCTTATCGATTCCGCGTAGCAATAAACCGGCATTATCACCAGCAAGACCTTGATCCAGAATTTTACGGAACATCTCAACACCGGTAACAACTGATTTTAATTTTTCAGCACCCATACCGATAATATCAACAGCATCACCTGTATTGATGATACCAGTTTCAATTCTTCCTGTTGCAACAGTACCACGACCGGTAATTGAGAATACATCTTCAACAGGCATCAAGAAAGGTTTATCTTGATCGCGCTCTGGCAATGGAATCCATGTGTCACAAGCTTCCATCAATTCATAAACTTTTTCTACCCATTTAGCTTCTCCATTCATTGCACCTAAAGCAGAACCTTGGATAACAGGAGTATTGCTGCCATCGAACTTATAGAAATCCAATAATTCTCTGATTTCCATTTCAACTAATTCTAACAATTCATCATCATCAACCATATCCACTTTATTCATGAATACAACTAAACGTGGAACACCAACTTGACGAGCTAATAAAATGTGCTCGCGTGTTTGAGGCATAGGGCCGTCAGTTGCAGCAACAACGATTATAGCACCGTCCATTTGAGCAGCACCTGTAACCATATTCTTAACGTAGTCAGCGTGACCTGGACAGTCAACGTGAGCGTAGTGACGATTTACAGTGTTGTACTCAACGTGCGCAGTATTAATGGTAATACCTCTTTCTCTTTCTTCAGGGGCATTATCAATAGAATCAAAGTCTTTAATCTCTGCCAATCCTTTAGCAGCTAAACACATTGTGATAGCAGCAGTTAATGTTGTTTTACCGTGGTCAACGTGACCAATTGTACCAATGTTCACGTGGGGTTTTGACCTGTCAAATTTTGCTTTAGCCATATCAAAAAAAATAATATTAATGAAATTAAATTTAAAAGTTTCTTAACCTATGAGCCAATGACGAGAGTTGAACTCGTGACCTCTTCCTTACCAAGGAAGCGCTCTACCACTGAGCTACATCGGCAAAATTGAGCGGGAGACGAGGCTCGAACTCGCCACCTAAAGC
>CAZTST010000297.1:0-3842 GCA_964616585.1 uncultured Draconibacterium sp.
CTTTTATGGTTATTTTTACTTCTTAAAAGTGGTCAACGTATTTCAGGCATTGACAGGTTCCAGGTTTCAAGTTCCAGGTTCCAGGTTCCAGGTTCCAGGTTCCGAGTTCGAAGTTCCGAGTTCAAAAAAGTTCAAAGTTCAAAGTTCAAAGTTCTGAGTTGAGATTCTAGCCTGAAACCTCAAACATGAAACTTGAAACTTGAAACCTGAATTGTAGCGAAGCGGAAATCGGCGAAGCCAAACCTCAAACTTGAAACTTGAAACTTCAAACCTGAATTGTAGCGAAGCGGAAATCGGCGAAGCCAAACCTCAAACTTGAAACTTGAAACTTGAAACATTAAACTTGAAACCTCAAACTTGAAACCTTAAACTTGAAACATCAGCCCAATGCCTAACTACTCAATATCCAACCTCCGCGAACTCGAATCCGAAGCCATCCACATTATTCGTGAGGTAGCAGCAGAATTCGAAAATCCTGTAATGCTATATTCCATCGGAAAAGATTCTTCTGTTATGGTTCGCCTGGCCGAAAAAGCTTTTTATCCTGCTAAAGTGCCTTTTCCATTGATGCATATCGACAGCAAATGGAAATTCAAAGAAATGATTGAGTTTCGCGAAAAGTATACCAAAGAAAAAAACTGGGATTTGATTGTTCATCACAATAAAGAAGGTTTTGAAGCAGGAATCGGACCATTCTCGCATGGAAGCAAAATCCATACCGATACCATGAAAACTCAGGCGCTTTTACAAGGCTTAAATAAATATAAATTCGACGCCGCTTTTGGCGGTGCTCGTCGCGATGAAGAAAAAAGCCGAGCTAAAGAACGCATTTTCTCTTTTCGTGATAAGCAGCATCAATGGGATCCAAAAAATCAACGCCCTGAATTATGGGATATTTTTAATGCCAAAGTGCATCAGGGAGAATCTATTAGAGTATTCCCAATAAGTAATTGGACAGAACTTGATATCTGGCAATATATTCGTTTAGAGAATATTCCAATTGTTCCACTCTATTTTGCCAAAGAACGCCCTATTGTTGATATTGATGGTAATCTGGTTTTAGTTGATGACGAACGTATGCCAAAAGAACTGGTAGCTAAAGCTAAAATGCGCAAAGTTCGTTTTCGTACCTTAGGCTGCTACCCATTAACCGGAGCCATTGATTCAGAAGCAGATACAATAGAAAAAATAGTTGAAGAAATGATGACAGTTACAGTTTCGGAGCGCACCACCCGCGTTATCGATTTCGACGAAGAAGGTAGTATGGAGCAGAAGAAAAAAGAGGGGTATTTTTAGTAAGGAGCGGGGAGCAAAGGAGGTACAAAAAAAACACAGTGTAAGGCTCTTAAAAGTATTGGAGTATTGGAGTATTGGAGTGATGGAGTATTGGAGTGATAGAAAATTGTAAAGCATAAGTTCTATTATGGAAAGGAAAAACAAGAATAGAGGTTTTAAGCAACTCAGGGTATGGCAAGATTCTATAAGTTTGTTTGTATTGGTTAATAAAACTTTAAAGTCGATTCCCTATGAGTACAGTAAACCTAAATCAAACACTCTTGATGCTTCTCACAGTATTGCAAGAAATATATCTGAAGGCTATTGCAGAAAATCGCCTAGAGAGTACATTAATTTTTTAAATTATGCACTTGGTTCATGCGGAGAACTTTATAGTGCAATGTTTGCCTTTCGAAAGGCGGATATTATTTCCGAAGAAGGATTTGAAAATTTTGACAACCTTCACTATAAAACTGAAAATGAATTATTAAAGCTTGCCGAAGCAATACAAAATAAGATAAAAGAAGATGATTGGGATCAAAGTTATGGTAAATCAAAGTAGTAAGTAACTCCAACACTCCAACACTCCAACACTCCATTATTCCATCACTCCATCACTCCATCACTCCATTATTCCATCACTCCATTAAAAAAAACAACATGAAGAACAGCTCAACCCTCAACATACAAGAATACCTCGATCAAGATCAAAAAAAAGACCTCCTTCGCCTCCTCACTGCAGGTTCAGTTGATGATGGGAAATCTACATTGATTGGTCGTCTGCTTTTTGACAGTAAAAAACTTTACGACGACCATCTGGCTGCTTTAGAGCGCGACAGCAAACGAATTGGTCATGCCGGTGGCGATATTGATTATGCTCTTTTGTTGGATGGACTAAAAGCTGAACGCGAGCAAGGAATAACCATAGATGTTGCTTATCGTTATTTTTCAACCAATAAACGGAAATTTATAATTGCCGATACTCCTGGCCATGAGCAATATACACGCAATATGGTTACCGGTGCTTCTACTGCAAACCTTGCAATTATTTTAGTTGATGCACGAAAAGGAATAATAACTCAAACTAAGCGTCATACTTTTTTAGTTTCGCTTTTGGGAATAAAACATATAGTGCTGGCTGTAAATAAAATGGATCTGATGGATTTTAGTCAACAGATTTTCGATCAGATTTGTGCCGATTATAAAGCTTTCATCACCCGGCTCGATTTACCGGAGATTACATTTATTCCTCTCTCTGCCTTAAAAGGCGATAATGTTGTGGATCTTTCAAACAATATGCCCTGGTATCATGGCAAAAGTCTTTTGGAGCATTTGGAAACTATTCATATTGCCAGCGATCGCAATTTAGAAGATTTTCGATATCCTGTACAATTTGTTTTAAGACCTTCAATTGATTTTAGAGGTTTTTCCGGAAAAGTATCGAGTGGCATTATCCGCAAAGGCGATGAGGTAATGGCTTTACCTTCAGGAAAAACATCAAAAGTAAAGTCAATTCTCACCTATGATGGAGAGCTTGATTATGCTCATGCTCCTCAATCTGTTACTTTAACTCTTGAAGATGAGATAGATATTTCGCGTGGCGAGATGTTGGTTCATCCCAATAATCGTCCTAAAGTAGAGCAGCATTTTGAAGCAATGTTGGTATGGATGGACGAAAAGGCAATGAACTCGAATACACAATTTTACATCAAGCATAATACCAATAACACAAAAGCTCGCATCGATAAAATAAATTATTTAGTCGATGTAAATACTCTTGAAAAATATCATAAATCGCATTTCGAATTAAATGAAATAGGTCGTGTGGTGATTACCACGGTAAAACCTATATTTTTCGATTCTTATAAAAAAAATAGAGAAACAGGCGCTTTTATTTTAATCGATCCTCTAACACATAATACATCTGCAGTAGGAATGATAATAGATAAGGTAGGAAGTAAAGACCTGCCATTTCGTATTTCCGATTTAGATAGAAAAAAGATTATTAGCGGACAAAATTTAGTAAGCCAAAGTGAATACGAAGGCCGATATGGACAAAAAGGAGTAACTATTTGGATTACAGGCTTACATGGTTCCGGCAAAAATCAATTAGCTTATACTTTAGAGAAGAAATTGTTCGACCGTGGCGCTGTAGTTGTTTTACTTGATGGCAAAACCGTTCGGGCAGGACTTTCAAAAGAACTTGATTATTCGTTGGCCGACCGCGTTGAGCATCTTAGAAGAGTTGCTCATCTTAGTAAAATGCTGAACGACAAAGGAATAATTACTATATGCTCTTTTGTTTCGCCCGATGAAAACATTCGTCAACAGATTATTGAAATAATTAGTGGAACTTTTGGCAAAGCCATCCCTAATGTGGAAAACTTTGAACTTGGAACTTCAAACCTAAAAAACAAGTTTCATTTAATTCATATGGACGCATCTCTTGATTTCTGCAAACAAAACGATGCTTACGGTTTATACAATTTAGCAGAAAAAGGTGAAATACTCAATATTCCCGGCATTGATATTCCATTTGAATTAAATGAAACTTGATTTTTAGGTTT
>CAZTST010000298.1:0-3833 GCA_964616585.1 uncultured Draconibacterium sp.
TTTCCTGATATTGAATATTGGAAACATAAGAACCAATATTATATGACGATCGATAAGCATGCGAGATTGTAATATTTTTAAACCATTTTTTTAGAAAAGGAATATTTGATAAACCTTTGTATGTAAATCGCCAATTGGGCAAAGGAATTCTTGGGAAATAGCTAATTTTCACATTTTGAGGCGATTGACCTGTATAAGCAGCCATAAATGCAGCATGAATAACATCTTGTGAAGTAGAACCATAACCAATTGGGAAACCGGTAGAATCGTTATACATTCCTGTCCAGTTTGTATTTTCATGAGCTAATCGTTCGGCAATAGGTAAGCGATATTCGCGCATATTATTGTATGGCTCAGAGCTATTATCTTCATTTATTTTCTTAAATGCAGTTCCAATTGTTAAAAACGACATGCTAAAACTACCTCGCTCCATAGCTGCAAATGATTGAAAACCAAAATCATCCTCAGACCATTTATAATAATCTTCAGTAGTTGTGGATGATGTGCGTGTGGCAGAAAGCTCAATCCGTAAATCTTTAATCGGCTCCAATGTTGCTCTCAAATTCAAATCGGTGCTATATTTGTTCAGACTCATTTGATTCTGAGCCGAATCAGTTGATAACCAACCATTTATTCCAGCCTGATAACGTATATCGTTTTCTAATCCAAAAACATAACCCAAACCCGGAGCCATTTTTGTCCAGTTAGTGCCCAATAAATCAGGTTCAGGAATAAATCCAGGCAAATAATTTCCTCTGTTTTCTGAATATGTAATAGATGCATCTTTCCACATCATCAATACTTTCAAACTTTCGTTTATTACTTTTAGGGTCAAACTTTCGTTTTTAGTACCTTGAGCTTTTTCTTTGTCGCTGTCTAAATTACTCGGACGACGAACAGGAGTTCTGCTTGGAGTACTTATCTTTTTGAGATAAGGTATTTTTGTATATAAACTGCTGATTTTAAAGCTTCCATTAAGTTGAATTGAGCTTGAGTTTTCGATACTGTTTCCAAAACGATCTTGCAAACTTAATGGTGAGGCTTTCCAATGATACTCGCTTTGGTAACGCGCTGTGGCATTAACCCAATTGAATAAACCAATTTTATTGATGGGTAAAGTATAATTTAAACCTGCCGATTGATCGAACTGATTCATTTTTCCGCCGGAATAAACACTATTGAGAACAAAATCGCGATATTCAATCATATATTGATTATCCGAACGGTCAATACGTCCTTCCGGCTCATTAATAAAGGCACTTGCTTTGGCATTATAATCCAGCTTCATGCTGCGTGTAATATCGAAACGTAGATTGTAAGATCGATTCCAATCGAAACGCTTACTCCATGTCCAACGAATAGGAATATCTCCTATACTCTTGTTGCGCAGCTTTTTATCTTCATACTCTCTGTTAATATCAGTTCTGAATGTAAACAAACGAGGCTTAAGATAAAAGTTAAAATCGCGAATAATACGCCAGTTTTTACCACTTAAAAATTTAACTCTTTTAAAAGGTTCTATAGGTTTGGGATTCATATTAAGATTATATCCTAAACCTCCTCGATAAGCTTTTTTCAAGTGATATTCAATATCAATATTGCGATGAAAAATTTCTGAATAAGAGTATGAAACATCAAAATTCTCTATATCATATATATGTGTTTTACCCATATTTGAGCTCGCACGATCTTTCCTCACATTTATAAAATTGATATTTTTTCTAAGTGTAAAATCTTGAGCCACAGAACGCGCTGAATCGCTTTTAGCTTTTGTTGGATAGCTTTCCAGGTCTTTAGCAAAATTAATATCAGGCTCTAAAGGATTAAATTCAGGATCGAGTTTACTCTCTGAATAATCGAAATGCAAAGGAATACGTATGCCCCATTTATCAGGGAAAAACTTTCCGATTTCTAAATTAGTAGCCACATCCAAATTAGTAATATCATCGAGTTGGCGTTGTGTAATTCCACTTTCCAGACCGCCAAATCCTGCTGTACTTTTTGCGCCTGAAATAATTACATTTCCTAAATCAGCCAAGTCAAACTTTGCTCTTGCAGTTGCAGCCCAAGCAGATTTATTATCAAAGTCACTAACTCTCAGTTCGTTAATCCAAATTTCTGCACACTTAGCTAAGCCATCGTCCAGACTATTTACACTTGTTTTTTTAGGGTTGCGAACACCTATCATTATTGCTTTTACATCGCTTAAACTTGGAGATCCTTTTACTGTAATTTTATTTGCACCATCCATTTCGGAATAAAGCGAGCCGGTATTTAGAATGTTGTTGCTTTCTCGTTCAGAAATATTTCGATTTAATTTCACATCAACCAAACGCTCCAAATCAACATCAAAACGGTTAGATTCAGGCCAAATTGCTTCCGGATCGGAAGTTCCCCAATCAGTTAATTGAAGAGGAATTTCATATTCGTAATAATTTTCTGTAAAATCTGCTCCGATACGAACGAATAAGGTAAGATCGCCATTTTCAAGCTTATCGTCAGATTTCATTTTTTCGGCGTGAACAAACATTTTTAATTTTTTATATCGCCTAAAATCAAAATCAACTGTTTTAAAAGTTGCTCTGGCATCGCCATCCAATAAACCACAACTTACTATTTGCATCGCCTGTTCGTTTCGTCTTTGCAAATTGGTTGTTCCAATATTTATTTCACGCTCAATTCCTGGTGGAATAACATAAGGAATAGGATATCGACTGCCGTTTTCTTCAATATTTACAGCCGCAACATCAAAAACTGTTTCGCTTTGAATATCGTCAGGCACATATTCGCCGGGGCTTAATAAATCGTAACGATATCGTCGCCAATCGCTGCGAACTAGTTCCAAAGTGGCGAAACGCAGCACTTTAGGCTCCTCAAATCCCTTCATAAACATTCGCATAAAGCGAATGGATTTAAAATCGTTTATTGCTCCAACTACTTTGCTGGGACTACGAACCGGAACTTTAAATTGATACCATTTTGTTAGAATTGGATCTCCATTTTCTTTTTCTGTAGAGCCATTTCCTTCTCTAATATCGGTAATAAAATTTTTCCCGATTTCCATATTATCAGGATGCAAATCGATAACGTATTGGAAATATCGCTCTGCTTCACTCAGTGTATTATCTCTATTTATATCTTCCACATCGGGCAAAGTAGTTGCCATAGTTGGATAAATTTCGTTGCTAAATTCAGAGGCAGGGCTGTTTCCTTCCGATCCATTGTATTTTTTATAGCGTTCTAGTATGCTTTTATATTGGTCGTTTTCATCAAAGTCGGTTCCTCTGAAATAATGAAAATTATCTGCTGACGGGTCGTTATTAGCTTGTGTAAAAGCTTGTGAGCTAAGACCATAACGTGAATTGATTTTGTTCAAATATACATCCTGAAAAAAGTTACGTTCGTCATCATCTCTTAATCCATCGAATCCAACATCCTGATAAGGACGTGATTCCGGCCTATTATCAAATGCATCGACAAGTGATTGAAGAACTGGCACTCTTCCCCAAATTGTTGAATCAACATTAATAATATCTCCTGAAACAGGCAGCCCGTTTTCATATGCTTTTCGAGAATCGCGTAAAATATCTTCCGACACATCTCCTAAATTAAAATATAGCTGTCCACCACGTCCGTTTGGAACTTCACTAAAAGGATCCATCATCCAAAATTCGATATATTCAATATTAGTTGCCTCAAAATCAGAAGTTTCAATTTGGCGCATAATGCCACCCCAACGAGTTTGAGGTTGCTTAAGCCGACCAAAAGCATCAATACCCGATGATATTCCAGATACACCATCTACATCGTAATTATATGAACCTCGTTCCTCA
>CAZTST010000299.1:0-3827 GCA_964616585.1 uncultured Draconibacterium sp.
ATCTATAAGCTTATCTTCAAATTTCGTGAAATTTTTTAATTAAATCAATTTTCCTTATAAAAATATAAACCCTATTAGCATTATGAAGCCAACAGGGTTTGGAGAAAAATCCATGATTAAATTTTAAGCAACTTTATCAGAAAGTCTACCATTGCTTTTTTGCGTAGCCAAGGATACAAAATAAACAACTAACACAGCAAGCGTAAATGAAATAATTGCAGGGTTTTCGAGTCTGTGTATCGCATTAGCAGAATCTAAACCATAACGATCCCACATAGTTGGAGAAGTAAGAATGATTCCTAATGCCGATACAATTCCTACAATAATTGAAGCAATTATACCTTTTGCCGTTGTTTTTTTCCAGAAAAGAATAAACAAAATAGAAGGAAGATTAGCCGATGCAGCAACTGCAAAAGCCCATCCAACAAGGAAAGATACATTCATTCCTTTAAACGAAATTCCAAGAGCTATTGCCATAATACCAACACTAAATGCGGCAATTTTTCCGGCTTTTACTTTCTGCTTATCTGTTTGATTTTTACCCATATAATTATCCATTAAATCGTGTGCTATTGCACCTGATGAGGCAATAATTAATCCTGATACAGTTCCCAGAATAGTAGCAAAAGCAATAGCGGATATTATCGAGAATATTCCAATTCCAAAGCCTCTTGCAAGCAAAGGTGCTGCCATATTACTACTTTCAACATCGAAAACTCCGTTAACAGCAGCGCCAAGTCCCATAAATAAGGTTAGAATATAAAAAGTACCAATTGCTCCAATGGCAAGAATTGTTGATTTACGAGCATCGCGTTGGCTTGGTACAGTGTAATATCTGATTAAAATATGAGGCAAGGCAGCAGTTCCAAGGAAAAGTGCCAGCATAAGAGAAATAAAATCGATTTTATCCCATGGTCCTGAACCTTTTCCTATTTTATATTTCAAACCCGGCAACATAAAATCTTTACCGGCAGTTATTTTCTGGTAGAAGACAGAAACTTTATGGTCATTGTCTTTGAATTTCAGTTCAGTAAAACGAACAATTTCACTGCCTTCAACAGTTGATAGAAATTTAAATGGACCTATTGGGCCGGTTTTTTCAACTTCTTTACCATCAACTATGATTTTACTCATATGCCCAACCTGATAAAATTTTTGATTTTCTCGTGGTTCCCCATTATAGAGCTTTTCTCCGCTTTCACTTTCCGAAATAGAAAGCATCTCTTTAAGTTTGTAAACACCTTCAACTTCAGCAAGGTTAAACCATCGGTCGATACCTTCTTTTTCAAGTTTCACAATAGGAACTCCTTTCACTTCTATCTGATCTTGAATGGTATATCCTTCAACAGAAATAACTTTCCCGTCTTCAATCATAGGGTCAAGTGACATATATTCATGATATTCCATATCACCTATAGCAGGTTTAAGGTTTAATCCGTTATTGAAAATATATATAGAAAGGATTGCAGAGAAAATAATCAATAAACCACCTTTAATAAACTGAACATAAGTGGTGGATGTCATTCCTGCAGTTGCAACGATAAAGATTACGATAATTCCAACCAATACAACTCCAACCCAATGAGGGAGTCCTAGAAGAGGAGTTACTAAAGCTCCCGCTCCAACCATTTGAGGAATTAAATAAAATATTGAAATTACTAAAGTACTGATTGCAGCCGCTAGCGTAATTCCTCTACTCTTAAATTTTGCGTTTAGCGCATCAGTAAAAGTATATTTACCAAGTCTTTTCATTGGCTCGGCTACTAAAAATAATGCTACTATCCAGCCGGCTAAAAAACCTACTGCATATAAAAACCCATCGTAACCAACCATTGCAATCATTCCGCATATTCCCAAGAAAGATGCGGCACTGAGATAATCACCGGCAAAGGCAATTCCGTTTGTAGCCCAATGAATTTGTCCGCCTGCGGCATAGTAATTACTTGCAGATTTAGTTTTACGCGCAAAATAAAATGAAAGCCCTAATACAAAAGAAACAAAAAGTAAGAAAAAGGCTATTGCTATATATGAAACTCCGTATATCATTTCTTATCCTCCTTATTTAAAGTGTCTTCGTAACGTGTACAAATCCAGTTATATATTAGTCCGAGAACTACTGCAAAAACAATAAGTCCGATACCATAAACAATAGCCAGATTTTGTTCGCCGATAACTTTTATACCTAACAACTCGTAATTTGTAACACCAATAGCTACAAAACCGGCGTAAAAAAAGAAATACAAGAAGAAAAACCAAACGCCTAGTCTAGTTTTCTTTTCTGAAGCTAGGTCAACACCTAATTCCACTGAAGGTTCATGTTGCATAATGAAAATATTTAATTTTTATATTTTATTGAATTCATAAAGTAATGTCTGATGAATATATTCAGTTTAAATTCATTTTAAAGAATTTAATATGATATTAAATTTAGAAACTATAAATTACTGAAAATAATAACCTAAAGTTGGCTATATCATTTATTTCTGCATTAGGAAATTCGCTCGATTTATCTTGCACAACACCATAGGTGTTACGAGTATTACCATAACCGGCTACTGTATATTCGGTTTCTATGGCAAATTTTATTTTTCCCTCGGTATATACTGCCCTCGGTGATAGTCGATATACATAGGCAATATTAGAACCTCTTGAATAATAGGAACTTGCAGACTCTACATTATAGATGTTTTCCTTTGCTCCCAGATTTTTAGTATATCCTCCAAATATACCATATTGAATTTTAGAACTTCCTTTTGTTATAATTTCAGTCCATAATGATAAGGTATTGATAGCAGTATATTCTCGGTAATCATAATTTATTAAATCACTCATATTAGTGGGTATTTTTTGCGCATAACCGCCTAGCATAGTTCCGTCAAACATATTTGCTCCAAAAATTCCTTCCGCTTTAAAGGTAATTTTATCATTATCAAAACGCGTATAAGCCATATAAGAAATTGCTTTTACTCTTCCCTTGGCAATATAATTACTATCTGTTGTTAATCGAGGCAATAATTCTTTATATCCTACTCCTGCTCCAAACAAAAATTTCCCCGATTTATAACTTGTCTGAATTTGCAAATCAGGTATAGCAGCATTTCTAAGAGAAGATGAACCTCCGAAACTGGTAAAATCGCGTTGCGACATAATTGCCATTACTAATTTTAGACTACCCATTTTATGAGTTAATCGTGCTTGCGGATTGCGCGAAAAAACAACAAATGGAACACCGGTGTTGAATGAAATTACTTCAGGAAAACATTCGGTAATAAACATAGGATGCCATGTTTGTCCAAGAAGAATTTCTGTGTTTTCCCAATTTAATTTTGTGAATGCATGACGCAATCTGAAACCATTAATATCGCCATCGCTGTGGCCAAAAAATGCACCTTCTATTACTCCAGAAGATTTTGCTCCTAATAATTCAGGCCCCATAATTACGCCTGTAAGTCGAGTTTGAATTGAAAGCATATTCAAACTAGATGCAGCATTGATGTCTTGACCTGACATATCAAAAAGTTCATTTGCAGGATATAACAAAAAATGACCCTCACGTACTGTTATTGTTTGTCGAGTATCGAAAAAATAATCAGTTTTTACAAATCCTTTCCACTGAATTCCTAATTCCTGTGAAAATAACATCGTTGAAGCCATTGCGGCAAGTACTATAAGTATTATTCTTTTCATAATTTTAATTTTGTTAATGCCTAGTTGTCCAATCACAAGAGCTTTATATTACTAAAGCAAAGGATATTATCATGAATCAATTGTACAAAATTGTTATTGTAATTATAATATGCATTCTAGTTATTTGGCTAGTCAAAGGT
>CAZTST010000300.1:0-3823 GCA_964616585.1 uncultured Draconibacterium sp.
TCTTTTTAGACAAGGGACTTGTTCCGATTTTTCTTGTAATTTTTTCAATTCTTCAATATCTATTGCCTTTGCTTTTAACGCAAAAGAGTGTTTAGCTAAAAATGAATTTACTAAAAATCGAATTTTAAAACCTTTTTTCCAGCCTTTGTATGTTGGGTCTGAAGCAGAATGCTGACAAGGATGATTATAAAGTATTTGGTCCGTTGTTGTGCCTAGTTCATTCAGCCAAGAACAAATTGAAACTACAAAATCAAAATTCGCTGTGCTGCCGGGTATTTCTAATGATACTATAGGGGCTTCACTTATAAAACGTCTATGGGACTTTGCCAAACTTGCTCTTGTATCAAAAATTCCCGAAAGAAAGCTTTCAATATTTACTCCTTTTAGTTTGTGTTTTACGACAGAAAGTGAAACGTTATCCAATAAAAAACCGCTTTTTGGTAATCCAAATTCTGTTAAATCATTTAATAGTTCTGAAATATCTGGAATTCCAATTGGTTTAATCAGCCATTGAGCATTACCGATCTCATATGTAACATCAAATTTATATGAAGCCTTAAATTTATCACAAATCTTTGTAAGTATATCAGTAGCTATCTTATTCATTACATCAGGTTGCATTCCCCATTTTTTGAACGGGAGTTTTATGAAGAATGTATTATTTGAGATTGTTCCATTCCCCACTAATAAACCTAAGATATATGCCTTATGATGATTAATCATCTCTCATTTTTTAAAAATTTCTCTACTGCTTTTGCAAAAACCCATCCTAAAACAGGAGGAACCGCATTCCCAATTACTTTATAAGCATTTGCAATTACGGTGAAAGGAAATTCAAAATCATCAGGAAATGATTGTATTCTCGCAATTTCTCTCACAGTAAAACGCCGATGTTCAAAAGGATGTGTAATTCCACAGTTTTCAGGCTGAGCTGATGCTGTTATTGTTCCATTTATTTCTCCAAGAGCAAAACGGCGATAAAAATTTGGAGATCTGTATTTCTTTGGATCATCCCAAATCTTTTTAAATCTTGGCGTGAAATCGTTATACGGCATATTTTTCCATGAACGACCTTTCGATATTGTTTCTGATATCTCTGATAAAGGCTTTTTTTCTTTAAATTTCCTTAATGCCGGCATGCCATCTTCACAAAACCCGATGCTTTCAACCATCTTCTGTCCGGCAGGAGAATACTTCCAATAATCATTTTTCTGTGGTGCATTCTCTGGAATATCACATAATACAGATCCTAGATATAAATCATATGGAGATGTCTTTATGTTTGGTATATTATGTTCATTTACAACATTTTCCATAAGATTGTAATCAAAATATCCAAGTTCTTTTCTAAAGCCAACTATAAACAATCTATATCGATTTGAAGGGACACCATAGTTACTAGCTTTAAGTAATTTGTAATTTGTACTATACCCAAGTAATTCCATTCGTTTTACAATCTCGTCTGGAACAGTTGTTCCGTCAGGCATTTTTGAAGACATAATACCTCGCACGTTTTCAAACATAAAGCCAATTGGTTTTTTGCCTTTATTGATTGAGATTTGAAACATCTCAATGGCATTTTCAAAAAATGTTCCTCTATTATCGCTAATTCCTTTTCTTAATCCGGCATTAGAAAAAGGCTGACAAGGAAAGCCTCCCATTAAAAAATCAAAATCAGGTATTTCTCTGTGATTGAGTAAGACAATATCTTTTTCTGTAATTTTATGTTTAAAATACTTGAAATTTTTATTGTAAACTTTTGTTGCTGCTTTATCAAAGTCATTTGAAAAAGCAATAGAGAATTTATTCTTTTCGTATTTTTTTCCTTTAAATTCAAAATCACCTATTACCCCTAAATCTAATCCGCCACAACCACTAAATAATGATAATACTTTAATGTCTTTTTCCGTAGTATTTTCAAAATTTAAGGGCAAAAGACTACTTTCTATTGTTTCAAATTTAGTATAAAATTCAACCAAAGTCGATTTTATTTTGGGTTTGCAGACTGGTATTGTTTCACTCATACTTTTTGACTTACTTTTGATTTTGCATAATTGATTTTCTGCTCTGCAACTTTAAGAATCTGGTTTGATAATCTTTCATCTTTTAAATCGTTGTAAACTAAATCACTTTTCCAAGCAATAATTAATTCGTCTTTGTCAATTTCAAAAAAGGCTGCAAATTTTTCTACTTGTTCTTCCGAAGGTTTTCTGTCGCCTTTCTCAAATTTGCTTATTATGGCTTGGTCGATGTCCATAACTGCAGCAACTTGCCTAAGAAATAATTCCTTTTTTTCACGCGCAGCTCGTATTTTTTCTCCAAATGTTTTCATTAGATTATTTTATATTTGACAAATATAGTCAAATATACTTAAGTCAAACAAGTTTTTTTTGAAAAAGATCAACCTTCACTAAGTTCAAAACCAACACTTTTTAAATCTTCCCAAAATTTTGGATACGATTTGGCAACTACAGAAGGAGTATCAATTTTTATTTCTCCAAAGAGTATGCTCAATGGTGCAAACGACATAGCCATTCGGTGGTCGGAATATACATGAACCTTGCTTTTAGCTTCGAGTTTACCGTGAGAAAGGAATATGTTATCCTTATCTTCCGAAATATTAGCTCCTAAAGCAGTTAATTCGTTTACCAAGGCCTTTACTCTATCGGTTTCTTTTAGACGAAGATTGTTAAGGCCTGAAAATTCGCCTGATATTTGCATGCCTGCCGCAGTTGTTATAATTGTTTGCGCAAGATCAGGATATGCATAAAAATCCATATTCAAGTGTTTGACTTTACTTTTAGTTTTGCTCAAACTAACTCCTTCGTCTGTAAATATTGTCTGAACTCCAAATTGGGCAGCCCATTCAGCAATTATGCTATCGCCTTGCGTACTGTCTTTTTTCAAACCAAGTAAAGTTAGCTCCACTTCATCGGCAAAAGCCGCCATTTGATACCAATAAGAAGCGGCACTCCAATCAGACTCAACACGATAGATATTTTTATTTTGATAACGCTGTTTTTGAATCGAAATTACATTATTGCTGCGCTCGATCTTAATTCCAAAATCGCGCATTATTTTTATGGTCATATCAATATAAGGTGCTGAAATTACTTCTCCCAGCAATTTAATTTTCAGCCCATTCGCCATTTTTGGAGCCATTAATAATAATGCCGAAATAAATTGAGAACTCACAGTTGCATCTACTTCTATTTCTCCACCTTTAAGTCTTTTTCCTTCAACCAAAATAGGAGGAAAACCTTCTTTTTGTGTATAAGTGATATTGGTTCCCAGCTCTTTTAACTTATTAACTAAAATACCCAAAGGCCGTTGTTTCATACGTTCAGAACCTGTAATATAGGACTTTACGTTTATTCCGGCCGCATAGGCTGTAAGAAATCGCATGGTGGTACCAGAGTCTTGAACATCCAAGTTTATTGAAATATGAGTTCCTTTTAACTGCAACAAAGATTCCAGTGAAGTTTGCAGTATTTTTGTATCGTTACTTTCAGAAAGATTTTCAATATCTAAATCTTCATTCCCCATAATGGCATCAATAATTAGCAATCGAGCACTTTCGCTTTTAGAAGCCGGCAATTGAATACGTCCTTTTAAACTGTGGTTGACCTTTTTAATTAGTAAAGCCATGAATGATGTTTTTTAAAGAATTGATTATCTGGTTTTTTGTGATTTGCACATTTATTTCGCATTGACCGATTTGCTTTAACAAACTAAAATTCAGAAGCTCACCTTCTTTCTTTTTATCGTGTAAAACAAGTTTAGCTATAGAATCTATTTGATTTTCTTGGAAACGAATATGATT
>CAZTST010000301.1:0-1522 GCA_964616585.1 uncultured Draconibacterium sp.
ATCTTCGTGGTACTGATTTAGAAGTTGGATTGCTTTTAAACTTTGGGAAAAAACCAGAATTTATTCGCAAAGTATATGAATATAAAAGAACTAGCATGAAGTAGGAAAAAAATCAGCGAAAATCTGCATTCCATTTAATAAGCTCGCGGATTACGCGGATGTAAACATCGCGGATAAAAACGGATAAACAAATCAGCGAAAATCAGCGTTCGAAGATCCGCGGAAATCAGCGTTCTATAAAAAAATTGGCACGCTGATTACGCGGATGCAAGCAACGCGGATTAGAGCAGATAAAAATGAAATATTATGGAACTATTACACAAAGAATTAACGGATAAAATACTCAGTGCATTTTTTGATGTTTACAACGAACTGGGTTATGGTTTTCTAGAAAAAGTTTATCAGAATTCTTTATTTCTTGAATTGAAAGCTAGAGGATTTCATGTAGAGGCACAAAAACAAATAAAAGTGTATTACAAAAAGCAACAAGTTGGTGAATACTATGCCGATATCGTTGTTGAAGATTTGATTATTCTAGAGCTAAAAGCGGTTGAGTATATGGCCAAAGAATTTGAAGCTCAAATAATTAATTATCTTCGTGGTACTGATTTAGAAGTTGGATTGCTTTTAAACTTTGGGAAAAAACCGGAGTTTATTCGCAAGGTATATGAATATAAAAGAAAGTCACGATGATAAAAAATCAGCGGAAATCCGCGCTTGAAAATCCGCGTTTATCAGCGTTCCAATTTTAAAAACACGCGGATTACGCGGATGAAAACAACGCGGATAAATGCGGATAATTAGCACATTAACTAATTAATAATACCATTTGTTTTTGTAATTTCAAAGCTTCTTCTCTTGCTTTTTCCGAAAAGTCTTTTCCATCAGATGCAAAAATAATAGAGCGAGATGAATTTACAAGTAAGCCAATTTCATTATTCATCCCATATTTTGCAACTTCCTCTAAATTACCACCTTGCGCACCAACCCCTGGAACAAGTAAAAAATGATTGGGAATATGTTTTCTTATCTGCAGCAACATTTCAGCTTTTGTTGCTCCAACAACGTACATAATGTTTTCATCGTTGCCCCAACTTTTTGTTGTTTTCAAAACTGTTTCAAAAAGCTTTTCTTTACTTTCTTCATTTCTAATAAACTGAAAATCAAAAGCACCTTGATTAGAAGTTAGTGCAAGAACTATAGCCCATTTTCCTTCAAATTGTAAAAAAGGAGTAACAGAATCTTCACCCATATATGGGGCAACGGTAACAGCATCAAAATCTAGTTGCTCAAAAAACGCCTTTGCATATTGTGTTGAAGTATTTCCTATATCACCTCTTTTAGCATCAGCAATTGTAAAAACTTTTTCCTTGAGATTATTTAAATAGTTGATAGTTTTTTCGAGGCTTTTCCATCCTTCAACACCTCGACTTTCATAAAATGCTGTATTGGGTTTGTATGCTACAGCTATATCGTGTGTAGCATCAATTATCTGTTTGTTAAATTCAAAAACCGGATCTTC
>CAZTST010000301.1:1532-3742 GCA_964616585.1 uncultured Draconibacterium sp.
TCTTTTGTGAGTAAATGCTTCGGAATTTTAGTAATATCGCTATCCAAACCAATACATAAAAATGATTGTTTCTTGCGAATTTGCGCTACTAATTCCTTTTTTGTCATATGAATTTTTACAGATTATCTTCTTGCTCTTTTAAACGCTCATAATTCTCGGCAATTTGCAATTTGTCGATAATTTCCTGAATATCGCCATTTACTATGCTAGTTAAATTATAGAGTGTCAGACTAATACGATGATCGGTTACGCGTCCTTGCGGATAATTGTATGTTCGGATTTTTGCAGAACGATCACCAGTTGAAACCATAGTTTTCCGTTTCGAAGAAATCTCATCCATATATTTGGCATATTCAAGCTCATAAATACGAGAGCGTAATACTTTCATGGCTTTATCGAGATTTTTTAACTGCGATTTTTCATCCTGGCAAGTAACAACAATTCCGGTAGGTGCATGAGTTAAACGAATAGCAGAATATGTAGTATTTACACTTTGTCCACCCGGGCCTGAAGAACAGTAAGTATCTTTCCTAATATCAGCAGGATTTAGGTCTATATCAAATTCTTCAGCTTCAGGCAAAACAGCAACAGTTGCTGCTGATGTATGCACTCGGCCTTGTGTTTCAGTTTGTGGCACACGTTGCACACGATGAACGCCTGATTCGTATTTTAAAGTGCCGTAAACTTCTTTTCCGGTTACATTTATAATAACTTCTTTATATCCGCCAACAGTTCCTTCGGTCATGTCAACTATATCGAATTTCCAACCTTTTGTATCACAATATTTCTGGTACATCCGAAACAAATCGCCTGCGAAAATGCTAGCCTCATCGCCACCGGTTCCGGCACGAATTTCGAGTATAGCGTTTTTCTCATCTTGAGGATCTTTGGGAATCAAAAGTGTTTTAATATCATCTTCTAATTGCTCTTTTCTTTTCAATAAATCATCAAGCTCTTCGAGAGCCATTTCTTTAAACTCTTCGTCTTTTTCGTTTTTAATGATTTTGCGCGAAGATTCAATGTTCTCAACAATATTTTTGTAAGTTTCATAAAGCAATGCAATTGGCTCCAACTCCTTATAATCTTTGCTTAACTGAATATATTTCTTCATATCTGCCATTGCAGCAGGATCAGTCATTTGCTCTCCAATTTCCTCGTATCGCCTTTTAATGCCGGCCAACTTATCTAACATCTGAAAAATTTTGCGCAAAAGTACGAAAATTTAAGATTCACTCAGCTACTTTAAGGCGGCGGAAAATGAGAAATTAATAATAAGATTTTTAAGCTAATTATTTGAAAGCCTGGTTATCAAGCATATTAAATTGTTCCAGCATATATTCCATGCCATCTAATTGGAAATCAGTAATTATTTCGCGAATAGTATCTCGCTTTGCACTGGCCTCATAATACTTATTCTGCTCAATCATTTGGTAATAATCATCGTAACAGATATTTAATAATTGTTTCAATTTCTTCTTAACTAAGCTGTTAGTAATTATTTCTTTTGAATAAGTTTCCTGAATTTTTTCAGCCTTTTTGAGGTATTGCACAGCAAAATTTGAATTTTTTATTTTTATTGCTTTATCAGCAACATCAACATAACTATAATACATTCCATAAGCGGCAATAGCCTTTTTTTGATTAAACAAATCGTTGAGCTGTATGTCATTTGCATAATTTGCAAAGCCTTCCAGATTATCAACGTAGAAAAGAGCTTCTGAAAATTGCTGCAATTGTATTAACGAATCAATATTGGCTATGCTTTTTGCGCATAAACTATTTTCGAAAGATAAGACAAGTTGCTTATTATCAATATATTTATCATCCCTAAATAAATCGAAGAAATTGATATCCTTATATGATAAATTAGCCGGATAATTATTTTTTGAAAGTTCCTTAAACAATTCTTTGTAAATGCTGCTATAATTTTGCTGTATTCGAAGCAAGTTTTCTTCTTCAAGTAAATAAGTATCGATTATATAATCAACATTATTGTTAAGAGAAAAGGAATTTTTTACATTTTCGGCATATTTCTCAATATTCAACCCGAGTAGTGTCGATAGCATATTCATTTTTTGAGAGAGCTTATCAGGATCGTTTTTTCCTACAATGGTTGCTCGATAAAATGGCATTTGATAAAGCTTTTTCAAATAATTTACCTGTAGAAGACTTTTAATTAAAAATGGAATAGGTTCTTGAGGCGATTGTTG
>CAZTST010000302.1:0-3730 GCA_964616585.1 uncultured Draconibacterium sp.
AAGACTTACCCCGTGCAAAAGTACAAATGTTTTCGGTTTGTCAAAATGTTTTATAAGTTTTTAAAATTGATTTTCCAGCACTTTTTAGATTGAATTTAAAGCCTGATTTTGAGCTTCGCTAATAAATATTTGTAATTTTGCCGCTCAAAAAAAAGGATGAAATGAGCGATTTGCCACAAGATAATATTACACATGATGGAATTATCAGTCATATTTCAAAGGATGTGATTACAGTTATGATAGTTTCCAAAGCAAGTTGTGCTTCTTGTCAGGTTGCCGGAGCTTGCTCAGCTTCTGATGTTGAAGATAAGAGTGTGGAGGTAAAACGCGCATTGCATGATAACTATAATGTAGGTGATAAGGTTGTTGTGATGATGGATCAGTCGCTGGGAACCTGGGCCGTAATGTTTGGCTATGTATTTCCATTTTTAGTTTTGCTTATTGGATTAATCGTTTTTACTCAGTTATTAGACAGCGAAGGCGTTGCAGGATTGTTGGCGTTATCGTTGCTGGCTCCTTATTATATTATCCTATATCTTTCACGAAAGCAAATGGCTAAGACTTTTCAGTTTAGGATTATTGGGTAATTATAGGAATATTTCTCTTTATAAATATTCTGTTTTGATGCGTTTAGTGCAATTTTGTTGTTTTTGTACTTTCTACCAAAGGATGCCTTTGGCAAAAATCACCAATTCATTAAATATCATCAAAAAAAACAAAAACATCAATTGGTCTTTTTTGTATATTTGTAAAAACGATTTAAGATGCATACAATTCATTTAAAAATAAACGAAAAGGTCTACGAAAAATTTCTATGGCTTCTTGGTAAGTTCACCAAAGATGAAATTGAAATAATTTCGGATAATCAAGATTTTATTTCAACTCAAGATTATTTACAAAAGGAACTGGATGAGATTAAATCCGGTGAAGCTAATTTTTATTCCCAAAATGAATTTGAAGACAGATTAGATCAAGCATTTGAAAAATATGAAGATCGTTTATAAAGAATCCTTCGTTAAAAGAATTGAAAACCAGCTAGACTATATTGCTCAAGATAAGCCCTCCGCAGCAAGGAAATTTAAGATAGAGTTAATAGATAAGATAACAGAGATTCCTAAAAACCCGAAAAGATTTCGGAAATCAATATATTTTAATGACGATTCTATTCGTGATTTGATTTATAAAGGATACACAATTGTGTTCAGGATAAATTCTGACCAAATAGAAGTGTTTGGGTTTGTTAAATTTCAAGAAAAACCAACCGATTAGAAAAATAACAAGTGTGTTTTTCAAATCTACGATATAAAGATCTCTTTGCGTTAGAATTGTGCGAAAACGTCTATATTTATAAGAGATTAGCAAAAAAAATCACTTATTCATTTAAAATCAGTTTCTTATAGAAAAACAGGCTGTCATTAGTTGAATTCCTTTGATGAAGAATTTGAACAATATCTTTTAAAATTAAATCAGGTCTCAAATTCCCTGTTTCCCAAAAATCATTACCGCCCATTAAGAGAGTTCTATTTGTGTTTGAATATATTGCCTCATTTTTGACAGATTTTAAAAGGCTGTATTTTTCCTGTTTTATATGGTCGATATCTGCCTTGTTTTGTCCAAAAGTAGTAAACCAAAAATCGGCATCAGCAGCTTTTTCTATAACAACTTCAACATCAATTACCATACTTCCAGATTTGTCATTTTCTTTCCAGATATAATCTGCTCCTGCATCTGCATAAATCTGCGCAATAAAACTTTGTCCTCCAGCCACATACCAAACTCCATTATACTCTTCGCCATGTAAAATCTGTGGTCGAATCTTCTTTTTTAATTGATGATTTTTGATTTTAAGATAATTAGACTCAACAATATTGAAAATAGAATCAGCTTCTTTTTCCTTATCAAAAAGCAATCCTATGGCTTTTATCCATTCAGCTCTTCCTAATGGTTCTGTTTCCATCCATTCTATCATAAAAAGGGGAGGGATACCCATCCTTATCAACTGCTTATGATCAGAATTAATTGTATTCCAGCCACTTGTAATTACAATATCAGGTTGAAGCATTATTATCCGCTCTTTATTTATTTGGACCTGATTGCTAGTTTGAATAATTTTGCCCTTATCAAGTTTATCTAAATAAGAGTTCTCATAGAAAAATCGAGGATCAGTTATTCCGCTTACTAAATTATCGAGATTTAACGCTTTTAATGTTGCTGCCTGAGCCGCAGTATGAAGAGCAATTGATTTTGGTGTTTGATTAAAATAAAATGTCAGCTCGTTATTTTGAATCTGAGGTTTTATGCTATCCTTTAAAATATAGTATGTGGCGTAAGGCTTATAATTATTCCAAGGATTTAGAATGCTTAGTTTCTTAAATTGCTCATTCGTTTCTAATTTAAATCCTTTTGCATATTTTACACTTTCAGATTTTGCATTATAACTTTCTTCCTGCTGAAAAGAACAGGAGCTAAGAAAGATTATAATTAAATATAGAAGTAAGCTATTTTTCAAATTTTAATATGTTTTAATTGTACTGTTTTTCTTAGTGTGCCTTTGTGTAATCCTTTGTGCTCCTTTGTGGTAAAATAAAATTAACCACGAAGGAACACAAAGTTCATCACTAAGGATCACAAAGTACTTTTATTGGCAATTAAATTTTAATCTCTTTTAAACGAAGATCCATTTGGCCCGATGCCGACTATATAATTACCTAATTCCACCCCTGTTTCATAATAGCGATAAAGTTTTCCTCTTTCTGTAAAATTCAAAGCTTCATAGCCAAAAATTACTCCATCTTCAGCATTTATATCAAAACCGTAAAAGGATTTATCGATAAGCAGATTTTCGGTAAAAGAAGCATCGTTTATTCCAAAAGTATAAATACCATTAAAAGCAAAACCACCACCAAAATAGAGTAGGTCGCCTTCCGGATTTATTGCTAATTTATTTGGATGTTGATCAGCAAAAAGTGTAATCTCTTTCAGTATTGAATTTGTTGAGGCATTAATTTGCACCAGTTTCGCAGGACGATGTCCTAATGAGTTCCAAAAAGCATCGTAAATCTCACTGCCTGAGCATAATACCCATAGGTTATTATTTTTATCAACCACCATCGAATTTGGATTTGCTCCAACATAAATATTTTCGATAAGTTGTTTGTTAACAGGATTAATAATACTAATTGTGCTGTCATATGCCCAACCACCACTATTGGCTACAAAAAGTTTATTGTTTAGTAAAATCATTGCTTCCGGACCAAAGCCTGTGGCAACAGAATCGATTAAGCTCAAAGTTTTAACATCGATAAAATAAACTTTTCCATCTACGCCTTTATCTCCCCAAGCGGAAGCAAATGCGATATTTTCATCGCCAATTGCATAACGTACCTGAGTTAAATTTTGGATTACACCTTTTTCGGCAAAACTATTATTATCAACAATTTCAATTTTATTCGAATTATTTACCTGAATAAAAACATAATCACCAATCCGGCTGACCGATTGAACAACATCGCCAAGACTTCTGTTGTTCTCCAGTTGAAATATCTCGTTTGTAACTAAATTATTTTCAGGATTATAATAACTTATAGAGCCATTTCCGAGGCCTAAATTCCCTTCGTTACTGATTAAAATACCGGAACCATATTTTCCGTAATCAGGTGTTTCTTTAGTTTTTGTGCATGCAAATAAAATATTACTTGCTATTAGAATGAGAGCTGCTTTTTTAAAAAAT
>CAZTST010000303.1:0-3718 GCA_964616585.1 uncultured Draconibacterium sp.
AAACTTGCAGAATCAAAATATAAAGCACTTATAGAGAAGGATAAAGAATTGACTTTAAAGATTTTTGAAAATGTATTCAATCATAAATCTTTTACAGGAAGGTCAGGAACATTTTTTGGTTACGAAGGACTTGGTTCAATTTATTGGCATATGGTTTCAAAACTATTGTTAGCAGTTCAGGAATCATGTTACAGAGCCATTGAAAATAAGGAAGATAGAATAATCGTAAACGCTTTAATAAATCAGTACTACGAAATAAAAGAAGGAATTGGCTTGCATAAATCGCCTCAGCTTTATGGAGCATTCCCAACCGATCCATATTCACATACACCTGCAAATAAAGGAGCACAGCAACCTGGAATGACAGGACAAGTTAAAGAGGATATTTTAAGTAGAATGGGAGAATTAGGAGTTTTTGTTAATCAAGGAAAGCTTCAATTTAATCCAAGACTATTGAAAAAGGAAAAGTTTTTAACGGAAGACAAAAGCTTTAAATATATCGATGTTCTGAATCAAGAGAAAGAAATAAAGCTAGATAAAAACTCACTTTTTTTCACCTATTGCCAAATTCCAATAGTTTATAAAATTGATAAAAGCGATGGATTGGAAATTATTTTAAAGAACAAAAATCATATACAACTCAATGGATTAGTGCTTGATGAAAATACAAGTAAACAAATATTTGAGAGGACAGGAAAGGTATTAAGAATTCTAGTTTCAGTAGACGCTACTGATAATTAATATTTGAAACAAATAGTTAAACATTTTAAAAAAGACATTATGAAAAAAATCTTTACATTTTTATTGGCCTTAGCCTTTAGTGGTCTTGGTTTTGCACAAGATTTCCCTATTGATTTTGAATCGGAATCCTACACTTTTATCGACTTTGACGGAGGAGTGGCTACCGTAATTGCCAATCCACAATCATCCGGAATAAACACAAGTGCAACAGTTGCACAAATGGTAAAAAATGCAGGTCAGACCTGGGGCGGAAGCTTTTTAACATTATCCGGCACAATTGATTTCACTACCAATCAGGTTTTTACAATGAAAGTATTTTCACCAAGAGTTGGTGTGCCTGTGCTTTTAAAATTGGAAAAAGCTGGCGATGGCAGTGTATTTACTGAAAGATCAGTAAATACGACTGTTGCAAATGAGTGGGAAAAGCTGTCTTTCGATTTTAGCGGTAGTACTTCAGATTTGTATTCCAATATGATTTTTATTTTTCAAAACGGAACGATGGGCGATGGAAGTGCGAACTGGACTTTCTTATTTGATGATATTGAATTTTCTCCTTCTCCAGTAGTTTTACCTTCTCTTCCTATTGATTTTGAGACAGGAACTTTTTCTTTTACTGATTTTGATGGAGGCGTCGCTACAGTGATAGCCAACCCTCAATCATCAGGAATAAATACGAGTGCAACTGTTGCTCAGATAGTAAGAAATGGTGGAGCTATTTGGGGTGGAAGCAAATTACTTTTAAACAGTAAAATTGATTTCTCAACGGCGAGTACTTTTTCAATGAAAGTATATTCAACAAGGGCTGGTGTGCCCGTTCTTTTCAAGCTGGAAGGTGATGGAGCTTCTGCGGAAATATCTACAAACACTACTGTTGCAAACGCATGGGAAACTTTAACCTGGGATTTTACCGGAAAGCCATCGAATACTTACAATTACTTAGTATTTATGTTTGATTTTGGTCAAATAGGCGATGGTACTGCAAATTCAACTTTCCTTTTTGATGATATTGAATTGATTGATAATACAGGAGGCCTATCTCAAATAGATTTGCCTGTTGATTTTGAAAGCGAAACAGTTAATTATTCAATGACTGATTTCGGCGGAAATGCTTCCTCTTTAGTCGTAGATCCTGTAGATGCAACAAATACCGTTGTAAAAGTAATTAAAACAACTGGTGCTGCAACTTGGGCCGGAACAACCATTGGTACAGCTCTGGGTTTTGCAACAAACCTACCTATTTCCTTAACTGATTCTAAAATGACAGTACGTGTTTGGTCACCGGATGCAAATACTCCTATTCGTTTGAAAATTGAAGATGCAAATGATGTTACACATACCTGCGAGACGGAAACAAATACAACTGTAACTGCCGCGTGGGAGACTATTGTATTCGACTTTGCTATTCAAGCGACTGGCACAGAGTCGCTAAGTGTTGGTTTAGGTAAGGGCTGGGTATATAATAAAGCATCTATCTTTTTCAACTTTGGTGTTGTTGGTACAAATAAAGTTTATTATTTCGATGATGTTGAAATGTATAGCGAGACAACAGGCTTCCATGAATTGAATGAAATTTATTTTCAAGTTTATCCAAATCCGGCAGCTGATTATTTATACCTTTCTAATAGTTCAGAATTGAAGCGTATCAATATTTACAGTATATCTGGTCAGAAAGTTAAGGCTATTGAATATTTTGATAATAAAATTCAAGTTGCCGAATTACCGCAAGGAGTCTATGTAATTTCTGTTGAAAGCAAATCAGGAGAAGTATTCACATCCAAATTCTTTAAGAAATAAAACCCAATTTTAACATTTATTAGTTTAAGCGCCGAAATCGAAAGAGTTCGGCGCTTTTTTTGCTTTTTAAAGTCATTCAGTTCTTATTCACTTTTCTTGAAACGCTTTTTGATTCACACCCAAATAATTTAATTTTATCATAAGGGTAATTTATTATCATAAAATTTCTTACATTGCCACAACATTAATAAATAATTAAAACCTGTTCTTAATAATTGTATGAGAAATATCTTCGGTACATCATTATCAATGCTACTATTATTACTGATAATTAGCAGCTTATATTCACAAGAATTACCTCCAATTGAGAGATATTCACCTGAAACCTATGCCGGTGGAAATCAGAATTGGATGATTTCACAGGCATCTAACAAATTTATTTATATAGCAAATAATGAGGGTCTTTTAGAATTTAATGGTGTCAACTGGAAACTGTATCCTTCACCAAATAACACAATATTAAGAGCTGTGAACGTAATTAAAGACAGAGTTTATACTGGTTGTTATATGGAATTTGGCTATTGGCAAAAAGATACTTTTGGAATATTGCACTATACATCATTAATTCCAAATCTAGATGTAAAAATGATTGATGATGAACACTTTTGGAATATTATAACTTATGAAGAATGGGTTCTTTTTCAATCGTTTAGAAGAATTTATTTTTACAATACCGTTAATAATAAATTTACAATCATCGATGCAAACAATCCAATTGCGAAAGTTTTTAATATTAATGGGGTTATTTACTATTCTGTTCAAAATGAAGGATTTTATTCGATAGAAGAAGGTAAATCGAAATTGATTTCAAATAAGTCAGTATTTAAAGAAGAAATAATTATTAACATTTTCCCCTTTGATGATGACTTACTGATTCAAACGCGTAATTCCGGGTTTTTTATGTGTAAAAATAGTATTACTTCAGAATGGGATGTGCCTGCAAATGAGACTTTAAAAAGGATGAAAGTTTTTACCAGCCTCCAGCTAAAAGATAAGAGCTTTGTTATAGGTACAATTTCGAACGGAATTATTTATTTAAGTAAAGATGGAAATATTCAATATCAAATTAACCAAAACAATGGATTAAGTAATAATACGGCTTTATCATTGTTTGAAGATGAAGATGGAAATATTTGGGTTGGTCTTGATAATGGAATTAACTGCATTAATATTAAAAAGACAC
>CAZTST010000304.1:0-3713 GCA_964616585.1 uncultured Draconibacterium sp.
ATGCTTTTTTGAAAAATAATTTTTTAATCTTCAATGATTATAAATCCATCGCTTTCCCATATAGGAATTATTTCTAAAACATTGATATCGAGACAATAATCCACATCGGTTGAAAACCCTTTGCTGTTTAAAAAATTTACATGATAGGCATTACTGAGAAGATTCTTTATGGAAAAAGAATCTTTAATAAAAGGTAGTGTTAGTAATTCGCCAAAATCGTCAGTTGAAACTGTGATTTTCTTTCTTAGCTCATAAAGAATAAGTCCCACACATAAACCATCATCTAACGAAAATTCTCCATTTGTTCCTGAACAAATTACATTTAAATCTTCATTTAGTTTTTCCAGATATTCAACAACTACATTTAAATTCAAAAAACTGGCAGCAATTATCTTTTTTGCTCCCAATGCTTTTTTTACGGCTTGTGTGCCATTGGTTGAAGACAATAAAATTGTTTTATCTGCAACTCTTTCTCTTGTATATTCTAATGGCGAATTTCCCAAATCAAAACCCTTTATTTTAATTGCATTTCTTTCGCCACCTAAAATGAGATTTGGGTTTGCTGCTTTTCTTGCAAGAGCTTCTTTTATCGAAGGACTTGTCATAACTTTTTTAGCGCCATTAGCTAATGCTGTAGTAATTACTGATGTTGCTCTTAAAACATCAATGATTATTACATTTTTACCTTTAAGTTGTCCTTCAGGCACTTCGTTATGAGTAGAATAAATTTTAAAGTGCATTTCTAAAGGCTTTAATCGCAAATTTAAAATAATTATTAGTGACTGTGGCAATTTTGTATAAGAGCAGTCTAAATAAAAGAATTTGTTGCTTAGTGGATTTTGTTATTTTTGCAGAGAATTTATTAAACATTTTTTATGGACTTAAGTAAAATCTTATCAATTGCAGGAAAACCAGGTTTGTACCAAATGATTTCGAATACCAAAAACGGTGTTTTAGTTGAATCATTAATTGATGGAAAACGAATTCCGGCCTTTTCGCATGAACGAATCAGTTCTCTTGAAGAAATAAGTGTTTTCACTGAAATTGAAGACGTGCCCCTGAAGCAGATTTTTCATTCGATATACAATATTACAAGCAATCAGCAAGCTTTGAGTCATAAATCAAGCACAGCTGAGTTGGTAGCTTTTTTTGAAAGCGTTTTGCCTACTTATGATAAAGCTCGTGTTTATGCTTCAGATATAAAGAAAATGATTCAATGGTATAATTTGCTTCAAGCTAAGGGTTTGGTTGATTTGGTTGAAGATGTTGAACCTGAAGAAAGTGGTTCTGATTCAAAAGAAAACGAAAAAGAATAACATAAAGCTCGATTTTATCGGGCTTTTTTAATGAAATGACTATGTATAAATCGGTAATCCGTCCAGTTTTGTTTTGGTTCTATGCAGAAGATGTTCATCATTTAGTTCGGTTTTGTTTGCGATTATTTTTTAGTATTCCTTGCTCCAAATGGCTGGCCAAAAAACTATTTTCGGTGAACGACAAACGATTAGAACGTGAAGTTTTTGGATTAAAATTTGCCAATCCCATAGGAATTGCCGCAGGTTTTGATAAAGATGCCACAATGTTTAACGAATTGAGTTATTTAGGATTTGGCCATATCGAAATAGGAACTGTAACCTCAAAAGGACAAGCCGGGAATCCAAAACCACGTTTATTTCGATTGCCAAAAGACAAAGCTTTAATCAATCGAATGGGTTTTAATAATGGCGGAGTTTTAGCTGCTGCGGAAAACTTAAAAAAAAGAAAAACAAAAGCTATTATTGGTGCGAATTTGGGAAAGAATACACTCACACCAAACGAATTAGCTGTTGATGACTATGTTGCTGTTTTTGAAGGTTTATATGATGTAGCAGATTATTTTGTGGTGAACGTGAGCTGTCCCAATATAAGCGATTTGCACGAATTGCAGGACCGACAATACCTCGAAGCTATTTTGAATGCCGTTATGGAAAAAAACAAGACAAAGCAGAAGCAAAAACCTGTTTTGCTTAAAGTTTCACCTGATTTGAATAATGCTCAGCTTGATGAGGTAATTGCTGTTGTGAAAAAAACTGAAATTCATGGAGTTATTGCAACCAATACCAGCCTTAGCCGAGAAGGATTAAAAAGCAATCAGAAAAAGATAAAAGCAATTGCCAATGGAGGTTTGAGTGGAAAGCCATTGAATAAAAGATCAACGGAAGTCATTCGCTATTTACACGTAAAATCGAAAGGAGTATTTCCTATTATTGCTGTTGGTGGAATTTTTACTGCAGAAGATGCTTTAGAAAAACTGGACGCCGGCGCATCACTCGTTCAGGTTTATACCGGTTTTATTTATGAAGGGCCGTTTCTGGCTAAAAGGATAAACAAAGCCATTTTAAAAAGTTACTAGCAACCAGCACCTAGTAACTAGTAACGTTCTACGAATGAGCGAATTACATATTGCTCATCAGCCTTTCAATTTCCTCAATCTCAATCGGAATTGCTGCCATCAAATTTACAGGGCCATTCACAGTAATTAAAATATCATTCTCCAAACGAATACCAAGTTTTTCTTCAGGAATATAAATTCCTGGTTCACAGGTTAAAACCATGCCGGCAGTTAGCGGAACATTCCGGTCGCCAACATCATGTACATCTAATCCTAAATGATGATTTACACCATGCATAAAATATTTTTTATACAAAGGTTCTTTAGGGTTTTGATTTATAACTTCTTCTTCAGTGAATAAGCCCAAATTAATCAGCTCCTTTTCCACTAATTTTTTAGAAAGTTTATCTAAATCATCAAGAGCTTTGCCCACAACCATATTTTCGGTCAGTGTTTTTAAAGTGCGCAAAACAGCGTGATAGACAGCTTTTTGTCGTTGCGTAAATTTCCCGCTCACAGGAATTGAGCGCGACATATCAGCAGAATAATTAGCATATTCAGCTCCAAAATCAAACAAAATCACATCGCCATCTTTGCATTCCTTATTGTTTTCGATATAATGCAAAATACAAGCATTTTCGCCTGAGGCGATGATAGGATAATAACCATGACCATTTGCTCGATTTCTGGTAAATTCATGCTCAATTTCAGCCTGAATTTCAAACTCCATTACACCAGATTTTACAAACTGTAAAGTTCTTCTAAAAGCTTTATTGGTAATCTCACAAGCTTCTTTCAAAAGATTAATTTCTGTTTCCGTTTTTATCAAGCGCAACTTATACAAAATGGGTGCCGAACGCTCAAAGATATGCAATGGAAAAAGGCCTCTTATTTCTTTAGTAAAACGCTTTTCTTTTGTTTCAACAGAAGAAGAGTATTTTGGGTATTCATAATCGTTTAAATAAATATTCTTTGCGTAGGATGCAGCTTCCCTAAGCATCATATCCATATCGTCTAGCCAATGCACATTTTCAATCCCGGAAATATCTTGAGCCTCTTCTTGCGAATATTTATGACCGTACCAAACAGCAATATGCTCATTGGTTTTTAAAACAAAAAGAACTTCTCTGAGTTTGTGATTTGGACAATCGGGAGCCAACATTAAAATGGTTTTTTCCTGATCGATGCCGCTGAGGTAAAATAAATCGGATGACTGCCGGTATGGAAAAAATTGATCGCCATTTCTAGGCTGTTCATCATTCGATACAAAGAGTGCAATTGAGTTTATTTCCATCTGTTCGCTAAACGCCTTGCGGTTGAATGTAAAAAATTGATTATCAAT
>CAZTST010000305.1:0-3700 GCA_964616585.1 uncultured Draconibacterium sp.
CGTCGTGCTCAGGTATTTATTAAAAATTATTTGCAGGAAAAAGGAATGCCAATGCTGCTTCCTACTTTATTTTCTATCGATGATTTTATTCAACATCTTTCACCTTACACCATCTTCGATAATGTTGATCTAAGTTTTGAGCTTTATACTGTTTATAAAGAACTGGAAGGAGATGAGGCTCAATCATTTGAAACATTTATCCAATGGGCTCCAACATTGATTAACGATTTTAATGAGATAGATATGCATTTAGGCGATGCCAATGCATTGTTTTCTTATTTAAGCGATGATTATGCAATTAGAGAATGGAATTTAGGCAGAAAAGACCTAACAGATTTTCAGAAAAACTATCTGGCATTTTTTCATAAACTAAACGATTATTATCAATATTTTACTCAACGTCTTTTAGCGCAAAAAGCTGCATATAATGGATTGGCTTATCGTTATGTTGCTGAGCACATTTTTGAAATGATGCAAAATCAGCATTGGAAAAAATTGATATTTGCAGGTTTCAATGCTCTTACGCTTGCAGAAGAAAAAATTATTCGCTCACTTTACGAGTCAAAACAGGCCGATTTAATTTGGGATGTTGATGATTATTATTTTTCAAATAAAAATCATGAAGCAGGTTTGTTTTTGCGTAAATATGCCAATTGGTATAAATTTGATAATGAGATTGTTGCCAAACATTTTCTCCAAACTAAAGAAATAAATATTATTGCAGTTCCAAAAGCAGTTGGTCAAGCCAAAATTGCAGCTGAACTGCTACATGAGGAACTACAAACAAACGGTTTATCAGGAAAAAGACTTAATAATACAGCTCTTGTTTTAGCAGATGAAAATCTTTTAATGCCTGTTTTAAATAGTTTAGATGCTGATGTTTTGGCCGAAACCAATGTTACAATGGGTTATCCATTGAAAAATACTTCGGCTCATTTATTGTTGCGCTTATTTTTTAAGATTCAATTTACTGCTCAGGGCAGACAAAAGTTAAAAGGAATATCGCGCTTACGATTCTTAAACGAAGACCTGATACAAATTCTGACTAATCCGCTAATTGCTGATTTTCTTGATAAAAATTTGGAAATTATTTCAGAGATTCGAAAACAACTTTATTGGACTCCACTTGAGTTGCATGAATTATTTTCTCAATCAAATAAAAGCCGGCTTTCTTTTTTGTTTGTTGATTTTGAGAATAATGCAGAAAAAGCAATAACTTTTTTTCAGGATTTAATCCGGCAGTTTGCTGTGTTTTATCAAAAAGGAGAAAAAAACATACAGTTGCGTTATTCATCTGATTGGGAAGCGTTTATGCTTTATGCGCGCATGCTAAATAGATTAACTGAGCGTATTCAAAAATATGGTTTTCCGTATAATTTGCAAGAGTTTAAAATTGTTTTCGAACAACTAATTGGAAATCAAAATCAATCATTTTATGGCGAACCACTCAAAGGATTGCAGCTTATGGGTTTGCTCGAAACTCGTGTGCTCGATTTTGAAAATCTGATTATTTTGTCGGTAAACGAAGATGTGCTGCCATCAGGAAAAATGACCAATTCTTTTATTCCTGTCGATATTAAAAGGATGTTTGGTCTGCCAACATATAAAGAAAAGAATTCCATTTTTGCTTATCATTTCTATCGCTTATTGCAAAGAGCTAAAAATGTTCATTTGCTCTACAGCACAACTGCCGGTAAACTTTTAGGTGGCGAAAAAAGCAGATTTATTACTCAGATGATGCTGGAATTGCCTGAATATAATCCACAATCATATATTCGAGAGAAATTGTATAATTTTAAAGAAATTAAACCTGCTAATCGATTTGAAATAAACATATTAAAGGACGATGAAATCATCGAGGCATTAAATATTATTGCTGAGAAAGGTATATCGCCTACGGCAATTAATACCTATATAAGCTGTCCGCTTAAGTTTTATTTTAAACATATTATGCGGATAGAAGAACCTGAGGAAGATGAAAGTTTTATTGATGATCGCTTACTAGGAAATATAATCCATCATACACTTGAGAATTTGTATCGTCCTTTTGAGGGAAAAGAGATAAAACACGATGATTTGGCGAAAATGGAAAGCAAAATGATAGAAGAAGTTCAGATTCAGGCAAAAGTTGTGGCTAAAGGACAAGTGCTTGATTCCGGACAAAATCTTCTTGCTTTAAAAGGCATTGAAAAATATCTTGAGCGATTTTTTGAATTTGAAAAAAATGCGCTTGAAAAAAATTTAAAAAATGGCGGTAGTTTGTTTATTGTCGGATTGGAACAAAAACTGGAAAAAAGCATCGTTCTTACGAATAAAAATCTAAAAATCAATCTTTTAGGTTTTATCGACCGTATCGACCGTTGGAATAATACGGTGCGCGTATTGGATTATAAAACAGGTTTTGTAAAGGAAACTTCTTTAGGCAAAACTCAATTTGATAAACTATTTTCAGATTCAAAACACGAAAAAACCATTCAGCTTTTGTGTTATGCCTTATTGCTAAGAGATCGCTTCCCAAAACAAGATTTACAAAGTGGCATTATAGCTCTAAGAAACGTAAACAATCCTTATGTATTTCTTGGCAATTCTGCCGAAGAACCCCTATCAGAGGAAGATATAGCATTTTTTGAAAACGGTTTAATAGATTTTTTTAATGTGCTTTTTGATGAGAAATCTCCATTTTCGCAAACAAGCGAAAAACAAAACTGTCAGTATTGTCCTTATATTAATATTTGCCTAAGATGAAGCAAATTCTATCCATCTAAATCCATTTCTGAGCGCAAGCTAAATATTCTTTAATATTGCATTATGATTAAGTCCATCACAATTCAAACATCGCATTATCCTATACTGTTAGGTGTAAATGCTGGAAATTCTTTAGATGAATATTTGGAAACAAAATCCTATTCCAAATTATTTGTTTTGATGGATGAGAATACATACGAACACTGCTATCCGATTTTGTCTTCTGATTCTGAAAATCTTATGGAAGCAGAACTTTTAGTTATTAATTCAGGCGAAGAAAATAAAAGCATTGAAATTGCGGCTCAATTGTGGGAAAGTCTTACCGATGGCGGTGCTGATAGACATTCTTTGCTAATAAATCTGGGTGGCGGTATTATCAGCGATTTAGGTGGTTTTGTTGCCTCAACTTTTAAGCGAGGAATGGATTTTATTAATATTCCAACTTCTTTGTTAGCTATGGTTGACGCTTCAATTGGCGGAAAAACAGGAATTAATCTTGGGCATTATAAAAATCAGGTTGGTCTGTTTTCCACACCAAAACAAATTATTATTGATGTTCAATTTTTAGAAACACTTCCGCAAGAACAAATTCTTTCCGCCTATGCCGAAATGCTTAAACACGGCTTAATTGCCGATGAAAACTATTGGGAACAATTAAATGCTTTAAATTCAATAGAATATGAATTATTGATTACCTATATTGAGCAATCTATTCAAATTAAAAAGCAGATAGTTGAGCAAGATCCCACCGAAAAGGCTTTGAGGAAAGCACTCAATTTTGGGCATTCAATCGGGCATGCTATAGAGTCGTTTTTTATGGATAAAAAAACGCCTTTGCTACATGGTGAAGCCATTGCAATTGGAATGCTGGCAGAAGCTTATTTATCTGTCGAAATTCTAAATATGCCGACAAAACATTTGGAAAAAATCGAGAAAAACATTCGAAAGCATTTCA
>CAZTST010000306.1:0-3698 GCA_964616585.1 uncultured Draconibacterium sp.
GAAACGAATTATTAGAATACGAACAGCATTTTAAAGATGTGATGAATTTTCAGATTTCTATTTTTGTTTATCTTATGATTTCAGCCATATTACTTATTGTGTTGATAGGCTTACCATTATTAATGTTTTTAGGTATTTTCAGTTCGGTTGTAATCGTATTAAATACTATCAAAGTGATGAATCGTGATCCTTATCACTACCCATTGACAATGAAAATATTAAAGTAAGTTGCTGTAAATCATTACAAAGCGAATAAGTTATCCTTATAGCTTTCACGCTGCGCATTGAAAAGTATAACTAAAAATAAGTCGCTGACAAATGTGTTGTTAAGCCTTTTTATTGAATTTTGCCATCCATGATTCTAATCCATAAACCAAATGAATAAATGGGAATAAGAATAATAGAATTGGCAACATGCCTCCATTTTTTTTAATAGTTGAAAGTCCAAAAGCTTCTAAAGTTATAGCCATCAAATAAGCACTCATTCCGATTAGAAAAATTAGAAATATTGCTGAATTAAAAACAGCTCCAAATCCAAATATTATAAAAAACAAAACAAAAAGTGCAGGAAAAAGTTTAAAGTTTTTCTGCGCTTTTTTTTGACAAGCAAACATCAAATCGGCAAAATGCGTAATATATTCTACCTTTTCTCCTTTAGGCGCATAATACCTAAGATTTAATTTCTTTTTTTGTGCATAACGATAAAGTTCCAATTCTGATTCAGCATGAACGCTCAATTTATCAGTATTCAAAGTATTTACTTCTTTTTTGTTAAAGAGAACGGAAATATTTAAGTATGAGTAATTTACCGTGGATTTTGACTGCATCTCACAAAGCCCATAACTGCTTTGTTGTACGGCAATTATGCTCTCTTCCCATACACTTCCTTGTATTCGCTCACTTGCTTTTTCTTTATCGCTAAGAATATTCGTAAAAAAATCTGCCGGATAATTTATTTCCGGGTTAAAAAAAAGGAATTCTTCGGTAGAAATAGCATTTAGTAATTGAGAAAAACTAACATCATCATGGTCTTCAATAGAAAAAACAGAATAATCAGCGAAACCACTTTGCGTTTTATTTTGATATTGAATAAACAATATTTCTGCTCTTTCAGAGGTCGTCATTTTATCCAACTTTTGTTTAAGTGCTTTTATTTCAACATCTTTAAACGCATTTATTAATAATGTTATTTTTTTCATTTTTCAGTTTTTGCAAAGAAATGAAAAATAAGCCAACTACTTCTATTGGCTTATTGTTTTTCCTGAGCAATTTCTATCAAAAGCTTTCTATTTTTGTAAAAAAATATTCATGATACTTTGTGTTGCCGAAAAACCCAGCGTTGCCCGCGAACTTGCCAAAGTTCTTGGAGCAAATACTCAAAAAGAAGGTTTTTTAGAAGGCAATGGATATGCTGTTAGCTGGACTTATGGTCATTTTTGCACTCTAAAAGCTCCCGATGATTACGACAAACGATTACGTTCTTGGGACTTGAACTGGTTGCCAATAATTCCAAACACTTTCGGAATTAAACTTGTCGAAAACGAAGGCTCGGTTAAACAGTTTAAAGTATTAGAAGCACTTATTCAACGCGATGATTGTGAAGAAATTATAAACTGCGGTGATGCCGGACAAGAAGGCGAACTTATCCAACGTTGGGTTTATCAAAAAGCAGGAAATAAAAAACCTGTTAAACGACTTTGGATTTCCTCATTAACGGAAAGTGCTATCCGCGAAGGTTTTGCAAAACTTAAGGATGCAAAAGAATATGATAGATTATATTTTGCCGGAAGTGCAAGAGCAATTGGTGATTGGTTGCTTGGTATAAATGCAAGTCGTTTATATACAATAAAATACGGCACAGGAAAAAATGTTCTTTCTATTGGTCGAGTTCAAACTCCAACTCTTGCCATGATTGTTAATCGATATTTGGAAATTGAAAAATTTAATTCTGAAGCTTTTTGGGAATTAAAAACGAGCTATCGCGATGTGCAGTTTAACTATGATGGAGGCCGATTTACTGAAAAAGAGAAAGCCGATTTGCTTTTTGCAGAAATTGAAAATGAAGTATTTGAAATTGTCGATTTTTCAAAAAATCCGGGCAAAGAATTTGCTCCAAAACTTTTCGATTTAACATCATTACAAATCGATTGTAATAAAAAACTTAATCTTTCTGCCGATGAAACTTTGCAAACAATTCAATCGCTATATGAAAGAAAACTAGTGACTTATCCACGCGTTGACACAACTTATCTGCCTGAAGATATGTTTGTAAAAATTGATGGAATTTTAAATCAGCTTAAAAGTTATCAAAATGAAATTCAACCCATTTTTTCAATAGGAATAAGCAAATCGAAACGTATTTTTGATAATAGTAAAATTACCGACCATCATGCAATTATTCCAACAGGAATAGAAGCTTCTTCGTTAAACGATAAGGAAAAAGCTGTATATCAGGCTATTGTTCATCGCTTTTTAGCTAATTTTTATCCTGATTGTGAAGTTTCAAATACAAAAGTTCAGGGAAAAGTTAACGAACATTTGTTTAATGCAAGTGGAAAAGAAATTTTAGTTCCGGGTTGGAGAGCACTTTATCAGCAAATTGAAGATAAAGAAGAGGAAAAAGAAGATGAAAAGCTTCAAGCAATTCCAGCATTTGAATTGGGAGAAACTGGCTCACATATTCCAATAATTCTCGAAAAGAAAACTCAGCCTCCAAAACATTATACAGAAGCAACACTATTAAGAGCAATGGAAACTGCCGGGAAACAGGTGGATGACGAAAATCTTCGCGAAATAATGAAAGCCAATGGAATTGGGCGACCATCCACAAGAGCCAATATTATTGAAACACTTTTTAAACGTAATTACATCACGCGAAAGCGTAAATTATTAATTCCGACAAATACAGGCATAGAATTAATAGAAACCATCGAATATGAGCTTTTAAAATCGCCTGAGCTTACCGGACAATGGGAACAAAAACTTGGTCAGATAGAACGCGGAAAATATGATATGAGCCTATTTCTTGATGAAATGAAAGAAATGGTGAGGCAATTAGTTCAAGATGTGAAATATAAAATAGTCAATAAAAATATAGGTGAAGAAGAAGTTGAAAAAAATATAGTTAAAAAACAGAGTCCAAAACAAAAGAAAATTGAGCAACAAATTGTTTGTCCAAAATGCAAGAAAGGAACAATTTTGAAAGGAAAAACTGCTTATGGTTGTAGTGAGTGGAAAGCAGGTTGCGATTATAGATTTAGTTTTGATGACTTTGAAAAAGGTAAAGTCATGCGATGACGAAAGCAAGTCATACGATGACTTTGAGTCATCGTATCACTACTCCAAGTCATCTCATCACTAAAACAAAACTATATGCAAGAAATTAAACCCGATAACAGCCAACTCATTGATTTAGTAACAATTAAAATGCCTTTCGGAAAATACCAAGGGCGATTAATAATCGATTTGCCTGAACCTTATCTGGTTTGGTTTAGGCAAAAAGGATTTCCAAAAGGAAAGCTCGGAGATTTATTGGCTTTGTGCTACGAAATAAAACTGAATGGGTTGGAAGGAATGGTGAGGAAGATTAAGGAAAAATAAGTCATCGTATGACTACCACTTTGTTTGAAGTCATCGCATCACTCAGGGCAAACGCATTAAAAATTACTAGAGATGATTCAATAAAAATAATGCATAAA
>CAZTST010000307.1:0-3677 GCA_964616585.1 uncultured Draconibacterium sp.
AAAGTAGCATGTTGTTTTTATTTGAAAACAAGACGGGTTTTACCGAATGTTTACATTAAAACCAACAATTTTTTCTTTTGCTAATGCTCTTATCAAAGCTTCTTCAAACGACAAAAGCTCAATATCAATGTATTTTTTTATATCATCATTTTGGCAAATTACTTCATTCTTACAACCCTCTACTAAAACCTTAGTAATTGGCCAGGCAACAGGAGTTAGTAAACTTATAATACGAGCATATAATGCTGGAGATGAGATTAATCCCGGTAAATAAATCCTCTTCTTACCAAGTATTTTAGCTAGGATCTTAAGTTTTTCTTCATAAGTAAATATATCCTTACCTCCGATATCAAAAATTTTACCGGAAGTTTCTTCTACTTCTAACACTCCAACAAGGTATTTTATCACGCCTCTGATTGAAATTGGTTGGCTTTTCGTTTTTGCCCATTTAGGAATAAAAAAAACAGGTGTGTTTAGTACTAGGTTTTTTAATATTTTGAAAGATGCACTACCTGAACCAATAATCATTGCTGCCCTTAAAATAGTTGTTTCAGTTTTCCCACTGGATAATTCGCGAGCAACTTTAATTCTATTATCGAGATGTGGTGATAAGTTAGTGTTTGTATCTCCTAAACCACTCAAATAAATTATTCTTTTAACACCATGGTTTTCTGCGGCTATTCTAAAATTCGCGGCTATTTGCAAATCAACCGATTCAAAATTTTTATGTCCCAAACCAAGCGAATGAATAAGATAATATGCAGTATGAACGCCCTTTAAAGCATTTAACATATCTTCATAATTTCTTGCGTCGGCAATAACAATTTCGATATTTGGCCATCTTTCTTTGAACTCAGGCGATTCTCGCCTAAGCATAATTCTAACCTTATAAGCTCGAGCCATTAATTCGGGTATCAAGCTTCCACCGATAAAACCATTTGCTCCGGTTACTAAGATTAGCCTTCCGTCATTTGCAGGTTGTGTGGGCAAATCATTACAAAATAGATCATCCGTTTCTTGCGCTTTTTCCATTGAGCTCAAAATGTTTTGAGATTGAGGTTAAACTTGTCATTTTTCGTCATTTTACTCAATTATTTTCGCCATGAAATTAATGAAATCTTTTTGTTATCACATCCACTTCAGAAATAATTTGGAGACTCACTTAAAATTAATGCTGAATTGCTTTTTTCCATGGAGGCAAAAGCCAAAGAAGAAAAGCTAAAATAAAGAACGGAACAATAAACCACAATAATGATAAGTAAACATCAGCACCTCCAATTAAATTAACCTTATATGTGGTAAAGCCGTAAAAACTTTTTGAAAAAAGCTGACCGCCAATAACTACGTTCCATCTCATATAAAAGATACCAACCAATACGCAACTACTTACAATTAAATATAAAACTTTCCGAATTTTTTCGCTTGGTTTCTTAAATTGTAGAATTCCCAAAACAGCTAGTGGAAATATAGTGCCAACTCCTATTTGCATTATAAAGAAAGTAAAGAATAACTTACCGTGAACAAGTAATTTTAAAATATCAAAAGATTCATCAGCTTCGTAAATTCTATGAACTTGGTCTAAACTTTCCAAAGTAAAATCGAGAATTAAAATATAAAATAAATATTTCGCAATAGTATCTAAACAAAGAATATCGTTTTTCTTTCGTCTGATAAAATTAATTGCCATATAAATAAACATAACTAAGGCAATTCCTGAAACCATTGCAGAAAAAAGAAAAATTACAGGCATCATAACGCTCGACCACCATGGATTTGCTTTTAAAGAACCAAATATAAACCCAACATATCCATGAAGTAAAAATGCAGATGGGATTCCAATTACAGTAACAATATACCCGATTTTTTCATCCGTTTTTCTTGATTCCTGTGATTTATCACTAACCCATAAAGTTAGTGCTTTATAGAAGAATTTCATAAAACCCTTCTTTTGTTCCGACCAAATAACCATATCATACCTATAATCGAACCAAATTTCCAGTAATAATACTACCATTAAATACCATATATAAACAAAACCAAAAATGGCCATGGCAGAAGTTAAATGAGGTGTAATAAGCATTTCGTAAAACCGTAATGGTTGACCAAGATGGCTAATTAAAGGCATTGTGGCAACTAACATGAAAGATAAGGCGGTTAGCAAAGAAATTTCATAAGTAGGTCGTAATGCTTTAATATCAAATACTCTGTTGAGTGAAGCTAAGATAAAAGCTCCTGCAACCAAGCCAGTAATATAGGGATACATAACAATAAGTAAATCCCAGTTCAAAGCAATTTCATTTGGATAAATAAAGCCTTCTACATTGGCTAGCGCATCATAAAGATTTTGTAATTTATTCATTTTAATGTACCTCCTGACTTAATGCGTTATAAAACAATTTTGAGTCTGTATTTAATTGTGGTTTTAGTACGGCACAATTATTTTCTTTGAGAAATATAGATACGGCACTCTCTTTATCATTTAAATCACCATAAATTCTTGCACCTGTAGGACATGCCATCATACATGCAGGATCCAAACCTTTTTCTAGTCGATGGTAGCAAAGTGTGCATTTATCAACTACACCTGTTGCAGGATCGATATATCGACAACCATAAGGACATGCTTGTACACAATATCCGCAACCTATACAATAACTTTTATCTACAAGAGCTAAACCTTCGGGAGAATCAAAAGAAGCACCTACGGGGCAAACCTGTGTACAAGGCGATTTTGCGCAATGATTGCACATTTTCGGAACAAAAAATGTTTTATAAATTTCTTTATCCGTAACTGTTTGTTTAAATCCATCAATACCACCATTTGGAGAAGAAACTAATACCTGATCATCATTTGTAATGGTATATTGTTCAATCCAATTACGAAAGAAAAATGGTTCATTTGGCACATCGTTTTCAATTTTGCAGGCTCTTGCACAGCTAGCACAACCAATGCATTTTTCAATATCGATGGCAATACCATACCATTTGCCTTTACCTTTTGGTTTTTTTGAGGCATAAACTACTTTATATGGATTCAATAAGGAAACAAACAATACGCCTCCTGCGAACATGCTAGATTTCCTTAGGAAATCTCGTCTTGAGACATTTTCATTTTTTATAGCCATGGTTGATGTGGATTATGACAAGTTATACAAACTTCACCTTCATTGTGCTCAATTGCATCAATTTGTTTTATTATATTTTGAGGTCGTGCAGGGTTTTTTTCATGACATTTTAGACAGAATTCCCTGCTATTAAATATTTCCATTTCATTGTTTTCAGGATCATCAACGTGTTTGTATCCTGTACTATGGCATATTTCGCATTGAATTGATTTATGCTCACCTCCCATTTTTAAATTTGCTATGGAATCATGACAGATAGCACAGGTTTCTGTGTCAACATATTTGGTTTCTTGTGCAGCAATCTCTCTCAGAGCGTTACCGCGATAGGGGCCATATTCTCTCCAAGATTCGGGAGTTAAAAAATATTTAAGCGCAAACATTATCCCGATAAGTATGGCAAAAACTATTAATAATCGTTTTACTTGTAATGGCATAATCTAAAGTTTATAAAATTTAAATGTTTATTTGATTTTCAGATTTATTTTATTTTTTTGATTTTGCGTTTTATTTCTTTCTCATAAACCAAATTTATTTAATGTGAAATGATTTGTA
>CAZTST010000308.1:0-3677 GCA_964616585.1 uncultured Draconibacterium sp.
CGGCGATTTTTTGATTAGTTTTGATTTGTAAAAAATAGCTCTTTGTGCCCCTTTGTGTAAAACTTTGTGCGCCTTTGTGGTAAAGTTTTTAAAAATATTTAACCACTAAGTAACACTAAGTCAGGCACTAAGTTTCACTAAGGAATAAACACAAAAAATAAATAACTCAGCATGGATTATTCAAAACTCACTAATCAGGTTATAGACTTAAGCAAGACAATTGGCCAGTATTTACTTACTGAAATTAAAACACTTAAGCAAAGCGATGTAGAGGAAAAAGGAATACACAATCTGGTTACTCATGTTGATAAAACCGCCGAAAAGAAGATTGTTGATGCATTAAGCATACTTCTGCCTGAATCAGGTTTTATTGCCGAAGAAGGAACAAGTAATAAAGTTGGAAAAGAATATAATTGGATAGTCGATCCTCTCGATGGAACAACAAATTTTATTCATGGAGTACCTTTGTATTGTGTTAGTATAGCGTTAAAATATAATGATGAATTGGTTTTAGGAGTTATCTACGAACCTAATCTCAACGAATGTTTTTATACCTGGAAAGGAGCTCCATCATATTTAAATGGTAAAGAGATTCATGTTTCTTCAATACAAAAAATCGATCATTCGCTTTTTGCAACCGGTTTTCCTTATTACGATTACAGCAAGCTAGATGGATTTATGAAGTTTTTTGTTTATTTAATGAAAAACAGTAGAGGAGTCAGGCGTTTAGGCTCCGCTGCCGTTGACTTGGCATATGTAGCTTGTGGACGTTATGATGGTTTTTACGAATACGGTTTATGTTCCTGGGATGTTGCTGCAGGCATATTATTAGTTCAAAATGCAGGCGGTAAAGTGTATGATTTTTCAGGTGGAAATAATTATTTATTTGGAAAAGAAATAGTTAGCTCTAACAATTATATTGCAGAAGATTTTCTGATTTTAATAAAAAACCATTTTTAATATCAATATAAATCGTCGATATTAGCCCTTAAATTATTAATCCCTATCTTTGATAAAATCGAGTTATGAAAAAAATAAAAAAAGAAAAACGAACAAAAGATTCACCATTACGAAGTCTTCTAAAAGCATTTAGCTGGCGAATTATTGCATCACTAACAACTTTTTTAATTAGTTTCGTAATTTTTAGAAATTTATCCAATAAATCGATGGATGAAACCTTGCAAACTGCCGGAGCTATTACATTTGTTGACTTTTTTGCAAAGCTTCTTTTCTACTTTTTGCACGAACGTATGTGGACTAATATTGACTGGGGAAAAAGTTGGCGAAGAAAAGCTTGGAAACGCAAGTATCGTGAAGCTCACAGAAAACTTGAAATTAAACAAACGTAAATCAATGATTATGAAACAATATCCAAAATTATTATTTTTATTTACTTTAATTTGTTTTTTAGGCTTTTCAGGTATTAGTCAGAATTCAGATTCCGACACTATTAAAATTGGAAGCAAAATAATATATCAGTTTGATATACAGGAAGAAATTGCACCACCTGTATGGCATAAAACTCAAAAAGCATTTGAAGAAGCCAAAGCATTAAATGCTGAACTTATCCTGATTAATATGAATACTTATGGTGGGCTCGTTGATGTCGCAGATTCCATACGAACAAGAATTTTAAATTGCAATATTCCGGTTTATGTTTTTATAAACAATAATGCAGCTTCTGCGGGAGCTTTAATTGCAATTGCCTGTGATAGTATTTACATGATTTCAGGCTCTAATATAGGTGCCGCCACTGTTGTAAATCAAACCGGCCAGGCAATGCCCGATAAATATCAGTCGTATATGCGCAGCATGATGCGTTCAACTGCCGAAGCAAATGGTCGTGATCCACAAATAGCTCAAGCAATGGTAGATCCTCGAATTGTTATTCCCGGCCTTATAGATTCTACTATGGTGCTAACTTTCACACCATCAGAAGCTATTGCACACAATTTTTGTGAAGCAGAAGTAAAAAGCATAGCCGCACTTTTAAAACGTCTTAATATTGAAGATTATAAAATTGAAAAACAAGAATTAAAAGCAACCGACCGCATAATTCGCTTCCTTATCAACCCAATGGTAAGTAGCATTCTGATTATGATGATTGTAGGTGGGATTTATTTTGAGCTTCAATCTCCCGGTATAGGATTCCCTATTGCAGCAGCCATTTTTGGAGCAGTATTGTATTTTGCTCCTCATTATATTGAAGGCTTAGCCGATCATTGGGAAATTATTATTTTTATTATTGGTGTGCTTCTTCTTGCTATCGAAATATTTGTTATTCCCGGTTTTGGCGTGAGTGGCATTTTAGGAATAATCTTTATTATAGGCTCTTTAGCATTGGCTACTGTTCGCAATATTGGTTTTAATTTTGAATTGCCCGATATTACTCAATTAGTTTATTCGTTGCTTTATGTTAGTCTGGCTTCGCTTGCAGGATTAGCAGGTGCATATTTTCTAACAAAAAAGCTTTTTGGAACAACACATTTTGGAGAGCTAAGCTTAATGACTGTTCAGAAAAATGAAGATGGATTTAGCATAAAAGATTCATCTTATGAAAATCTTTTAGGCTCAAAAGGAATAGCACAAACTATGTTAAGACCATCGGGAAAAATTAAAATTGAGAATAAATATTACGATGCACTTGCAAAAGTGGGATATATAGAAAAAGGAGAAAATATAAAGGTTATAGCTTATGAGAATGCCCAGCTGATTGTAATGAAAATTGCTGCAAGTGAAGATTAAACTAATTCAGGCTGATATTACACTATTGGAAGTAGATGCAATTGTAAATGCTGCTAACAATAGTCTTTTAGGCGGTGGTGGAGTTGATGGAGCTATCCACAAAGCTGCCGGCAAAGAATTACTCGAAGCATGCAGATTAATAAATGGCTGTGAAACAGGTCAGGCAAAAATAACAGATGGATTTCAATTAAAAGCAAACAAAATTATCCATACAGTTGGGCCAATTTATAAAGCTTATTCAAAAGAAATTGCTGAAAAACTACTTATTTCTGCTTATTGGGAGAGTTTGAAATTGGCAGATATAGTTGGCTGTCAATCAATAGCATTTCCAAATATCAGCACAGGTGTTTATGGTTTTCCAAAAGAAAGAGCAGCAGAGTTAGCGATACATACAGTGCTAAGTTTTGAAAAATCAAAGCCTAAGAATTTGGAGGAAGTTATTTTTTGTTGTTTTGATGATGAAAATTATGGGATTTATCAAAAGCTATACAGCTACTAATGCCAAATACTCCAATAGCGATCTAAAAAATTTAATCATCTAGTTTTTTCATAATATTAATATTCTCATAAATAAAGAGTTTCAGCAAAATTACGTTTTTCCTATTGCTACAATTGGCGATTTTTATTAAAAGACATAAGAAACTGTCTAAATTTCTTTTTTATGAATTTCGTACATTATTAATTTTCGTGCTTTTGGGTGTATTGGTGCATTGGTGGCGAGAAAAATTATGCCACCAAAACACTAAATTTCACCAAATAATCTAAGGTATAATCTAATTAATAATAAGTTCAAATAAAATTTATACAGTTTCTAACTATTTGTTAATATTGATGTGAAAGAATCTAATTTTTTATGTAATTAATTTTTAAGATATTTGCTCATTCACTTCAAATGTTTTGTATGAGCAAACAAAAGAAAAAAAACACTCGTA
>CAZTST010000309.1:0-3658 GCA_964616585.1 uncultured Draconibacterium sp.
GAAAATATGAAAGTTATATTTATTTTGTAGAACGAGCCACAAAACTAAATAAAATTTCTGGCTTATTTGGATTTATTATTCCAAGTTATTGGGTTTCTAGGTCCCAAACTGAAATATTTCGAAATCATTTATCAGAGCATTTGACACCTATATCTTTTATAGTTTGGCCTGATAATTTATTCGATGGTGTCAAAATGGATTCCTGCATTATTATTACAAAGAATGCTCCATCTAATTTAAATCGTCATGAAACAATTAAAATTGGAGAAATAACCACCAATCAATTGAAAGAGATTAATTTATTGAAAATAGACAATTCATTAAATTCTGTTCCAATTGAGCGCTGGCTTAAACAATCTAATATCCGGTTTAATCCACGAATTGTACTTAGTGACTTAGAGGTTTTTGATAAAATATTTCTCGACTCAGTTAATCTTGGACAGAATGTTGAAATTAGTCAAGGGCTTACGTTATATAGACGATCAACGCTAACTGAGCTATATGGGAAATTAAGAGCTGAAGAAATCGTTGAGAAACGTCTATTCCATGCTAATTATAAAAAAGATAAAACATTTAAAAAAGAACTACTTGGAAAAGATGTTTCCCGATACAACGTCGATTGGAATGGTAAAAGTTGGGTTAGTTATGGCCCATGGTTGGCTCATGCTGTTGATGAAAAATTCTTTCATGGACCACGATTAGTTGTCCAAAAAATTCGGAATCCATCACTAAAACAACGTTTAGTTGTTGGCTATCTTGAAGATAATGAAATATACAGTGCTGGTGTATTATTGAATATTATCCCTGCAAATTCTGACTATTCAATAAAATTCATTCAAGGATTACTAAATTCAATTTTAATCAATTGGTGGTATCGGAAAAGTATTATAGACGTTTCAATTAGAGTTGTGGATTTAAATTCGATTCCGATCCACAAAATCGATTTCTCAAATCCGAAAGACAAATTGCGACATGACAAAATAGCCAATTTGGTCGATTCAATGATTTGTCTAAATAAACATAAAGCTTCGGCTAAAACCACATCTGAAAAAGAACTAATCCAGCGCCAGATTGAGTCCACCGACCAGGAACTCGACCGTTTGGTTTATGAATTGTATGGGTTGACGGAAAAAGAAATTAAGATTGTTAAGGGGGATAAAGTCCGTTGAATAAATATAATAATCTTAAAATTTTTCGACATGTCGAATTCTGACAAAGTTGTCTTATTCGCCGATATGTTGGGCTTTGCCAGATTGACTGAAAAGCATTCTATTGATAGACTTTCTTCAATCAATCTGGATAGCATAAATAGTTTTCTTGAGAAATCCAACCCCTTGGAGCATGCTTTTTCAAAATTCCATTATTCGTTAAAATGGAGAATCTTGCAAGCAAAGATGTGGCATCCAATTACTGCAATTACTTTTTCAGATTCTGTGTTTATTGCAACAAGCTATTTATATGAAACAGTGCAAATTGGAGTTGACCTTATTCAATCAATGATGTCCCAGAAAGTTCCATTGAGAATAGGTATTGCATATGGTTCATTCGCTGCACTGGCATTTAAATCAGATATTTCTTCCGATGGCGGAGATCATGCTAGTCAATTTCTTGGGACTGCAGTGGTTCGTGCCCATTTGGCTGAGTCTTGTGGGATAAAAGGAATTCGGATTTTGCTTCATCCATCGGCTATACCTTTATTGAAAGACAAAACGCATAATCCTGAATCCCAAAGTGTGTTGTCGCAACCGATTCATTATTTAGAATGTGCTGAAAAGGAACAAAAAAACAAAGCCGATGTCCACTATGAAGTTGATTACTGGAATTTTAAAGTAAAACGGAATGCCGAGGGGTCATGGAAAGGATTACAAGATATGTGGAAAGATGCACCTGAAAATGAGACTGTACATTATATAGCAACAGCTGAAGCGATTGAGCGTATGCGTATGACTCATGGTGAAAAGCCATTGAAAAATTTGCGGCGAAGGACTTTGCCTATTTGAAAAGTAGGATCAATTATTATGTCTGCAATGACAAACTTGCGGATAGTTGAAGGATTTTTATGCTTTCTCTAGGAGGAGAGAATGAAGAACTCTAGAAGAACAAAGGAATTTAAAAAAAATGTTGGCAAAGCCATACTCATTAAGAATTTGGATCCGACCAATACAGAAAAAAAGAATAAAGCCTATAAAAAAGAGAAAAAGTATAAAAGTAAATTTGGAAAAGAATATTTGTCAAAAAAAGGTTAAGAAAATTGGGGACGGTGGGTGACTTCGAGACTTTGCATTTTGAGCAGAGGTCCAATAAAAGGAGTAAATCTTTTGTTTGATGGGATTAAGAATCAGCAGTGACAGGTCGCGACCTGTCACTACCGGGGAACAAAACCTCCTGTGGCCATATCTGGATGGTCAACAACTTGACCACATAATGCGTGTGGTGTATGAATTGGATGAGCTAGCGGATAAGGAAATAAAGATCATGAGAGAGGGAACGCAAAAATGAAAAATCAAAATAAACGAAATCCGCTTGTCGTAGAGCACCTTGAAGGTATTTCTCGGGCGGCAATCAGTCGCTTTCCTGGACTGGTCACGGAATTTGCGCGCGGCAAGAGCGGTGTTTACGCGCTATACAAAGGCGAATCATTATATTATGTCGGTCTGGCTAAAAATTTGCGTTCCCGCTTGCACCATCATCTGCGCGATCGTCACGCCGAGGAATGGAACCGTTTCAGTATATATCTGACCCGCGATGACGAGCACTTGAAAGAGCTTGAATCTTTGGTGCTCAGAATCGCTTCGCCTCAAGGCAACCGCACATCAGGGAAATTCATGGAATCCCGCGATCTCTTCAAATTGTTCAAGCAAAAAGCTCAACAGATGCAGCGCAAGGAGCTTTTTGAAATTACGGGCAATGAACCGGTTGCAGTATCAAAAGACAGAGCCGAACGCCGGCGCTTGGGCGAGTTCGACTCCATTGTCTGCCCCGCCCACCCAGAGGGATTCGAGGAGGAGTTTCTGGGGAAAAATCGCTGGTATGCAATCCGCATAGCGAAAAGCGTCATTCCGCACCTTAAATACATCGCCATCTATGTCAGCGCGCCCGTGCATAAAATTACACATTATGGTCGCATTCGTTTGATAAAACCCTATAAAGACAGCGGTAAATATATTGTTTTACTCACTGGTAAGGCTAAATCGATTGGTCCGATTGATCATTCTCCGGGGATAACCATGCAAGCTCCACGACTAGCATTAATGGAAAGATTGAAAAATGCCCGTACACTTGCTGAAGTATTTTAAATAATGATTGAGATTTTAAAAATTATTAGTTTGATTTTTGGGGTTTTTTTAAGTGGCTATGCTATAGCAAAAATATTCTCTCCGTTTTTTAAAAGAATAAAACTTATAAGATTTTTCGAACTTGTTCAAGATTGGTTTGATGAAATAGACAAAAATCTTGAAACAGGGATAAATCTTTCCATCCTTAATAATAAAGAAAATAAAATAACTTATTTTCTTGCAGAAAACCATTTAAATAAATATAAAATTAAAATATCAAAACGTTTTAATAGGAAATACTTAAAAAAAATTGAAATCACAAAGGAAACACGAAATGATGTCAATCTGTTTTACAAATATTCCAGGTGTGGTTCGAAGGGAAT
>CAZTST010000310.1:0-3617 GCA_964616585.1 uncultured Draconibacterium sp.
ATTTTAATAATTTGCTTCCAGCAACATCACCGAATCGTTTATTTGTTTTTGCTTTGGTCAAAAACACATAATTGATAATGGCTATAAATAAAATTAATCCGGCAATAAAAATGTAATACTTTAGCTCGTTAGCATTTCCCTGACGTGTGAAAAGATTACCTGAAAGATCATTTGATTTTAGATAAATTTCGGCAACGGGTTGAAGACTGTAATCCATTGATTTATACTTATCATCTTTATGTTGGTTTTTAAATTTTTGAATGCTTTTTTCAGCATCCACAGGCTTAGCCTTACTATTTAAAAGCAAGTAGGTGCTAAAATTATTTTTATCCCAGTCCGTTCTAAAATCATCAAAGGCATAACCGTATTCTCCCAATGTTTTCTTGGTACTGCCTAATAATTCTTCCATTAATTCAATGTCGGCAATAAAATAAGGATTTAAAGTTGAGTTTGAAGGAAGGTTTTCGTAAACTCCTGAAATCGTGAATCCTATGAATTGATTATTCAACCTAATTTTTAGCACTTGACCTATCGGATTTTGCCCCGTGAAATACTTTTTAGCGATTTTCTCAGAAATGGCAACTTCGCTTTTATTCGAAGCCGGGCTACCAATTTTCATATTAATTCCCAGACAATCGAAAATAGAAGCATCGGCACAAGCAAAATTATCTTCTTTAATTATTTCGTTTTGCTTATCTTTTAATTCAAAATCTAACACCGCATAATATCTAAAAAAGTTGTTTATGAGCGGATTATCGTCTTTAATCGCTTTCCCCAAGGGATAGGAAGTACGACAATCATCCCCATGAATAACGCGGTACAGCTGTTTATGATTTGGGATATTTCTATCGAAAGAATTTTCGTGTATAAACAAAAGTGATAAAAGCAAAATACTACCCAGACCTATGCCAAGCCCCAGTATACTAATAAGCGAATGAACCTTATTGTTTAAAATATTCCTAATTCCAATTTTTACATTTGATGTTATCATATACTTAAGTTTAACAATTGAACTTCATTAAATGTTTATTTACTCATACCGTAGCACTTCCACCGGATTTCTTGTTGCGGCTCGCCAACTTTGCCAACTAATTGTCAGCAAAGCAATGCTCAAAGTCAATACCCCCGCTAATGCAAATATCCACCAAGATAGTTCCGTTTTATAGGCAAAGTTTTCAAGCCAACTATTCATTAAGTAATAAGCAATTGGAGTGGCTATTACAAAGGCTATGCTTACCCATTTTATAAAATCTTTGTTGAGCATGATTAATATTTCGGAGACTTTGGCCCCGTTTACTTTACGTACACCTATCTCTTTGGTGCGTTTTATACTTCTATCAGCTGAAATCGCAAACAGTCCCATCATTGCTAAAAAAATGCTAATAAGGCAGCCAGAACCAATTAAGCGAATAAAATTATTATTTTCATCATGGCGGCTTTTAAAACGAGTACCAAGGTTCACGAAATTTACCGGATAGTCGGGAATTAATTTAGCCCAAATAGCTGTTATAGCATCTTTAGCTTCATTTTCCAGACCATCTTTTGCTTTAAATAAAATATTCAGACCTTTTTCTCTATATTCAATATACCCGGGTTCAATCTTTCTTTTTAAACTTGTATAATGAAAATCATCAACAATGCCAATAATTGTTTTTTCCGGATCACCGGGCATACTTTTACCAATAAGTTTTTGATTGGGGAAAAGCTTAGCCAATGATTTATTTATAAGACATTTTCGTTTATCCACTTCCGGATTCCCTGAAAAGTCTTCACCTTCCAGAATTCTTATTCCCAAAGTCTTGACAAAATTTGCGTCTCCTGAAAATAAAGCTGGAGAATATTCCTTTTCAACTCCATAATCATTATAATTTAACAGAATTATCCAATGACCGAGCAAAGGTGAAGAGTGAGATAGAGTAAGGTTTTTAATATTTGGGTTGGCGCGCAATTCATCTCTGAAAGCTTCGATTTGATTTTGATAAGCTTGAGGGATTTTTACTTCTGAAACGTTTTTATCGAGCCCAATTTCTTTATTATTTATAAACTGAATTTGTTTGATTATAATGGAAGAAGAAATTATTAAAATTACCATTGCTGCGAGTTGAATAATATTCATCCCGTTTATTTTCCGTCGAAATGGTTGATTGCTTCCTTTAATATTTGTTGTTGAAAGTTGGGTTCTTAAATGGACAAGTACTGATAAATAGCTAATTACACCCACCAATCCTAAAAGAAAAATAAATAACATAAGACTATTTGCTTGAATAAAAACGGAGACTGTGATTGTAGTTGTCAATAGTTCGTTAAAATGGGGTAGAAAAAGTTCCAGTAGAACAACCCCAAGTCCAAATGCGATAAACATCATCACGAAAATTTTTCCTAGAAAATGCATAGCCAAATCGTTGTTTGACGCACCATGAATTCTGTTTATTGTATAGGTTTTTATATCATCGTTTAAGCTGTTTTTTATTAATATGAGATAATTAAAAATGGCAACCCCCAATATCAATAACGCAACTATGGCAGCCATCCAAAGATCGGCTTTATCGCGTGTGACATCGAACTCCGATTTTCTCATAGAACTAAAGTAAGCCTCATTCATCGGAAGAAGTGAATATTGATTAGGGCTATCTCCTTTGATTATAGGAATTTCATCTTTTAAACGTTCAAAGGCTTCTTCCATTTTTTGACTGCTTGAAGGAGAATTCAGTTTTAAATAACAGCGGCTGTCTACTTTTCCATCAAATAGGGTTACCATATCGAAATTTATTTGAGTTGCTGCAAGGGGTCTTTCAAAAACTCCGCTAACAAAAAACTCTTTCTCCTCATTTTCAGAGTTTATTACAATAGACTTGCCTATGGGCATTTCTTCGCCAAAATATTTTATGGCAAGTTCCTTCGAAATAGCAATATCATTTTTCGTTTCAAGCACCCTATGCTTATTTGGGCTTAACAGTGTATAATTAAAAAAATCAAAAAAATTAGATGATGCTTTTAGAACAATTGGCTGCTCGTAGTAAGAGTTTCGTTCTACTTTTATTCTTTTAGCACTGATTTGTACAATCTTGCAAAAGCTTTCTACTTCTGCAAAATTTTCTTTCATGTATTCAGCCGAACCAAAACGGCAATGAAACATTTTAGTGCCGGAACCGATTATCGCGCCAAAAGGATTATTTGCCTGTAAAGCAAATATTCGCTTTTTATCAGGATTAAAGCTTTCGGGATTTAACTCTCGCTGAATAAACACGGAAATTAAAAAGAAGCAAGCCATTCCTAAAGCCAGGCTAATTATTATTACCCCACTGTTTAATCTATTTCTATTTAAACCCTGTATTATTTGCAGTAATTGTTTCAATCTAAAGTTCATATTTAATCATATCTTAAAGCTATCGCCGGATTAATGACTCAAGGATTTTCTTATCGCAATCATTAAAAAGTTGAACGTCAATTAATTTGAATATAAAGTTTTGGCTTATTCAAAAGCCCAATTCTCTATTTAATATTTGGAAATTTTTTCTTCTTTTCGTCTTCAATCTTTGGAATGGCATAGAATGTTTTACTTACTATTTTCCAACCGTCTTCAAACTTTAACAATGAAATATAATCCACAAATTTCT
>CAZTST010000311.1:0-3549 GCA_964616585.1 uncultured Draconibacterium sp.
GTATTATCAACTACCATCACGATTCCGTTTTGCTTTGCGATTTTTGCAATTTCAGCGATATCAGATAACTTTAACATAGGATTGGTCGGGCTTTCAATCCAAATTAATTTAGTTTTGGATGTAATTGCCTCCGCAACTTTTGATGAATTAGAAGTATCAACGAAAGTGAAATCTATCGAATAGTTTGCTGAAAATACTTTCCTGAATAAGCGTTGACTTCCACCATAAATATCATCTGTAGTTATTACATGATCTCCTGATTTTAATAGAGCCAATAAAACTGTTGTTTCTGCCGCAAGGCCCGAAGCAAATGCCAGCCCATATTTTGCTTTTTCAATAGCAGCAAGTTTTTGTTCCAAGACATGACGAGTTGGATTTAAAGAACGCGAGTATTCGTAACCTGCAGTCGGAATGTCGACCTTTTTTCGTGCAAAAGTTGTGGATAAATGCAATGGAGTTATGACATCGCCTGTTGCACCTTCTTTAAAATTGGGTTTTTCTCCTATGTGTATGCTTTTTGTTGAAAATTTCATAATGTATATGATTTAATATTTTAAAATTTGATTTGTTAAATTTAAAGACCTTTTTCAGCCATCCATTTATCGTTATACAATGTACTTAAATAACTTCTACCGGAATCGGGCAGTAAGATAACAACAATATCTTCAGAAGACAAATTACCTGCGTATTGCAATGCAGCATAAACGGCAGCTCCGGCGGATGAACCCGAGAAAATTCCTTCTTTCTTCACAAGTTCTCGAGCAGTATAAAATGCATCCTTATCAGAAACGCTTATAATTTCGTCGATTACCTTGAAATTAACAATCGGAGGGATGAAATCTTCTCCAATTCCTTCAATTAAGTATGAATGCACTTTACCTTCGGTCTGATTAAAGTGGTCTTCATACATCGATCCAATTGTATCGACGCCAATCACCTTTATGTTCGGATTTTTTTCTTTTAAATATTTTCCAATCCCCGAAATGGTGCCTCCCGTACCAACACCTGCAACAAAATGAGTTATTTTCCCGTCAGTATCGTCCCATATTTCAGGCCCGGTTGTGCTGTAATGCGCTTGCGGATTATTTTCATTGAAATACTGGTTAGGTGAAAAAGAATTTGGGATTTCTTTGGCTAATTTTTCAGCTACCTTATAATAGCTTCTTGGATCATTAGGATCTACATCGGTAGGAGTTCTAATCACTTTTGCACCATAGGCAAGTAATACATCTTCTTTTTCCTGGCTCATTTTATCAGGCATCGTGAAAATCAATTGATACCCACGCATTATCCCGACCAATGCCAGTCCAAGGCCGGTATTACCCGAAGTTGGCTCAATAATAGTTCCTCCGTGTTTTAATAAACCACTACGTTCGGCCTCATCAATCATTGCAATCGCAATTCTGTCTTTACTACTTCCGCCGGGATTAAACGATTCTAACTTCGTTAACATTAAGGGTTCTAAATCTTTATTTATATTATTTAACTTCACTAAAGGGGTGCTTCCAATAGTATCTAAAATATTATTTCTATAATTCATTGTTATAATTTAAGTATGTTGTAATTGTGTAAATGAGCCGACCTTGATTAATGAAAATTGCATCAATTGGTAAAAGCAAGGTCAAATATTTTAACTTTTCAGTCAGAGGATTCCGACCTATAATTGAAAATCAAAGGCAATAAAACACTAACAACAACGGGTAGTTGAGATATGAAGAAGAAATAACTTAAATTGTAATTTTGTCATTGTTTAAAATTTCTGTTCTGACTGGTCAGGAAACAGTATGCTTAATTCAGAAAATTGGGCTTAATAAAGCTGAATAAGAGAATGGTATTAACAACAACAGCAACAACAGAATGTTGAAGCATTTATGAAAAGATATGTTGAACTTGGGTTCTTCATTGGCGCAAAATTACATAATATTTCTTAGCAACAAGTTTTTTTTCAATATTTTTCGGACAAGCAATACCTGATTAGAAAACTTTCTTTCCCCAATTTGTTTTTGTAATTGAGTGCAAGACTCAATAAATTTTTCCTTTTATCGTTTTAACACAATGAAATTAGAATCTTTGATATTTGGTTTGATTCTACTCACTTCATTTCCTTCTTTTAGTCAGACTTTTAATGGCAGTCCGACAGGAAAAGAAAATGTAGAAGTTCAAAATATCGAATATGAACAAGAAGTATTGAATTTAGTAAATGAGATTAGAATTAAACATAATTTGAAACCTTTGTCCTGGCAGGAAGATTTAGCGCGAGCTGCAAGATATCATGCACAAGATATGGCTTTGGATGAATATATGGAACATCCAACTTATGACAGAAAAAATAATAGATTAGTTAAAGTTTGCGGCACTTTTGATCGCATTGAGAAGTTTATCAAATTGCCCTATTTAGCAGAAAACATTTCAGCTGGGAAGCCAACTGCAAAAGAAACTGTTGATGGATGGATGAAAAGTAAAGGACATCGAACCAACATTCTTAATCCCAATTTCAAATATCTTGGGGTAGGTTATTTTTATGAGAGTAACAGCTTTTACAAACACTATTGGGTGCAGGATTTTGGAGGATAGATTAGAAAAAGCTGAATGAAGGAGAATTTAAAAAGCATGGCTAAAAAAGAAACTGCTATCTTTGCCGAAAATTAAAATATGCCACTCAAAACACTTGTACTTGGAGCTAGTCCCAATCCTGAACGCTACGCGTTTAAAGCTGTTAATATGCTTAAAAAATTTGGTCATCCTGTCGTTGCTATCGGAGCACGCGAAGCAATGATTGATGATACTAAAATTCTAAATGATTTCCATCAATTTGATGATATTGATACAGTTACACTCTATATTGGGCCAAAGAATCAAGTCGGTTTTTATGATTATATTTTGAAAATAAATCCCAGGCGCATCATTTTTAATCCAGGAACTCATAATCCTGAACTGATTAAAATGGCAAAGGAAAAGGGAATAGAAATTATTGAGGAATGCACTTTAGTTATGCTTTCTACCGGAAAATTTTAAATTTATAGTTTTATGATAGTATTTAGAAATAAATTGTATCGGATTATAATAATTGTTGGCAGTTTCTTTATTCTTCCACATATTTCCACTGCTCAAATCCAAGTAAATATTCTAACTGATTGTTCTACAGGCAATATTCGCATTCCGATACAGATAAAGAACTTCGATAATGTTTCTTCTTTCGATCTAAAATTAGAGTACAATTCCGATGTTATATCGTTTCAAAATAGTATTATACACAATCCGGTGTTTACCATAAATAAAGACAACCGTTATGCAATAAAAGTGACTAGTAAAAACAATAGCATTCGAATTCAATGGTCAGCATATTATGGAATTACTCTAAGCAATGAGCCTTTACTTTTTCTTGAATTTAGCCAAATTGGAAATGGAAATAGTGATTTTATTTGGAATGAAACTGAGTCGTATATTTATAAAATAGGAAATGTAGAGCAATCAGTTAGTTATTCTATAGGCTCTAATCTTTCAGTTCCATTTACCAGTCCTTTTCAAATTAAAATTAATCAGCTTGTT
>CAZTST010000312.1:0-3533 GCA_964616585.1 uncultured Draconibacterium sp.
TCAAACGAAAATCCTGAATTGATAAAAAAAGAAAGTCAGGATTTAGAAAAGGTTATTAAAGTTGAAATTACCAGAAGCAGGCAGCATTATTTAAAATTACATCTTCCTGAAACTTACCGAGATTTACTTGCTCTGGATCTAATGGAAGATTATACTATGGGTTACGCTGCCGAACCGGGCTTTAGAGCCGGGATATGCACTCCTTTTTATTTCTATGATCTTGATTATGAAACAGAAACCAAGCTTCGTGTATTTCCATTCGCTGTTATGGATGGAACTTTACGCGATTATAAAGATGTTGGTATTGAAGAAGCAAAAGCCATAATTCAATCTTTGATTTATGAAGTTAAAGCAGTAAACGGCACTTTTATTAGTTTGTGGCACAACGAATCTTTCAGCGATCAAGATAGATGGAAAGGCTGGCGCGGAGTTTATACATATTTATTGAGTAAAGTTCATGCTTCGTGATAAAGTATATAAGGCATAAAGAAATTAATAAACGTTTGTGGGACGAATGTGTTACATCGAGTGTAAACGGACGTATTTATGCATATTCTTGGTATTTAGATATTGTGGCTGATAATTGGGATGCATTGATACTTGATAATTATCAGGCTGTTTTTCCTTTACCATTTAAACAGAAATTTGGATTACTGCATATTTATCAACCTGTTTTTACACAGCAGTTAGGATTGTTTTCAAAAGCGCCAATAACTCCAAGTCTTTTAGAAGATTTTCTTAAGCAAATTCCAAGCAGATTTAAATATGTAAATATCAATCTAAATCAACATAATAGGCTAAACAGTTTTATCATAAAATCTGATTCAAAAAGAAATATCGAAATGGATTTATTGGACGATTATTCATCGATACGAAAAGTATATTCCACTAATCTAAAACGTAACCTTAAAAAAGCTGCAGCAGCTAATCTCACCATTTTCGAAAACTTAAAACCCGATGCTGTGATTCGTCTTTTTAGATTGAATATGGGAAAAAAACTTGGTATTTATAAAGAAGAAGATTACAAGTGCTTATTACGTTTGGTTTATAAAGCATTGCAGTTAGGCCAGGCCGAAGTTTGGGGAGCATATTCATCAGAAAATAATTTATGTGCCGCTGCAATTTTCTTACGCAGTCATAAACGGTTAACTTTCTTTTTTTCAGGTAGTAATGAATACGCTCGTCAGCATGCAGCTTTACCATATATCCTCGATTCTTATATTGAAGCTAATGCGAACAGCGAAATAGTTTTTGATTTTGAAGGATCAAATAACGATCAATTGGCTAGATTTTATTTAGGATTTGGCGCAAAATCAATTAGTTATGTTCAAACTAATTGGATTCGTGCTCCTTTCTTCTTAAAACCATTAATAAAAACGTATTTATACTTTCGTTAAATGAAAATTTAGGTGGCAGATTTAATCATTTCTTTTGAACGTAACCTTTTTCTGCATGTGGCATCTAATTCTCACAATTTGACTATCTTTGAACACTATAGAAAATTGTAAAAAAATACAAACATGATTCATAATCTTGGTGAAACCAATTCTATTTTCAATCAATACATTGCCGAGATTCGCGATGTTCATATTCAAAGTGATATGTTGCGCTTTCGCCGAAATTTGGAACGTATTGGAGCTATAATGGCTTATGAGATAAGTAAAGATCTCGAATATAGGCAAAAAGAGGTGCAAACACCTTTAGGTGTAGCCACAGTTCCGGTTTTACAATCAAATATTGTATTAGCAACTATCTTACGTGCCGGTTTGCCTTTTCATCAGGGTATGCTTAATATTTTTGATAAGGCAGAGAGCGCTTTTATTTCGGCTTATCGGAAGCACAATAAAGACGGTACATTCAAAATTAAATTAGAATACATGGCTAAACCCGATCTAAAAGATAAAATTCTTATCCTTTCTGATCCGATGTTAGCTACAGGTGCATCTATGCAGCTTACTTATCAGGCTATTATTGAAGAAGTTAAACCGAAACACACTTATTTAGTTGCCGTTATTGCAAGTGCAGAAGGTATTGAGTTTGTGAAGAAAAATTTCTCTAAATCTGATGTTAGTATCTGGGTTGGAGCTATTGATGATGAACTAACTGCTCAGGCATATATTGTTCCGGGTCTTGGCGATGCCGGCGACTTGGCTTACGGTAAAAAAGAAGACAAATAAAACCATGAAATATCCATGTGGAAGAAAGCACGCTGACCGAAATGATTATCCCGGATATTTCACTGACCAATGAAAAACAAGTTATTTACAGATGAATAAACTAATAAAAGAAAACATAAGAATTTCGCTTGAGTCAATTCGATCTCATTTGCTTAGAACAATACTTACAGTTATGATTATTGCCTTTGGCATTATGGCGCTTGTTGGAATTTTAACATCTATTGATGCCATTAAGTTCTTTCTGAATGAACAATTTACATCAATGGGAGCAAATACAATCACGCTTAAAAACAGAGGCATGAATGTTCAAATTGGAGGAAATCAGCATCGAGGCGAACATTATCGGATAATTGATTGGAACGAAGCCAAAACATTTAAAGAACGATTTGTGTTTGGTGCTACTACATCGGTTTATACTTTTGGATCAGGGATTGCGACTATCAAATACAAATCGGAAAAAACAAACCCCAATGTTCGTGTTATGGGCGTTGATGAAGATTATGCTGTTACTTCCGGCGAAGATATTGAGTTTGGTCGAAATTTTACACCTACCGATGTTTATTATGGCTCGAGTGTAGCAATTATCGGTAGCGAAATTGTAAGCACCATTTTTAAAAACAAAGAAGATCCTCTGGGGAAAATAATTACTGTCAGCTCCGGAAAATATAGGGTTATTGGTGTTTTAAAGGAAAAAGGAAGCAGTATGGGTTTTAGTGGAGATAGATCGGTATGGCTGCCTGTTCAGAATGTAAGACAATATTTTCCTAGTCCTAATCAAAATTTTAGAATCAATATTTTGGTTGATAATCCTTTAAATATGGATGCTGCAATTGGCGAAGCTACAGGTATAATGCGTGTTATACGTAAAAACAGACTTGGTGAGGATGATAGTTTTGTTATTGAACAAAGCGATAATTTAGCAGAAATGCTTATCGATAATCTTCAAATGATTACCAAAGCAGCCATTTTTATTGGATTGATAACTTTGATGGGAGCGGCAATTGGATTGATGAATATTATGCTGGTTTCAGTAACTGAAAGAACAAAAGAGATTGGTATTCGAAAAGCATTGGGAGCAACAAGGCAAATGATAAAAATGCAATTTTTGATTGAATCGGTTGTAATTTCTCAGATTGGAGGTGCCGTTGGAATAATTTTGGGTATTGCTGTTGGAAATGGAGTTTCACTTATTATTGGCAGTTCGTTCTTAATTCCTTGGGCTTGGATAATTTTAGGAGTAGTTCTATGTTTTATTGTGGCCATTGTTTCAGGATATATTCCTGCAAATAAAGCAGCTAAGCTCGATCCAATTGATGCTTTGCGCTATGAGTAATCTGTTAAGAGTTAAGAGTTAAG
>CAZTST010000313.1:0-3525 GCA_964616585.1 uncultured Draconibacterium sp.
ATTCGATTAATAACTTGGTTGTTTGTTGTGTTCTTCTCTTTTGATGCATATACACAAACTGAAGAATTAGATAAAGCAAAAGCTAAAATTGCTGAACTATTTAAAACAATGACCTATTTTGGTTTTGATAAGGATAATAGAACACCTCAAGAAACAAGAACCTTTATTGGTTGGGGCGGCCCAAAAAATGTTTTTGTATTCGATGATAGAATTGAATTTAGGAAAAAAAAGGAAAATACTATCATATATTATTTTTCTGATCTTCCTGATATTAACATTAGTATAAGTAAAGATCAATATAATAATGAGAGTGTAATTCTTAAAAATATTCATGTACAATTTAAAGGAAATATAGACGGAAACCTGCTGATTGAAAATTTAAATATCATTAGAAATTATTATAGCGAAGAACTATATAACTCACAACTTGTTCTTTTTGAACCCATAGCAGCTAGTTATCGCTCTTTAACAGTAAAACCGCCGATTTCGGAGCAGCAAAGAGAACGAATAGTTCAAGCCAATTTATTTAATCAACAGGGTCAATATAATAAAGCAATTGAATTCTACATTAAAGCAATTGAAGTTGATCCAACTTCTTATCCCACTGCATATTCTAATTTAGCTTTGCTCTCAGCTCAGATAAACAATTACAATGCTGCGGTCTATTATATGAAAAAATACCTGATGCTTGAGCCTAAAGCTGAAGATGCCCGTAGTTGTCAAGATAAAATTTATGAGTGGAAAGCTCAAATAGGCAAATGATTGATAATCAATTAAAAAGCACTAATTATGAAAAAAATTAGATTAATAATTTGCTTGGTAATTGTTTTCTTCTCTTTTCATGCAAATGCACAAACAGAAGAAATAAATAAAGCAAAAGCTCGAATTGCTGAACTGTTAAAAAAAATGATTATGGTGTGGGAACTTCAACCAAATGCTAATATGTATTCCTATTGGGCACATACAAAAGGCACTGTGGTATTTGAAGATAGAATAGAATTCAGGCGTGTTAATCGCGAAAATAAAGTAGTTTTTTTCTCTGATATAATAGATTATCAAATAACAATAAACTTCGATGAGATTAATAAGATTGATAGAGTTTATTTCGGAAATCTTCAAATCGTTATTCCAGGGAAAGGAAATGCTAAGCAATTTTTCGATGATTTAATTTTCATTCAACATCAACTAAAAGAGGAAAGAGACCATCAACTTAAGGAGGAAATAGACTCCCAACTTATTCTTTTTAAGCCTATTGCTGAGCAATATCGTATATTGAAAATAAAACCGTCGATATCGGAAGAACAACGTAAATATATAGTGCAAGCCAATGGATTCAATGAGCAGAAAATATATCAAAAGGCCATTGAATTTTACAAAAAAGCTATTGAAGTTGATCAAACAGCATATCCGGCAGCATACTCTAATTTAGCTTTGCTTTCTGCGCAAACAAAAACTTATCATACAGCTATTTATTATATGAAAAAATACCTGATGCTTGAGCCTGAGGCTGATGATGCCCGAAGTGCGCAAGATAAAATTTATTTATGGGAAGCTCAGCTTGGATTGTAGCCAATATGTAGAATGAAATTAAAAACAACAAAAGCATGAAAACCATTCGCTTAATGATCGTATTGTTTGCTGTGATACTCACATCAACTGCAAAAGCACAAACGGAAGAAGTCTTTTATTCCCCCAAACTTCCCCAGGTAGAGATGAGTGTTGCAAAAGCCAATTTAGAATATCTTTTGAAATTAATGTCTTTTCCGAATGATGAAAAAAATTACTGGTATCGACCTGAAAGTGTTTTTGTTTCTGACGATGGTTTTTTCCTGTCTTTTAAAAGCCCGATGAAGCCTATTGTATTTAATTTTTGTGACTTACATAATTACAAAATTGAAGAAATCAGAATTCATAACAAAAAAGATAAAAGTTGGGAATTCGAAATAAGACTTGGGAAACTAATAATATCTGTTCACCAGGATAAACTAAACGGGTGGAAAATTGCTGATTATCTTTATTTTTTTCAACAACAGCATATAAAACCAATGGCCGAAAGACTTGTTCTTTTCGAACCAATTGCGAAAACCTATCGCGCAAAACAAATAAAACCTTCCATATCGGAAGATCAGCGAAAATTCATTGTTCAAGCAAATTTGCTAAATCAAAGGAAGGAATACAGCAGAGCGATAGCGCTATATCTCAAAGCGATTGAACCGGATCCTACTTCTTATCCCTCTGCTTACACCAATCTGGCTTTGCTCTCCGCCCAACTAAACGATTATCAGTCAGCAATCTTTTACATGAAAAAATACCTGATGCTAGAGCCTGTGGCAGCAGATGCCCGTAGTTGTCAGGATAAAATTTATGAATGGGAAATAATGATGCAGGAATAAAATAATTCTTTACTAATCCTCTTTATTATGAAAAAGTTTATTAAAATATTCAGCAGTTTTGTTTTATTTGTTGTGATAATCTTGAGTAGTACAAATGCTTTCGCTCAAAATCCGGTTTGTGCATACTGCGGTACACAGCTTCCCAATGGAGTACATGCTTCTACCTGCAAGTATTATGTTGCTGCATCATCTTCATCATCAGGCACTTCCTCAAACGATATTAAAACAATGGTTGCTGGTGCGATTATTCAAAATGTATTGACAAACTTATTGAGTAACAATTCAGAAAACAATCAAAAAGAGCTGGAAGAAAAGCAAAGACAAGCAGCGATTGATGCAGAACTCGCAGCAAAACAAGCCGCCGAACAAAATAGATTGAATGCTTTAAGAGCACAAGCTGAACATAATAAAATGATGGAATCGTACAAAACTTTAGATGGTTCAAAAAATTTGCAGATTAAACCCTTGGATAATACTAATTTAGGCTTTAAAACTTTGGATGAACCTAAAACTTTTCAAGCAGTTAACTTTAATTGTAAAATAACTGCCGTTTCAGGCTATGTTGAGATACAAAAAGCTAATTCAAAAAAAATACAAATTCTCGACGACCAACAAACTTTTGTTCTTGAAAAAGGAGATATAATTACAACCGGTGTTAACGGTCGAATTAAATTACATTTTGATTTTGAGAGTGGCGGAAGAGATATGATTGTCGGCAAATCTTCACAATTGACAATAGAACAAGGAAGCGATGGCAGTCAATACCCAACACTTATGAAAGGCCAAATCCATTTTTCAAAAGGAATAGTTGATGATGCCCTTTCACAAATGCAAAAAGAGTTTTCTCAGTCTGAAATTGGACAAAGGATAAAAAAGAAAATTGAGATTAGAACGCCAACCGTTGCTATTGCTGTTAGAGGAACAATATTTACTCTTTCCGAAGATTCTTTAAAAGGAACAGAATTAATAGTAATGGAAGGAAGTGTTGAACTAACGGAACTTAAAAGCGGGAAATCAATTATTGTAGAAGGTGGAAATAAAGGAAATATTATTACAAATGGAGAGATTTCGGAGCCGATAAAAATTGATATATCGAGTATTGAAAAATGGTGGGAAGAATAATTACGTTTAT
>CAZTST010000314.1:0-3478 GCA_964616585.1 uncultured Draconibacterium sp.
AAAATGTAAGTAGCTTTTTTAGTTTTAAATAGATAATACTTCGAGCTAAACATTAAAAATTAAATTATAATAACATGAAATACAGAATAGAAAAAGACACAATGGGTGAAGTTGAAGTTCCTGCCGATAAATATTGGGGAGCTCAAACACAACGTTCAAAAACAAATTTTCTTATCGGCGAAGAAGCTTCAATGCCAAGAGAAATTATTCAGGCTTTTGGTTATTTAAAAAAAGCTGCCGCTATTACCAACAATGCTTTGGGAGTATTGTCTGATGAAAAGAAAAATCTTATCGCTCAGGCGTCCGATGAAATAATTGATGGAAAACTATTCGATCAATTTCCTTTAGTCATTTGGCAAACAGGTTCAGGAACACAATCTAATATGAATGTGAATGAAGTTATTTCTAATCGTTCGCATGTGTTAGCAGGAAATAAATTAGGAGAAGGAAAACCTTTAATTCATCCTAACGATGATGTAAATAAATCGCAATCATCTAACGATACTTTCCCAACAGCAATGCATATCGCCGCTTACAAAATGATAGCAGAAATAACTATTCCGGGTGTTGAACTTTTACGCGATACACTAGCAGCAAAAGCAGAAGAATTTAAGAATATAGTTAAAACCGGTCGTACTCACCTAATGGATGCTACTCCATTAACTTTAGGTGATGAAATTGGCGGTTATGTTTCTCAGCTCAATCATGGTTTAAAAGCCTTAAAAAATACGCTGCCTCATATGGCTGAACTTGCTCTTGGTGGAACTGCCGTTGGAACCGGATTAAATACTCCAAAAGGTTATGATGTTAAAGTTGCTGAAACTATTGCCGATTTAACCGGATTTCCTTTTGTAACAGCCGAAAACAAATTTGAAGCTTTAGCTGCACACGATGCCATTGTTGAAACTTCCGGAGCTCTTAAAACCCTTGCGGTTAGCTTGATGCATATTGCAAACAATATTCGCATGTTGGCTTCTGGTCCTCGTTGTTCTATTGGTGAGTTGCATTTGCCCGAAAACGAGCCCGGATCATCCATTATGCCGGGCAAAGTGAATCCAACTCAAAACGAAGCTCTAACCATGGTTTGTGCTCAGGTTATCGGAAACGATGCTGCAATTACAGTTGGTGGTATGCATGGCCATTTTCAACTGAATGTGTTTAAACCTGTTATGATTTATAACTTATTACAAGCTGCCCGTTTGCTTGGCGATGCCTGTGTTTCGTTTAATGATAATGCAGCGGTTGGAATTGAAGCCAATGAGCCAGTTATTAAGAAAAATCTTGATAATTCTTTAATGCTTGTTACTGCTTTAAATACACATATTGGTTACGAAGCTGCTGCTAAAATTGCTAAAAAAGCTCATAAAGAAGGTAGTACTCTTCGCGAAGCTACTTTAGCATTAGGTTATTTAACCGATGAGGAATTTACAAAAATTGTTGATCCTAGAAAAATGCTGGGACATCGCTAGTATATGCGTTAATTAGGAAAAAGACCTGCATCATTAATTTGTTGCAGGTTTTTTTGCAATAGATTCATCAACTTCGAATAGAAATGTTATAACAGTAGAGTTTCGCAAAGAAAGCTCAGAGTAACACAAAGATATTTAAAGAATTATTTTTTCTCAGTGAAACTCTGTGTACATCTCTGTGGTTCTCAGTGTAATAACTTTGTTCCGAGATTTGTAATTATAAATCAGACAAATAACTCAACCAACTCAACCAAACGATTAGAATAACCAATTTCATTATCGTACCAGGCAATAACTTTTACCAATTTATTTTTATCACCTAAAACAGCAGTTAATTTTGAATCGAAAACCGCAGAATGCGTATTTCCAATTACATCTCGTGAAACAATAGGATCTTCGGTATATTCTAAAATTCCTTTTAATTCATTTTCAGCAGCAAATTTAAAAGCCGCATTAATTTCATCGATACAAGCAGGTTTTAAAAGAGTACAGGTTAAATCCGTAAGCGAACCATTGGGAACCGGAACGCGAATTCCTGCTCCTCCAATATTTTTTTCAAGATGCGGGAAAATTCTAGTTATTGCTTTTGCCGCTCCTGTTGTAGTTGGCACAATATTTTCAGCAGCGGCTCGTGCTCTGCGTAAATCGGCATGTGGCCCGTCCAGAATATTCTGGTCTTTAGTATAACTGTGTACGGTTGTAATAAAACCTTTTTCTATTCCCCATTTTTCATCTAAAATTTTAATCAGCGGCGCTACATTGTTAGTTGTACAACTTGCATTAGAAATAATTCGACCAGCTTTAGCAATCACTTCATTATTAACTCCTAAAACTACAAAAGGAATTTCATTACAACCTTCTCCTTTTGCCGGTGCCGACAGAATTACTTTTTTTGCTCCTGCTTTTAAATGTTTTTCAGCTCCTATTTTGCTGGCAAACAGACCTGTAGATTCGATAACGATATCAATATTTAAATCCTTCCATGGAAGTTTTTCAGGCTCTTTTTCCTTTAACACTTTCGTTTTATAATTATTAACGATCAGGTGATTTTCATCAAAACTAATATTGGCTTGCAATAAGCGATGCACAGTATCGTATTTTAGCAGATGCGCCAGCGTTTGTGTATCGGTTAAATCGTTAATAGCAACAACTTCAATATTTTCATTGAGAATCAGATTTCTGAATGTGGCACGACCAATGCGGCCAAATCCATTTATTGCCAAGCGTATTTTTGACATGATTTTTTTTTGCGAAGTTAAAGGCTTTTCTTTTAAAATAGGCACAACTAATTTTTCCTGCTATTATCAATTCTATCTTATTTTTTCTTATTGCTTTTGTTGTATTTTTAAGCGATATGTTTACTTTTGCATAACGAAAATTCAAAATGAAAAAAACGATATTTTTACTCTGGATACTAGCTCTTACAATAAGTTTCCAATCGTGTCAAAATAGAAACAAGAATAGCCGGGTTGATGGACTGCATGGCGATTTAATAATTTTTCATGCAGGCTCATTATCTGTTCCAATTAAGTTGATTGCTGAAGAATTTGAAAAAGAAAATCCGAACATCAATGTTTTGCTCGAAGCAGCCGGAAGCGTTGCCTGTGCCAGAAAAATTACTGATTTAAATAAAGCCTGCGATATTATGGCTTCGGCTGATTATGAGGTTATTGATCGCTTTTTGATACCTGATTATGCAGAATGGAATATTTCTTTTGCTGCGAACGAAATGGTAATTGCTTTCACCGAAAAAGCAAATTTGAAAGACCAAATTTCGAATGAAAATTGGCATGAAATTCTTGCCGATTCACGTGTTATTTACGGACGCGCCGATCCTAATTCCGATCCCTGCGGCTATCGTTCGGTAATGACTACACAGCTTACTGCATTAAAAGAGAATAACCCTAACATATTAAAATTGTTGGATAAGGACATAAAATATATGCGTCCTAAAGAAGTGGATTTGCTGGGTTTACTAGAATCAAATGCAATAGATTATATTTTTATTT
>CAZTST010000315.1:0-3453 GCA_964616585.1 uncultured Draconibacterium sp.
GGCTATTATTATCGACCGATAAAAGCCGGAAACTATTCTTTAAAATTTTCTGCCGAAGGCTACGAATCAAAAACTATTAGCAATCAATTAATTGCTGATTTTGATTCAAAAACAAATAATTTTTCACTTAGAAACTTAAATTCAGGAGTAGGTTCTGATTTACTCTCAAAGATTAAGATTATTAATCCTGTGCGAAATCGCAATCTACAAATCATAAGCCCTATAAATATTATGCAAATAAAAATATATTCTGTTTTGGGACAGTTGGTTTTTTCTGATGAAACAAACATAAACGAGCTAGAGATTGATTTACAGAACCTTAATAGCGGATTGTATTTTGTTAATCTGCAATTCTCGGATGGACAAAACATACTGCAACGATTTATTCTACCTTGATACAAATGGTTAAATTTTCATAAAACAAGCATTTGATTTTTGCTGATCCTAAAATTTAATGGAACTTAGCAAGCGCTAATAAAACAGGCATAGTTTATCTGGTATTTAGCAAAATAAATACCAAATAAACACCTTAAAATAATTGTTTTTTAATTGACTGAAAAAATATACTTTTGCAAAATGTTTAAAACCAGACTTTCATTTATTACTTTAGTGCTGATTCTTATAGGATTGAGTTCTTGTGGGCGATATCAAAAACTACTCAAGAACAACGATTATGAAGAAAAATATGCCATGGCTATAGAATTTTTCGATGATGAATCGTACAATAAGACTTTGCAACTGCTCGACCAGATTACGCCTATTTACAGAGGAACTGATAAAGCACAAAAAATAGAATTCATGTACGCAATGTGTCATTATGGCCAACGCGATTACATTTTAGCCAGTTATTATTTCAATAGATACTATCAAAGCTATCCTAAAACAGAAAAAGCTGAAGAAGCTCTTTTTATGAGTTCTTATTCAAATTATTTGGATTCTCCACGTTATAGCCTCGACCAAACAACCACGGTTGAAGCAATTCAATCGATGAAGTTGTTTACTGTTCGATATCCCAAAAGCGACAAAGTAGCTGAGGCTAAAAACATTATTGATGAAATGGAAAGTCGCTTGGAATTGAAAGCTTATGAAATGGCTAAGCTCTATATGAAAATGAGCGATTATAAAGCAGCCACAGCCGCTCTAAATGCTTTTATAAAAAAATACCAATTAAGCGAATACCACGAAGAAGCTATGTATATGATTATCAAGTCTAATTTTGAATATGCCATTAACAGTATTAAAATGAGACAAGAAGAGCGCTTTTCTGAAACATCGGAGGCTTATGTTGATTTTGTCTCTCAATTTCCTGAAAGCAAATATCTTAAAGATGCAGAAAAAATGAATGCCGTGGCATTTACTTATATCACAAAAAAAGTTGTAGTAAATTAAATAAACATAAGATGGATTACAAGAAAATTAAAACTGATACCGAAGCCGTAACTCGTAAATTGAAAGATTTTGATGCTTCCACTGGAAATATTTATGAAACTGTTGCTATCTTATCAAAACGTGCCAATCAGATTTCAAAAGATATAAAAGAAGAATTAAATCATAAGATTGAGGAGTTTGCGTCCACCACTGATAATTTAGAAGAAGTTTTCGAAAATAGAGAGCAAATAGAATTAGCAAAGTTTTACGAAAGAATGCCTAAACCAACATTGATTGCCATTCAGGAATTTATGGATGATAATATCTATTATAGAAATCCTGAACATGATCTGGATAGTTTGAACTAAGCTTTTTTTTGATTTTATAGAACTTCTTTACGTTGATTTCGCTATCTTGCGAAGCCGTAAAGAAGTTTTTTTTATTCTATTATTATGCAATTAAAGGGAAAAAAGATTCTAATTGGAGTTACAGCTAGCATTGCAGCTTATAAAATTCCATATCTTGTTCGTTTACTTAAAAAGGAAGGTGCTGATGTTCAGGTAATTATGACTGAAGCTTCGCGCGATTTTGTTAGCCAATTAACTTTAGCTACACTTTCAGGGAAACCGGCCTATCATTTACCTTTCAATAAAAACGATGGAAGCTGGAACAGCCATGTGGAATATGGTCTTTGGGCCGATTTAATGCTTATCGCGCCACTTTCTGCTTCCACAATGAGTAAAATGGCTCATGGGCAATCCGATAATCTTTTAACAACTACTTATCTTTCAGCAAAATGTCCTGTTTATTTTGCTCCGGCAATGGATTTGGATATGTTTTCTCATCCAAGTACACAAAAAAATATTGAAACTTTATTAAGTTACGGTAATCATTTAATAGAAGCTCAAACAGGCGAATTAGCAAGTGGTTTATGTGGAGCAGGACGAATGGAAGAACCGGAGAAAATTCTGGAAATTATAATTAATCATTTTAAAAAAAAAGATGATTTTGCAGGAAAAAAAGTCCTGATTACTGCCGGTCCAACTTACGAATCTATTGATCCGGTACGTTTTATAGGTAATTATTCTAGTGGAAGAATGGGTTATGCAATTGCGCATGAATTTGCCAATCGCGGTGCAGAAGTAACATTAGTTAGTGGTCCAAGTTCCCAAAAAGTTACTAATTATAATATTCAACGTTTAGGAGTACAATCAGCTCAACAAATGTTTGAGATTTGCCAAAATTTATTCGAGCAAACTGATATTGCAATTATGGCAGCTGCTGTTGCCGATTTTAAACCTAAAAATATTCAACACAAAAAAATCAAAAAAGAAGATGGTTTTGATCAAATTGAGCTTGAACCTACGGTTGATATTTTAAAAACTTTAGGTTTGCAAAAAAAGCATCAAATTTTAATTGGATTTGCTTTGGAAACAAACAATGAGCTTGAAAATGCCAAGAAAAAATTACGTAGTAAAAATTGCGATGCCATCATTTTAAACTCTTTACAAGATGCTGGAGCAGGATTTCAGAACGATACAAATAAAATTTCAATAATTGATAAATCATTCAAAAAAACTGATTTTCCATTAAAATCTAAAGCAGAAGTAGCAACAGATATTTGTGATTTTATTATGTACATGTTTAAAGGATAATCTATTTAAGCGGCATTATTTAATAATTTTTTTTTCGATTTTAAAGTGGCTCTGAGCAAAGCAATAATATTATACCTTGACTATGATTTTTCTTCCGATTCGGAATTATGTGGAAATGCAACATAAAATATTGAGCCTTTATCTTCTTCACTTTCAACCCAGATTCTTCCGTTGTGTTTTTCTACAAGCATTTTACACAAAACAAGACCAAGGCCTGTACTTGTTTCATTTTCAGTGCCTTTTCTACTAGTTTGAGTATTAAAATTAAATAAATTTTCAACCATAGACTGGTTCATTCCAATACCGGAATCTTTGATAGATATTATAAAGGTTTTAATTTTGTTTAGCTCAACATCAATAGTAATTATGCCTCCTCTGGGTGTAAATTTCACTGCGTTTGATGTAAGATTTCTAACAACAGTTTGAAGAA
>CAZTST010000316.1:0-3388 GCA_964616585.1 uncultured Draconibacterium sp.
GTTAATATGTTTATATTCAGATATATAGATATTGATTAATACTTATTCCATTAAAACCGAGAAATGATACAAAACAAAAATGCCATCCGACAATTAACGAATGGCATTTTTTTTTAGATTAATTCAAATCAATCTAATGCTTGATAAACTTGTTTAAGAAATTCACCCAATTTTGATGGCTCCAACCATCGAGTTACAATCAAAAGGTCGTTTTTTTGATCGATAACTACGTAATTTCCACCAAAACCGGCCCCATAAAACACATCCTCCGGAACAGCTTCCATTTTTCTGTCGCCTTTGTTTAGCCACCACATAAATCCATAATTTTGATTTGCCGGCGAAGGTTGCTGAATAGCCTTAACCCATTCCTCAGAAATAAGTTGTTTGCTATTCCAATTTCCGTTACGCAAAAACAAATATCCAAATCTAGCCTGATCAAAAGTATTGATAAACATTCCACCACCGGAATGCCCGCCACCGCTAACGGACTGAATAGAAAGTCCATCTATTGTAATCCAACTATTTTCATATCCATTCCAACGCCAGGTTGTACTCGCTCCTATTGGATCCATAATTTTCTCTTTCAGTACCTGAGGCAAAGGTTTTCGCCAAACTTGCAATAGTGCATAAGAAGCTATATTTACGCGAACATCATTATATTCATAAACTGTTCCAGGCTCATTTAGTTTTCTATTTTTCCAATCGTCAATATCACCTTTTGCAGGTGGCCTGTCTGCCCAATCGTGTTGTCCAAATAAAGTGCCTGACCAATCGGATGATTGATTTAAAAGATGATTCCACTGAATTTTTGAATTATGCCTTCCATCAAAAGTATCGTCCCAAACATAATCATTTACTTTATCGTTAACATTGGCAATAAGTCCTTTATCCAAAGCTAATCCAAAAATAGTTGATAAATAACTTTTGGTAACGCTAAAAGTCATATCAACTCTATTTAAATCGCCCCATTGAGCAATAATATATCCGTTTTTGATAATCATTCCAGAAGAACTTCCTCTGTGTTTTGTGGGTCCTAAAATATCGATAAAAGGTTCGTTCTTAAATCCTTCATAAATAGCAATACGCAAATCTTTTGAGCCTGAATATTCATTTTGTATGGCAAATTCTACTGCACCATCAATAATATTCTCATTTAAATCTACATCTTTTGCTGTTTTCGATTCCCAATTTTGGTCTGGAAAATAAAAAGTTTGCGCAATACTTGTGGCAATAAATAAGCTAAAAATGATAATAATAAAAGAATAACGAAGCTTAATAAAACTTTGATAGTGTATAATAAATGGTTGATTCATGGCTTGTTATTTTATTTGTTAATTCCCAATCAGTTTTTGTACTGCATCTAACAATTCTGTACTTTCAAAAGGTTTTGCCAAAGTGAGTGAAGCACCAAGATACTTAGCCGAACGTAAATTATCTTGAGCATTAGTTCGTCCGCCACCGGAAATAGCAATTATTTTTACATCCTTATTTTTGCGTTTCAATTCCAAAATGGTTTCAATACCTTCTTTATTTGGCATAATTATATCGGTAATAACCATATCAGGACTCAGATCCTGCCAAATTTTAATGCCTTCTTCGCCATCTTCAGCAGCAAAAACAGTATATTCTTTTCTCTCTAACATTTCAACAATCATAGCTCTAAACTGAGCATCATCATCGATTACTAAGATTTTCTTTTGCATTTTTCTCTTTGTTTTTATGAAATTGCAGGCAAATAAACATAAAATGCAGAACCCTCTCCCAATTTTGATTCCACATGCAATTCGCCCAAATGATTTTTAATAATTCCGTGAACAACTGATAATCCTAAACCAGTTCCGCTGCCAACATTTTTCGTAGTAAAAAAAGGCTCAAAAACTCGTTTTACTACTTGCTCTGTCATTCCCATACCTTCATCGCTTACACAAATACCGGCAATATTATTATTAAATTTTTGCACTATAGATGAATGGTCAGCTTTAAAGATGGAATTGCTAATTCTGCACTCCAGTTTACCATTCTTTACTCCATGCATAGCATGAAAAGCATTGTTAAACAGATTAATAAAAACCTGTTGCATTTCTATTGCATCTCCTAATATTTCTATTGACTCAGAGCTAAAAACAAACTGTAAATGAATCTCTTGTGGTCTTGAAGGCTCAACCATATCCAAAGCTTCTTTAGCTACTTCAACTAAATTTACCCGACTAATTTTTTTACTTTCGTCTTTGCGGCTAAAAGTTAGAATTTTTTGCACAGTATGTTGAGCCGATTTAGCAGCTGTTTTTATTTGATGAAAATAACGTTTTGCCGCAGTTCCTTCGATAGAATCATCGAAACCCATGCTTCCATATCCTAAAATAGTTCCTAAATAGTTATTAAAATCGTGAGCAACACCGCCAGCCATTGTACCAATTGATTCTAATTTTTGAACTTGAAACAATTGTTCTTCAAGTCTTTTTTTCTCATTATGAGCAGCCAAAACATCAGTAACATCTTGTATATAAACGGCTAACCCGCTAACCTCAAATTCTCGTTTAAATACAGGGCTAACAGTTATTTCGTAAGTTCTTTTTGCAGACGATATTAAGCTAAAACCACGACTTGTTTTGTTTTTTAAAACCCATTCGATATAAGGATTAAATTGATCTTCAAAAAAGGGTTGGGTTATTTCTTTAAAATCATATCCAACCAATTGACTACCATCGCGTAATGTTAATTCAGCTTTTGCATTAGCAGAAACAATTAATCCATTTATTTCAACTAAAAGAACTATATCGTGCGATGCATCGAAAAGAGCTTTAATTTTTTCTTCACTTTCGAGTACAGCTTGATATTGATCGTTTAAGCGAGCAGTTGCTCGTTTACTGGCTGTAAAGCGTAAATAAAATGAAATGGCCAAAATAATAAAAATCAAAGACACAAAATAAATCAAATAATCTTTAATTCTATTTTGATAGCTAAGCACTTCCTGAGCATGCTGTAAATCGGCCAACTCTTTTCCTTGAGCTTCTTTTTCCAGTTTAATAGTTAGATAGGATGTTTTATCAAGAGCTATTTGATTAAAAATAGCATCGTTTATTTGGCGATAAATTTTTTGATGAGCTAAAGCATTTTTGTAATCTGCCTTTTTTTCATAAAATTCTGATAGGAATTTGTGATTCTCAAATTGCATTTTTTTCAGGTCGAGTTCTTCCGCTATTTCGATGCTCTTTTTTATGTAGTAAATTGTTAACGAATCGTTACCAATATCGCCATATGCCTGAGCGTATTTTTGAAAAATATCGGCCAAATCTTTTCTCGAACCAATTTCAATAAATACTTCTTCTGCCTGCTCAAAAAAAGAAAATGCAAGTTGTGGTTTATGCAAAGCAATATATACCTTTCC
>CAZTST010000317.1:0-3385 GCA_964616585.1 uncultured Draconibacterium sp.
GGCAATTTATTTGTTTTTGATTGCATCTATTTTTTATTTTATTCTGTCTGGAAATTATGAGTTTATAGGATATACTGTTGTTGTTGGGCTTTTGTATTATTTGATTCTTTTTGCGGATAAGCATTATAATTTTCCCGCTTATTCTATCTGGTTGTTTGGAATTTGGATTGCGTCGCATATTTTGGGCGGAGCTGCTTATATTCGGGGTGTGAGGTTGTATGATTTAATTTTGATTCCGATTTTTAACGGTGGTGGTGAGTTTGTTATTTTGAAATATGACCAACTTATTCACGCTTATTGTTATGTTGCATTTGCCATTTTGATTTATTTTATTTTGAAGAAGCATTTTAAGAAAAACCAAGGTAATGCAATTGTGGTGCTTACGATTCTTGTGGCTGTGGGAATTGGTCTTTTGAATGAGGTGATTGAATTTGGAATGGTTGTTTTCGCTGATGCTGGTGAGGCTGTTGGTGGATATTATAATACGGCACTGGATTTGGTTTTTAATTTGATTGGGGCTGTTATCGGGGCGGTTCTGGTTAAGAAGATTGGTTAGAATAATTTTAATTGGCACATCTATAAGTGCTTCATTTTTCAGGATAATTATTGAGAAGTGCGACCGCTATAAACGGCTTCATTTCTCGTTCAAGCAGAGAGTCTAACCAGACTTCACTGCTTCTAATAAATTCAGTTATGAACTTTATCCGAATAATGAAGCCAAACCTTCAGCTGCTTCAGCCCTTGGTTCTTCTTTCTTTTCTTCCACTTCTGCTACTGGTGCGCTTGCTGCTGCCGGAGCCGTTGTAATAGACGCATGTGCAAGCTTGTCTGCGATATCTACGCCTTTCAAAGACGCAACCATTACCTTAACCTTAGCCTCGTCGACTTCAGCGCCGGTAGCTGCGATAACTTTCTTTAAGTTATCTTCGTTGATATCCTTTCCAACCTTGTGCAACAAAAGTGCCGCATATATGTATTCCATTTTATTGATTCCCACCTAATTTAATTAGTTGAGTATTAAGAATGTTCATTATCCGAATAAACTAGCAAGACCCGCTGCGGATTCTGCTGGTGCCTCCTCTTTAATTTCTTTTTGAACTTCAGGTTTTGTTTCTGAAATGATTTGGGCTACTGGCTCTGGCTCTCCATTTATTACTCTGGTAATTGTTTTTTCGTGAGTGTTTGCCTTTCCAATTAAGAAATCGATTGTTTCTGTTGTTGGATAAGCAATTTCAACCGCAAAAGGGAATGCTCGTCCGAAATCGTATAGTAATGTTTCCATGAAACCTTCTTTGTCGATCTTAATATTTACGTAAACCTTTTTGGCTTCCCCGTCGAAAGCAGCGATAGGGTCGATTCCAACTTCGAAAGGAATTATGCCCAATTTTGTCATTATGGACGCAACTGCGTCAGTAATAGCGATTCCTTCTTTAGTTATAATCTTGTTTTTCATAACTGAAATCTTTCCGTTTTCAACTTTTGGCACAAGACCGACTGCACTTAGAGCGGAAATATCTGGTCCTGGAATAAGGTCTGTAGGGCCCGCTTTAACTTCAATATCGAAAGGAGCAATTTGACCTGGCTTAGCTTTTGATGGGCTCTTCTGGTCTGCAAGAATTGCTGAGATTTCAAATGCGTCAGTATCGCTAAATAACATTGCGGTAGAGTCGTCTACATATTTTACCAATCCGTGTAATTCTTTAATTCCGCAGTGGTCTAGGGCAAAATTAATCAAACTCTTCTTTACGACCTGAATGGTTGCTTTGCTCCTTAACTTTTTCTTAATATCTTGGAATTGAGCTGAAGGCAAACCTTTGACGGAAATGACCATGACGGTTTTCATTTTCATCTTTTTGGCTAGTTCTTTAACTTTTGTTTTCTTAGCATCAGAAACGTGAGCTGTCGTTTTATCTTCCATATTAATAGTCGACTTTGATAGCCTTAGTCATTGTGAATTTAATTAGGACTTCTTTGATATTGTCTTTTCCTCTTGGTAATTTCTTTTCTAATCCTTTAATTATAGACTGAATGTTTTCTGTTAATTCGTCGTTGCCCATACTTTCTTTTCCTACTGGTAGCTTGATTGCCATTTCTTTATTTTTTACTCTGATAGATTTATGCATTTTTTCAATCATGGTTTTGATCATTTCGTCGTCTTCTTTTGGAATGATTCCGGCTAGAGGGGAAGGCATACGGTTCATTGGTCCGAAGACACGACCGAACTTCGTAGCTATCTTACTCATCATTGGAGCTACTGCGATGAATGCGTCGTATTTTTTTGCTAATTTTTTTATGTCTTTTGTGTCTTTGTATTTGACAAAATCTTCTTCGGTGATTGTGGTGATAAGTTTCGATCTTTTTGTTAAGAATGCTGCTAGTTTTTTCTCTCCAGAATGTGGGACGTTAACGAATGTGTTTAGAGCTTCTTTTCTGACGTCGAAATTTTTTAGGTTCATGACTAAGTCTACGGTTTGAACGAATTTACGTTTCTTTTCGTTCCTTAGTTCTGTTAATGCTTGTTTGATTTCCATTGATACTTTAAACTGTTAGAATTTTGGGTCGACAATTATATTGTCTACTACTAACAGTAGTAATAGACTAGCGAAATTTTGGTTTATAAAACTTACTACGCAAGTTTCCTAAACGGATATTGTTTTGGTTTACCCCGTAGGTGTCTCTGGTGAGCCATAAAACTTACGCTGCAAGTTTGATAAATATACATTATTTTGATTTACCCATTAGGTGCCCCTGGTGGGTCATAAAACTTCTGATTCTAATAAACTGGGTTCGCCATCTCGAATGATAAGTAAACTACCTTCGCTGTTTAGGGCTATTACGGCGAAAGGTCCATTTGATACATTTGTGGTTTTTTTACGTATTGCATCGTATCCACAACTGTAACGATGAGCTAGACTTTCGCAAAAGGTTTTTTTATCCATACAGCCGATGATAGTTTCTCCTCTTTCTTTATATTGATGAGTTACGCCTTCCATAAATTTTAGAGTTATATTTTGTTTATTAATTTTTGGGGAATACTTAATCACAATAATGATTAAATACTTGGGGTTATACTTTTGATTATGGAATTAGTTGCATTGTTATCTACTGGGAAAGGGACTTGGGGACAGGTTGCTGGGTTGATGAATAAAGGAGAATGGGAAAAGATTATTATTATTGGTCCATCTTTTGCCAAGGAGTTTACTGTTCACGATGTTCCGTTTGATTTTGTTGAGTTTGATGCAGAGAAGCCGTTGATTCAGTTGAAGAAGGAACTTGAAAGTAAGCTTAAAGGGAAGCTTGAAGGGCTTGAGGTTGCGTTGTCGATTGCTTCGGGGAATGAGAAGGAGCATATGGCTTTGCAGTCGGCTTTGTTGAGCTTGCCGGT
>CAZTST010000318.1:0-3353 GCA_964616585.1 uncultured Draconibacterium sp.
ATAGTGTTGATTTGAAAGGTAAATTATCATCTATTGAAACAAAAACAGGCTGGAATCAGCTTAATTTCAGCTCTAACTTTAATTATTATATTTCTAATTGGAGTGATGCCAACAATCCTGCAGTTTATTATCTTAAAAATAGTAAAGGGCAATTAATCAAGCAATTACAAGATAATGATGAATTAGTAAAGACAACTATTGAGTTTGGATTTGTTAATAAAAGTTTTTTCAAAATCACAACATCAGAAAATATTGAATTGAATGCAATGCAGATTCTTCCTCCAAATTTTGATAAAAACAAAAAATATTCAGTTTTGTTCTATGTCTATGGTGGACCGGGCTCTCAAACAGTTCAAAACCGTTGGGGAGGAAGTCGCGATGCTTGGTTCCAAATGTTAGCTCAAAACGATATTATTATTGTTTCTGTTGATAATCGAGGGACAGGATTCAGAGGCGAAGAATTTAAAAAAATGACTTATCTGCAATTGGGCAAATACGAAATCCAGGATCAGATTGAAGCGGCAAAATATATGGCCAGTTTGCCTTATGTTAACGAAAACAAAATCGCAATGTTTGGCTGGAGCTATGGCGGTTATATGAGCGCATTAGCTATAACCAAAGGTGCCGATGTTTTTACTACAAGCGTTGCCGTTGCTCCTGTAAGCAATTGGCGTTATTACGATAATATTTATACTGAGCGTTTTATGCGTACTCCACAAGAAAATGCAGATGGTTACGACGATAATTCGCCTATCAATCATGTTGAAAAATTAAAAGGAAACTTTTTATTGATGCATGGCGATGCCGATGATAATGTTCATACTCAAAATACTTATGATTTAATAACGGCTTTAGTTGCTGCAAATAAGCAATTTGAATTGATGATTTATCCTAATAGCAACCATGGGATTTATACAGGGAAAAATACATCGTTAAACCTTTATACAAAAATGACAAATTTCTTGTTTAAGCATTTGAAATAGAATAATATAAATTATTTTGTTTATAGTAAAATTTCCCACAGATTACGCAGATAAACGCAGAAAAATAATAGCGGTAATCTCCGTTATCTGCGGGAAAAATAAACTATTGAGTTGTAACAAAAACTTTAATGGAAAATTCGTAGTGTATTTTTATTCCTTCCCAATCGATTTTCGAAATAATTGAAAAGTAGAAAACAATATTAAAAATGCAAGTGCAAAACTAAAAAGAGTATCAACATAGGCATGAATACCTTTTCCTTCAAGAATAAAATAAAGCGACAGAGAAATTTCAACCGTAAGAACTGTAAAAAATTTAATAAAAAACAGCGAAAGTTGACTTTCCATAACCAATGATGTAAACTGCTTAGATAATTCTAAATTATTTCGCCACTGCATAAAGTTTACAACCAGAGCAAAACTATTCACAACAAGCGCAAAAAGGGCAAAATCTTCCTTTATATCTCTTGGTAGTACAAGTCTGTCAATAGCCATACCAATAACGATAAAAAAAGAAATTAAAAACACAAATATCATAAAATGAGCATTCAATCGTTCGGCTTTTGGCAAATCTTCCTGTTTTTTGAAAGAGTGTCTGGTAGTCATCCAGCTTAAGAAAACAGATATACTTTGAGCTGCACCCATAATCATCTGAGCAATAAGCGTTAAAGAATTAGAGAAAATAGCAATAAAAGCAAAAGGCAACCAGGAACCAAAAATAATCCAGAAATTAAATTTCAAAGTCTGCTTCTTTTTATAAGCATAATCGATATCAAGTATTTCTTTATCCTCCAAATTACCTCCAAACTTCTTCGCGTAAATGAACTAAATTAATATTTGTGTCGAAATGGTCATTTAAATGCTGAACAAGACGTTCGGCAGCATATACAGAACGATGTTGGCCTCCGGTACATCCAAAATTTACCAACAAATTTGTAAAACCTCTTTTTTGATAATTTTTTACAGATAGAGAAACAATTTTAAAAACAGATTCTAAAAAGTTTGCAACGTCAATTTCTTTATCTAAAAACTGACTAACAGCTAAATCTTTCCCCGATAATCTTTGAAATTCCTCATATCGACCTGGATTTGGTAGTGCACGACAATCGAAAATAAAACCACCTCCATTTCCGCTTTCATCTTCAGGAAAAGGGCCATACAAAAATGAAAAACTGGTAATGGTAACTGTCAACATACATTCTTATTTATACACAAATTTAGATTTTATTTGGATTAATTGATTCAATAAACCAATAAAATAAGGTATTTCTAATATAAGATGTTGATTTTGAAGAAGCTCATCCAAATTTTTTAATGCTGAAGGAATGCTTTCAATAAAATAGGTTTTCTTTTCAATTAAACCTCTAAAGCCATATGTTCCAAGAGTTTGAATAATTCTAATAAAAACCATTGAAGCAAGTTTTTCTTCAAATTCGGAAATACTAATTGAATATTTCTTTGTTAATTCCGTAAAATAAAATTTCTTTAACTCTTCCTTAAATTCAGTACTCAATTGAGCAGATGCCTGAAATAGTAAAGATGCCAAATCGTAAAGCATTGGACCTTTTCTCCCACCTTGATAATCAATCAGCCATACTTTATTTGAACGCAGATGGATATTTCTAGCTTGAAAATCGCGAAACATAAATGCAATATACTTTTGTCTGCTTAACTCATCAGCCAAATATCGAAAATCATTCTCCAACAATTGTTCATCAAATGCTAAATCATTAACTTTTAAAAAATAGTATTTGAAATAATTCAAATCCCATAAAACAGATTGACTATCGAATTCGGCACGTGGATATGCAAATTTTTCAAAATTAATATGCACACCGCCATATAATTGCATTTGTAAAAGCTGTTCCAAAGCCTTTTTATAAAATATCTTAAGATTTAAAGATTCGCCTTCAGATTTAAGCAAACTCAAAAGGTTAATATCACCTAAATCTTCTATCAAATAATACATTTCATTAGTATCCACAAATAGAAGTTCGGGTACTTGAACTCTTCCGGTTCTAAAAATATCAGTAAAATGAAAAAAAGCTTTATTCTCCTTAATATCAGAGTTATAAACGCCAATATATGTTTCTGAATTGAAATAAATACGAAAATACAGTCTCGATGAGGCGGAATTATTAACCAGAGCTTCAATCTTATTTGGGATATTCTTTTTCCAACCTAAGTAAAGATTTTTAATTTGCTCCAAATGCTCCATAAACTCTGCCTTTTAGCAAATATAAAAAAACTCCCAATCAAATCAATGATTGGGAGCCAATTATTATTCCCACTTAAAATTAACGCGCTGCTAAATTACATATTTTTTCAATTAAATAACAAATATTTAAAAAATATTTAACATCTATTTTTTCA
>CAZTST010000319.1:0-3326 GCA_964616585.1 uncultured Draconibacterium sp.
ATTCTCCAAATGAAAAGCAAGCTGCCATTCAAAAATTAGGAGTAAATCCTGAAATTACACGATTTAAAGGTTTAGGAGAAATATCGCCCGATGAGTTTAAATACTTTATTGGATCTGATATTCGTTTAGATCCTGTTATTTTGCGTGGAGATTCTGCAATAAGTGATTTACTTGAGTTTTATATGGGTAAAAACACTATGGAACGACAAAACTTTATCATCGATAACTTGCGTTTGGAAGAGGATTTGACTGCTGAAGCAAGCTGAATAATGTGCTAATTTGCTAAATGATTTATCCACCGCAGTTTGAAGAAAAGATAGGATTCACCAAAATCAGGGAATTACTCACGCAGAATTGTATCGGCGATATGGGTCGGCAATGGGTAAGCAAATTAAGCTTTAGTACATCCTTTTCATCTATAGAATTGTGGTTGAATCAAACCGAAGAAATGCAAAGGATTTTGCTGGGCGATCTTGGAATTCCAACTCAGGATTATTTCGATTTGCGACCAGATTTAAATCGAATTCGACTTGCCGGCAGCTATTTAAAAACTGAGCGTTTTTTCGATTTAAAATCGTCCTTGAATATAATAAGCAATTTGCTTTTATTCTTCGAAAATCGCCAACTTGATTATCAATTCCTTTATAATCTAAGTTCAGGTTTGGAAATTAATCCTTTAATAATTAGGCAAATAGATGCTATTTTAGATGAAAAAGGAAACATACGCGATTCTGCTTCAGAAAAATTGTTTGCAATCAGAACCGAAATTAAAACGGCTCTTCGTCAATCTGAAAAATCAATAAATGAAAGTTTGCGTCAGGCAAAAAAAGCCGGATGGACTAACGAAAATGTAGAAGCGACCATGCGAAACGGTCGGTTAGTAATTCCATTAAATGCTGCATATAAACGCCAGATTCGTGGAGTAGTTCACGATGAATCTGCCACTGGTCAAACTGTTTATGTTGAGCCTGATAAAGTTTTACTTATAAACAATAAAATTATAGAACTTGAAGCAGAAGAAAGACGAGAAATACTACGCATTCTTATAGCTTTCGCTGATTTTTTGCGCCCATCAATCGATTCTCTCGTAGAAGCATATCGTTTTTTGGGATTAATAGATTTTATCATTGCCAAAGCTCGTTTATCAATTCAACTTAAGGCAGTTAAACCCGATTTACGTGAGGAAGCCGAAATTGAATGGTTTCAGGCAAGGCATCCTTTGCTTTATCTTTCGCATAAATCGCAGGGAAAAGAAGTGGAGCCTCTCGATATACATTTGCACAGCGAACAACGCATTTTAATTATTTCCGGCCCTAATGCCGGCGGTAAATCGGTTGCACTTAAAACTGTAGGATTGCTGCAATATATGCTTCAGAATGGTCTTTTGATTCCTTTAAAATCTAGTTCGATAACAGGCATTTTTAAACGATTTTTTATCGATATAGGTGATGAGCAATCAATTGAAAATGACCTTAGTACATATAGTTCGCATTTATTAAATATGCATCATTTTCTTGCTAATGCAAACGATAAAACTTTATTCCTGATTGATGAATTTGGCAGTGGAACTGAACCAATTTTGGGTGGCGCAATTGCCGAAGCAATTTTGGAGGAATTGAATGAGAAAAAAGCATTTGGTGTTATCACAACTCATTATGCCAATCTGAAACTTTTACCCACCAATGAAAACGGAATGGTAAATGGAGCTATGTTATTCGATACCAATAAAATGAGTCCTCTTTACAGACTGATTACGGGAAGACCGGGAAGTTCTTTTACGATAGAAATTGCCCGTAAAATAGGTTTTTCTAAATCGTTATTGAAGAAAATTGATGAAAAAGCAGACCGCAGACAACTTGATTTTGAAGAGCAATTGCAGCAATTAGAAGTAGATAAAAAAACGCTTGAGAAAAAGCAGCAACAAATTAGTTTAATGGATGAGCATTTGGCTGAAACATTAGAAAAATATCAAACTTTATATGCTGATTTAGAGAAACAAAAGAAAACCATATTAGTTGAAGCAACAAAAGAATCTAAAGAAATATTAAAGCAATCTAATCGCTTGATTGAGAAAACAATTAAGGAAATTAAAGAAAGCGCAGCTGAGAAAAACAAGACACAGAAACTACGTAAAGAGATTGAACAGCAAATCGAAAAACTTGATAATGAGGCGAATATAAAAGAAATAAGTCGTCACGAATTTGCAAAAAAGCAGATTGCAAATCAAAAAGTTAAAAAGGAAAAGACAAATACTTCCGAATTGAAAGCAGGTGATTTGGTGATTGTTAGCGGACAAAATACTGCCGGTACTATTGCTCAGATTAAAGGAAAAAAGGCAAAAGTCGATTTTAGTACAACTCAAATGTTTATTGAATTAGATCGATTGGAAAAAGTAAGCAAATCACAAGAGCGGAAGATTAATAAATCAAGCGAAAAATCAAGCAGTAATATTGCTCAAGGGATTTCAGAAAAAGCCGGCGATTTTAATTCAAATATTGATGTTCGCGGCCAGCGAGCCGAAGAAGCAATTATGCTAATCCAACGTTTTCTGGATGATGCAATCTTGCTGGGAGTTCATCAAGTACATATTTTGCATGGAAAAGGAACAGGTGCACTGCGACAAACAATTCAGGAATACCTTCGTGCAAATCGCGATGTTAATCGTTATTACGATGAGCATATCGAAAGAGGTGGACACGGGATTACGGTAGTGGAAATGTAGGGTGGTTTTGGTGATTTTATCAAGTGATACGATGACTCAAAGTCATCGTATCACTGCTACGGCCAGATTTTTTTAAATTTAGAATTTTTTTCCTTTTTAAGATAAACAGAATGGTTTGACGGCACGCGTTTCAACCGAGTTTACGAGCTCGGCGAAGCCAAACGCGCACGAGCGGATTTATAAGCTATGTCAAATAAATCTATTTATTACCGAATTCTCAACAATAGCAATATCCTCCTCCGTTAACCCATACAATGTATAAACCATTTGGTCGATTTCTTTATCTGTTTGTCTATTTTAGCTTGAAGATGATAAATTTCGTTTTTGTAGGTATTAAAGCTGATTTTGTTAGCTATTCATTTGTGCGAATTATTATCCAATGACCTCTTGTTCCTCCATCTCTTTTAATTATTCCTTTGTTTTTTAAAGCTTTAATATGATCAGCAACAGCTGACTCATTTATCGAAAGCTTTTCGGCAATTTCCTTATAGGTAATCCTATTATTACTAATTATAAGACCAAGCACTTCTTTTTGTCTATCAGTTAATAAATCAATTGCACCACCTATTGCACCACCTATTGCACCACCTATTGCACCACCTAT
>CAZTST010000320.1:0-3307 GCA_964616585.1 uncultured Draconibacterium sp.
AAATTTCAGATTAATTACGCTCGAAATTCTCAGCATCTTGTTGCTTCGCCAAATTATATAAGTATTGCTACTAATTTAGATCACTTTATTGGTAAATAATTTATCATTAATATTTATTCGAAAATGCTTTGATTTAGATTAATAGATTCGTATTTTTGGACTTTAAAATTCCATTAGTCGAAAAATTGAATGAAATGGCCAATAAACTAAAAGTCAAAGAATTAATTATCGAAGTTGCTCGCGATGTATTTAGTCGCTTTGGTTATAAAAAAACCACAATGGACGATATTGCTGTTGGCGCAAGAAAAGGTAAAAGCTCAATCTATTATTATTTCAAAAGCAAGGAAGAAATTTACGAAGCTGTTGTTGATGCCGAATCTAATATGCTATTTGATAATATTTTAAGTCAAATTGAGCAATCTGTTCCAGCCAGCGAGAAATTCAAGTTGTACGTTGTTACGCGGCTAAATAAGATTCGTGAATTAAATAATTTTTATGAAGTAATGAAAAACGAATCATTGCATCAGTTAGACTTCATTATGGAGTTGCGAAACAAATATCATTCTAGAGAGATAAGCATACTTCAAAACATCTTGATTGAAGGTGTGAAAAGCCGTGAATTCTCGATTCAAGATCCTGAATTAGCTGCAATAGCACTAGTTACGGCTATAAAAGGCCTGGAAACTCCGCTTTTAATAAAAGGCGAAAAACGTAATCTGGAAAAGCGAATCGACTATGTTGTACGCATCCTTTTCTTTGGAATTATGCGTCGATAAGAAGAATTACTTCAATAATCCTGTCCTATCGTTAAAATCTTCAATTAGCTCATCCCAACGCTCAGTTTGGTGAAATAATTTATCCCATATTTGTTTATCGTACCACATCTGATTCAATTCTTCCAAAGGTTTAGCTTGTTGCTCAATCCAAGTGAAATATTTTAAATTATGAATAGCTTTTTGATCCTGATAATTTAATTCTTTCATATTATCGGCAGACTGCTCTTTTAAAACGCTTTCATAATCCAAAGCTGCCTGCAATTGACTGTAAGCACCTTTTTGAATTCGCTGTTCTTCGATACGGCTTTCGTACATTTCAGCCGAATCGGTGGCAATCGTAAAAATTACATCATCTTTATCGTATTCAAAATACTTAGCAGTTTTAATGGCCGATAACAGATTACCAATACTGCTAATTCCCAACAAATATAATTTTTCAATCAATTCAGAATCAACACCTTTAGATTTCAAATATGCCTTTCCTTCTTTTTCATTGAACAAACTAAGTAAACGCATTGTGTGTTCATCGTCAATGGCAGTAACAACATTTGTATTTTTAACGTTGTGAATCCAAGGCACATGCTTATCGCCAATTCCTTCAATACGATGACCACCAAAACCATTTCTCAACAATGTTGGACATTGGAGCGCTTCTGAGGCAACAACCTGTATATGTGGGTTTAATGTGCGCAGAAAATCTCCTGCAGCAATTGTCCCGGCCGAACCGGTAGCAGAAATATATGCAGAAAATCTGGAGTTTTCAGATTTTAACCCATCATAAACTTCCTGAATTGCCTTCCCGGTAACATTATAATGCCAGGCAGAATTACCAAATTCATCAAATTGATTGAAAATAACCGCATCCTTTCGTGTGCGATGGATTTCCCAACATTTATCATATATCTCTTTCACATTAGATTCACAGCCGGGAGTTGCAATTACCTCAGCACCAATATCTTTTAACCATGTAAAACGCTCTTTGCTCATTTCTTCCGGCAAAATAGCAACTGCAGTAACATCCATCAAAAAAGAATCAAAGGCACCACCGCGACAATAATTTCCGGTTGATGGCCAAACAGCTTTATGATACGTTGGATCGAATTGACCTGTAATAATCCGTGGCGTTAAACAACCATAAGCTGCGCCAACTTTATGCGCACCGGTTGGAAAATATTTTCCTAAAATCATAACAATCTTAGCATCAATACCGCTAATCTCTTTTGGAATTTCAAGATAATTTACTTTTCCAAAACCTCCGCCAAAATCTTTAGGTTCATTTTTCCAGGTAATTCGGAATAAATTTAAAGGATGATTCTCCTGTAAACCTATGTTTTTTAATTGCTTAACAATTTTATCCGGAATAAGTGATGGATTTTCCATCTGCTTAAAGGTTGGAAGAATAATACCTTTTTCGCGGTAACGCTTAACTGCTCTTTCTAAAACTTCAGAATTCGTTACTTTATCAATTATTTCGATCATATGTAAAAATTTGGAGAGCAAAAGTAAAGAAAAATACAACATTGACATAGTGATAAATAGCTTTTAAAGACATTTATCAAGACACACTGTTTTAACCCTCTTTCTTTATGTTCGGATCTTCTAAAAATATAATTAAATAGCACATTTTGTGAATGTAATAAGATCTTTTGTAATTTTGAGTATGTAGAATAAACGCTTTACATCCTGAAAATGATTTCAAGAATAGATTTGACGGTAAAAAAACAATTCAAAGCGTTTATGTGTTTTAAGAACCGTGATTTAATTATTGATACAATTTATTAAAAAAGTGAAATATGGGTAATTGCGTTTATTTTTAAGTTAGCGGTCAGGCAGAAACAGGTCGCGAAGTAAGAATTTCATGTTTAATCATATAATAATAATGACTATGAAAAAAGGTACTGTAAAGAAAATCATCTTTGGAATTATTGGAACAATAATTCTTTTTATACTGATAGTTGTTGTGAATTTAGTTTTTTTAGTCAAAAATGAGTCAATTATATCTAAAGGTCAGCCGATACAAAATTATAGTAATAAAAATTGTGCCCTTTTAGTTGTTGACATCCAAGAAGTCATAACAGGGAGTCTCTCTATCTATCCGAGCCTTCAGGAAAAATCGGAAATTCTAATTCAGAAAATTAACCAAGCGATTGATAGTTTTGAAGTGCACAACTATCCAGTTGTTTATATTCGTAGTGAGATAAATAATCCTTTTATAAATCTGATTAATAGTTCATATGCAAAAGGAAGCCCTGAAGTTCAATATGATAAACGCTTGAAGATTGTTTCAAATATGGAAGTAGTCAAGACAGGCAAGGACTCGTTCAGAAAAACTAATTTAGATGATATACTTAAAAAAAACAAAGTAAATGAATTATACATTGTTGGATTGGATGCTGCAGAATGCGTTAACGCTACGGTAGAAGCATCTCAGAATAGAAAGTATAAAGTAAATATCATTAAAGAAGCTGTTATATCCAAATCCAGAAGTAAGACAGATAGCATGATGGTTTGTTTTCAGGACAAAGGAGTTA
>CAZTST010000321.1:0-3282 GCA_964616585.1 uncultured Draconibacterium sp.
ATTCAATGGCCTTTTCGCCAGATTACAAGCCTATTGGCAAGGTGAAGAGCTTTTTGTTCAGGATTTATATGCAGGTGCGCATCCTGAATACAGATTACCCGTAAGAGTTATTTCCGATAAAGCATGGAGTTCTCATTTTGCACGAAATATGCTGATTGCCGAAAATGATTTAGCAAAACTAAAGCAATTCATCCCCGATTTTACAGTTATGGTGGCTCCAAAATTCAAGTTGGATCCAAGAATTGACGGAACAATTAGTGAAACTGCCATCGTTATAAATTTTGAGCAAAGACTTGCAATAATTGCTAATAGCGAGTATGCCGGTGAAATAAAGAAAACCATTTTCACTATCATGAATTATTTGATGCCTTTGCAAGATGTAATGGCAATGCATTGCTCTGCAAACGTTGGAAATGAAAAAGATGTTGCATTATTTTTCGGATTAAGTGGTACAGGAAAAACAACACTTTCCGCAGATCCGAAACGCAGTTTGATTGGCGATGATGAGCATGGTTGGAGCGATGATGCAGTATTTAACTTTGAAGCTGGTTGCTATGCAAAAGCAATAAGATTGAATGCAGAAGCCGAACCTGAAATTCATGCCTGTACTTATAAATTCGGAACTATTCTTGAAAATGTAATTTATGATCCTGCTTCTCGCGAAATAGACCTTGATAATGAAAGAATCACTGAAAACACACGTCTTTCATATCCTTTGGAATATATCCCAAATGCAGTGCCTGAAAAAATGGTTTATTCTCAACCAAAAAATATTGTATTCCTAACTGCAGATGCTCAAGGCGTTTTGCCTCCAATTGCACGATTAGACATGAATCAGGCAATTTACCATTTTATTAGCGGCTATACATCAAAAATTGCCGGTACAGAATTAGGTTTGGGAATTGAACCTGAAATTACTTTCTCAGCCTGCTTCGGAGCACCTTTTATGGTGCATCATCCTTATTTTTATGCTAATTTGCTTCGTCAAAAAGCCGAAAAGTCAGGAGCAAAAATCTGGCTGGTAAACACCGGTTGGGTTGGCGGTAAATTCGGAATTGGAAAACGAATTTCAATCCGTCACACCAGGAATATGCTAAATGCCGCACTTGAAGGCAAACTTGATAATGTAGAATTTAGAAAAGACAAACTTTTCGGTTTTCACATTCCGTTGAGTTGTCCCGAAGTACCTGAAGATGTTTTTGAACCATCAAATGCCTGGGGCGATAAAAAAGAGTATTGGAAAAAATATGATGCTCTGGCATCAAGATATATGGAAAACTTCAAGCTTTTTGCAAAGTTTACTCCTGATGAAGTTCAGCAGGCCGGTCCTCGCCGATTGCGTGATGTTGGTGAGTAATAGCTTTAAAATATTTGATGAATCTTTATCGCTTATAGAATCTATAGCTTTTAGTTATTCTTAATTTATAATTTTTTAGCATAGCTTTTAAGCTACAACCTGACCGTTTAAAATTGCCACTTCAACTTTATTATCGCCATAAGAATATGGCATATATTCTAGGCTGGGTATTTCTTTGGTTATAAATATATTAGCTTGCTTTCCTTTTGCAATACTTCCATGAGTATCTGATATTCCCATGGCATAAGCAGTATTAATTGTGGTGGCATAAATACCTTCTTCAGGAGTCATTCGATATAAAATACTTCCCATAGCTTGTATTAATTGCATATTTCCAGAAGGCGAAGAACCTGGATTAAAATCGGAGGCCAAAGCTACCGGTAAACCTGCATCTATCATTTTACGAGCAGGTGCATAACGCATATTTAAAAAGAAAGCTGCACCGGGCAAAATGGTTGGCATAGTTTCAGTGTTGAGCAAAGCTTTAATTTCCTCATTACCTGTATATTCCAAATGATCAACAGAAAGAGCATTATATTTTACACCAACCTGAATACCTCCTGAATAATCAAGTTCGTTAGCATGAATTTTTGCTCTCATTCCATACTTCATTCCAGCGTTTAAAATTCTATCGGTATCTTCTGTACTAAAAAATCCTTTATCGCAAAATACATCAATATAATCTGCTAAATCTTCTGCTGCTACTTGAGGAATCATTTCGTTAATAACAATATTTACATATTCAGAAGGATCTGATTTATATTGAATTGGAACAGCATGTGCTCCCAAAAAAGTAGCTTTAATGCAAAGTGGCGAATGCTCTTTAAGTCGTTTGATAACCCTAAGCATTTTTAACTCGTTTTCTGAATCTAATCCATAACCCGACTTAATTTCAACAGCTCCGGTACCATAGCGAATTATTTCGTTTAAGCGTTTCATCGCATCTTCAAAAAGCTGATCTTCAGAAGTTTCAGCCATTTTTTTTGCTGAATTTAGAATACCACCACCTCTTTTGGCAATTTCTTCATAAGACAGACCTTTTATTTTATCGACATATTCAATCTCACGACTCATAGGATATACCAAATGAGTATGTGAATCGCAATAAGAAGGAAACACCAATTTCCCGCTTGCATCTATTTTATTTACAGCATTTTTATATGTCTCAGGAAGATAATCCATACTTCCGAAATCCTTTATTTTGTCTCCTTTTATGTATAGCCAGGCATTTTTAATACTCGAAATGCTCGCCATATCTTTACCCGCATAAAATGATTTAGGATTTTCTTCTGTAAATACCAGTTCTTGAATATTATGAATAAATAAACTCATGATTTATAATGATTAAACTATTTCTTTTCCAAATGGAGTAAGTGCTAAACCGGCTAATTTGAAATGTTGCTTTCCGAATGGAATTCCAATAATTGTAATACAAAAAAGAATTCCAAATATAATATGACTAAGCGCAATCCAAATACCCCCTATAAGTATCCATATAATATTCATTATTGTGGTCAGACAGCCGCCGCCATTTGGCATTTCTCGCACTTTACTTCCAAAAGGCCATAATGCCAATATACCCAACTTAAATGTTTGTATTCCAAAAGGAATTCCTATAATAGTGATAATCAGCAAAAAAGATGCTATAAAATATTCCAGCGCAATTAGCAATCCGCCGAAAACAATCCAAATAATATTTCCAATAAATTTCATTGAGTCAATATTAGTTTTAGTCATTAAAAGTACAATAAATTTGTGTGAGAGCCGTTCTCTTTTATCTTTGCATTTATATCTCTGAAACAAAAATAATGGTTCATCATTTTTTTAAATTAATTCTTATTTTTTTTCTTTTTGTTCAGGGTAATTTTATTTTTGCCCAGAACTCTGCGACCTATAATGAATTGATTTCCTCCGCAGATGCTTAT
>CAZTST010000322.1:0-3260 GCA_964616585.1 uncultured Draconibacterium sp.
TATTAAAGCGGGAAATAGCAATTAATCCCGGGACTTGTCAACATTTAATCCACAACTGTTGCTTTTAAAAATTATATAACTAATAGCATATAACTTATAACTCACATTAATCGCATCAAAATAATGTTATTAGTTATATGTTATAAGTTATTGGCTTAATAGTGTTATATTCGGTTCTTTGCAATAAATCGGCTCTACAATGTTAAATCTTTTCTTTTTAACGGCAACCTTCCGACATCCGACATCCGACATCCGACATCCGATCACCGGTACTCCCAGCGCATAACCAAGCGCGTTAGCCGTAACCACGCCTATCCTTAACGCGGTAAAACTTGTTTTATCAGTTCCTTTGTTAACGACTTGAATTTTTTCTATATTGCTTAATTCAAGATTATTCTTATCTAATATCTTTTTAATTTCCGGCAATAATTTCTCAGCTTGCCTGTATTTGGCGCTGAATTTCTTTTTTGCCAATCTATTTTCGCCTTTTTTTACAACGATTTCAATATTATGGCCTTGAGTTGTGTCTATATATAATGTCATAATATTAGTTTACATTATTAAAAAATATTTGCAAGTTAGGCCTAAAAACCATGATAAACATAAAATTCCCGCGGTATAAAAATGAAAAATAAATATAATTTAGCTAATTTCAGCTAAAAAATACTTCTTTCTATTGACAAATACGAAAATTGTGTTAAGTTAAAACAATTATGCCTGTACGTATGGGCATATTGCTGTTTGAAAATAAAATAATAAAGGGAGGTGAGACTTTAAAAAACAGAGGCAAAGGTATAGTAAAAAAACAAAAAACCGAAAAAAGAAAGGGAAAAATCATGAAAGAAAAATTGTTTACTTTTGTTGTTTTTATTGTAATGGCGCTATTTGGCGCGTTGCCAATTTACGCATGCGATGATTGCGAAACTATTATGACAGTGGGAGAGGCATGCTTAGACGCAGACCAATACCAGAGCCATTTATACGAAGAGCTTGGCACGAACCATACTACCATGTATGGATCAGGCACACAAAGCATTGTAGGCTCCGGGCTTGGAGATTCTGTTACATTCGTAGAGGTTGAAGCTGAATTGCTCCAATACGAGCCATACTCTCAGACCGAAACATTGCCGCTCGGCCAGATTACATACGAAGGCGAATCGCAAATGCATATTTACGGTATGGCCAACACAGATGAATTGTGCCAGGAGTTAAGCATGAATATCCAAAACGACCGCAATTTTTCCATGGAAAATTCCATGAACGCGGAAGAAATGGATTCAAACATGCACCTTGACGCCAGTCTGTCTATGGATGTTACAGGCGCTACCGGAACAACTGGCGCTGCCGGCTTAAACGAGCAGATTCATAGTTACGTTTTTGAGCGCAATGACGGAGCATGGCAGCAGGGCATAGCAAGAACAAAAATTTATTCAGGCGCATTCCCTGAATAATTCCTGAATAACCTATTAACTCCGAGGGGGAGATTTCCCTCTTTGGGTCTCCCCCAGAAAGGAGGATGAATATGAAAAAAATATTTTTCGTACTTGTAACGATTTTATTTTTTACGGTTGCTCAAAACGGTTTCGCTGGAACAAGCACTAATACTGAAACTGAAGTTGATGTTGATTCATACCAAGGCCAAGGCCAAGTACAAAGGCTAAAAAAGGTATGATTAAAATTAAATATATTGTACTGGCAGTCACGCCTTGAGCTAAAAAGGCAGTAACTAAATATGATAAAAGAAAGACAGGACTCCTACCACCATCTTCATCTATTACCCTATGCTCAATACCGCGGCCTTGTAAGACTTCAGTCATTTCCTGATAATCCTTTACTGAAAACAAAGGACCAAAAGCCTCTTGCCTGCTAAGTAAAATAAATTCTGGTTCAATTATTTTAAAAGCTTGAAAAGCAAAACTGCTAGCCACTTCAAAATTACTGTCTGTTAAGACAACAAAAAACTTGTTTTTAATTACTTTTTTTTGTTCTGCATTTAAATCTTGAAAATAGCGGCTAAAAGTTTGCAAACCAAGAGCTGATTTAGTGTAGAAAACGAGTAAATCTGAAGTATTAATATATTCTGCCAATTCTCCAAAAGCTTGGACTAATTTATCTTCTGCCACAAAGCTGCCTTCCTCAGAAACAACTGACAATATTTCCAAGGCTACCCCATCTTCTCTGGCCTGATCCCTAATTTGATTTAATTCTTCCTCCTTGTCTTCATCTGTGACCAACAAAGCTTTTTTAAAATAAATAAAAATGTCTTTGCTTACTTGCTCTGTTTTATCACCCTGCCAAACAGTCAAGGTAACAGTATATGTACCAATTTTTCCATATTGATGCACCACCTCTTGCCCTATGTCTTTAAAACCATCGCCAAAATTCCAAGAATAACTGGCTGGGACATCTTCTTCTAATAAGATGGTTTCAGAAGCATCAAAAATTACCTTCTTACCCACGCCAACAAAATCTCCAGCTGTAATTTTAGGTTCTAATTTATGCTCCTCTTCCACCACAGTTTCGTCCTCTATTAAATCATCAGTTTGCGCTAAGACAGCACCAGGGCTGGAGATTAAAATTGAGACTAAAACTAGGCAAATTATTAATTTTTTCATATGTTATATAATAATATTATGGTGATATTTTAGCATTTTTTGACAAGATTTACAAGGTCGTAAAAAAAGAAGAAAGGAGCCATAAGACGTAAAGGCTCCCTCTTCCCCCTTAAAAGTACGGATTGTCAACTGGCGGCGGCTCTGGCCGCGAGATGGACGACAGAAAGATTGCACAACACCTTCAACTCTTCATTAGTGCCTTCAATGTAGTCACCAATCTCATCATTCTCCATTGACTGGCCAATGTCACCAATCAGACAAATGAGATTGTCAGGACAGCTGAAACGGTAAAACTCATGATAAGCTTCTACTTGACGATCTGGAATCATCAAAAGATTGGAGTCATCGTAACGAATCTCTGGGTCAAAGGGAATGACAATGTCAGTCTCTGGCTTGCCTTGCCAGCCTACTGGCAAAACTTGGTAAACTCCAAAGCAGACAACTGTCAGCTGAATATCCAGCCGGCGAGCTTCTTCATGAAGCCTGCCCAAACCAATGTCACCCACTATTGGACAAACAAAGATTACTTTCTTAAGCCCTTTGGCCATTTTTTCTTTTAGCCAACTCAAGGTGAAAGACGGAGTCTTGTCGCTAGCTGTACAGCCATCCCAGACAACGACAAGTTCCTGATCTTTCAAAGCTTCC
>CAZTST010000323.1:0-2849 GCA_964616585.1 uncultured Draconibacterium sp.
CAAAAGACAGAATTTTTTGGCTCTGTCGTAGAATTTATCATCGGATAACATTCCATATTCGATAAATACTTTTATATCGTCCCATTTTTTCTCAAAATCTTCGCGATTATTTTTGAACAATTCTTCAAGTTTATCTGCAACTTTTTTGCTGATATGATTGGCTATTTTTTTCACTGCGCCATCGCTTTGCAGATAAGAACGAGAAACGTTTAAAGGAATATCAGGAGAATCGATAACGCCATGTAATAGCATAAGAAATTCGGGCACAACACCTTCAACAGAATCTGTTATAAACACCTGATTACTATATAATTGTATTTTATCTTTTTGAACTTCCAGATTCTTTTTCAGTTTAGGGAAGTATAAAATTCCAGTCAAATTGAAAGGATAATCAACATTTAAATGAATTTGAAATAAAGGTTCATCAAAATTCATTGGATAAAGCTCGCGATAGAAATCTTTGTAATCTTCATCCTTTAAATCGGCGGGAGCTTTTTTCCAAATTGGGTCGCTATTGTTAATAATGCGATCTTTAACTACTTCTTTATAAACATCATGGCCATCTTTATCTTTTTCTCCCTCAACTTTTTCCTGAGTTTTTTCTGTTCCAAATTTTATTGGAACTGGCATAAACTTATTGTATTTATTTAGTAGTTCGAGAATTTTGTGTTCAGAAAGGAATTCTTTACTATCCTTGGAGATATGCAAAATGATATCGGTACCGCGAGTAGTTTTTTCAATTTCTTCGATTGTATAATCAGGGCTTCCGTCGCATGTCCATTTTACAGCCTTGTTAGAACCGCCTTTTTTATATGTTTTGGTATGAATTTCTACATTATCAGAAACCATAAATGAAGAATAGAAACCTAAACCAAATCGGCCAATAATGGCATTTTTCTCAGCTTCAGTTTTTGACTTGAATTTTTTTACAAATTCTTCTGCACCTGAAAAAGCAATCTGATTAATATATTTATCAACCTCTTCTGCCGTCATTCCAATTCCTTTATCACGAATAGTAAGAGTTTTAGCTTTAGAGTCTAGAATCACTTCAACGGTAATGTCGCCCATTTCGTCTTTGAATTTACCTAACGAAGCTAAAGTTTTTAACTTTTGGGTAGCATCTACGGCATTTGAGACTAACTCGCGAAGAAATATTTCATGATCGGAATAGAGGAATTTTTTAATAATCGGAAAGATATTTTCCGTTTGTACATTAATTTGTCCTTTTTGCATTTTATATTGTTTTTTTTGAATTTTCTATCAGCGTATTTACAAATTTGATACCAGCTATTTAATGCTGACATATTGACAAAAAAAAGCCCTTTCAGTTTTTTTTACTGAAAGGGCTTAGAATAATAACTAAAACTACTAATTCAATACTACATATGTGTTATCTCTATAGCCAGATTTATCAAGATACCAATCTTGAAAATCAGTACCTCCTGATTCTGCCCAGGCTGCAAATTTTAAATAGCCATTGATTATCGGAGCTTTTTCTACCGGATATTCAAAATCCTGTATTATATTGACTGCCCAAGGTAAATTTGTTATATTCTTATAATATCTTCCTGTTGCTGAATTTGAATCATCATCGCCTGTATCAAATAACGAATTATTTGCAAGACTTGTAGGTGCAAAATCAGCCAAATGAACCTCTCTTCCACGATCGCCATTTACAAATATAAAAGGATTAAAAGTTCCAATTAGATTTGCAGCGATAGGATTTGTATAAGAAACTAAAAGTTCTAAAACACCTCCATTTATGTTTTCGTTATCCTGAGCAACATCAAAAACAATTATAACCGGTTTTGCCTGATTATTTTCTAATCCTTTACCATCTAATGAAACCATTCCAATAGCAGTTAAATTATAACCGGATACTTCATGAATCAAACTCTCATTCATATTAAGTTCGATACCAAATCCATTTCTAAATGAACCACCAACATTCTTTATAACAAAGTGCATTTTAGTTTCTACAACCAAACCAGATGCATTAAGAACATTAGTATATCTATAATTTAATACAAGATCGTTAAAATCATAATCTCCTCTGTAAGGCCATAAGTCTTCAAAAGCATAGCTGCCTAATCCTGTAACAGAAGGTGTATATGTATTTGAAGCGCGAATAGGATCGTTAGGATATTCATCATATAAATCAATTGCTCCATCATTATCTGCATCTGCCTCAACAATAACCTCAACAGGTAAAATTGCAATATCATCTATATTGAAATCATATGGCGAAAAATGACTTGTTTCTGTTGAATTACCCAGATTAAAAGTAAAAATTCGTCCTTTACCACTTACATTTGATGCCCACCAGAAAGTATCATCAGTTCCAAAAGCTAATGAAGTTGGATAGCTTGTTAAGCTGCCTGATATACGATTTGAATTAAATTGACTACTGTTTTTATAAGATAATTTATATATTCCTGAAGTGGTTGACATATATTTAGTTCCATTAGCAGAGAAAGCTATATCGCCGCCATCCTCTTCATGAAGATCTCTAACTCTATAATTACTAACTGCATTTGCGTTTGACGGGTCTATTAGAGCAATTTTATCATCGTAACCAAGATATAGTAATCCATCAGAAATATTATATCCCAATCTCGGACCATATATTCCGGTAGCACCAACAGTTGACCATGAATCGGCATTAATATCGTATGCTAATAAATTATACGGGCTGTTCAAACCAATTGTATATAAAATTTCACTAACAGGATCTATCGCACAAGTGAAGCTTCCACCACTACCTGCCGGAATTGTTGATACTACAGTAAAGTCGCCGGTTGCGGAATTAATTTGAAATACTTGTGAAGAACTGTTTACACCATAGATCA
>CAZTST010000323.1:2859-3254 GCA_964616585.1 uncultured Draconibacterium sp.
TCATATCAACTGTAGCTTTTGAGGCCTTAGTTGATTTAAACGATGTATTATTATCAGTAAAAACAGCAGATAATTTATTGCCGCTAATAGGAAGTATTTTTGATGAATAAACGCCCATGTCATTTTTAATAATATATAGAGAATTATAAAATGTGGGAACGGTTAGTTTTATGTCAAAACTTGCTAAGTCTGTTATTTGAGAAGCGGCTAAATTACTCAAAGCATCAACTAATTGAATAGTTTGAGTAACAGCTACACCACCATCCCCCTTTATTGAAGTGGTAAGCATTTCTCCATCAGGATTATACAAATATATATCGTATTTTACTTTATTAGACTGTGAAGATTTAAAACTACTAATGCTTAATGTTATTTCTTGAGCCGTTTTATACTTA
>CAZTST010000324.1:0-3237 GCA_964616585.1 uncultured Draconibacterium sp.
TTAATTTCTTCGGCATGATTAAGCAAATTTAATTCGCTTTCAACTTCGTTCATTTCTCCTGAAACAACTTTTGCTGTTTCAAGTTCTTCGAGCAAAAAACGAATATAATCATTATCTGCCTGAGCTTGTGCAAGTTGCTTTTTTAATTTTGTTGTTAAATTCTGATTTTGCCGAAATAGTTGATATAGCTCAAAATAAGTAGTTCTCAATTTTTCGTTTCCTGCAAAAACATCTAATAAATCGAGTTGATATTCAGGATTATGAATAAGAAGTGTATTGTGTTGCGAGTGGATATCGATTACCAATTCGCCAAATTGTTTTAGCAGATTTAGATTTACCGGTGTATCGTTAATAAAAGCTCTGCTTTTTCCTTGTGGCGTTATTTCTCTTCTAACACGAGTTGGGTTTTCAAAATCAAGGTCGTTATCTTCGAAAAAGCTTTTTAAATCGAATGCTGATATATCGAAAACACCTTCGATAATACATTTTTGTTCAGTATTCAGCAATGTTGCAGTATCGGCACGTTTTCCAAGAATAAGCCCTAAACCACCTATAATTATTGATTTACCTGCTCCTGTTTCGCCTGTTATTGCTGAAAATCCGGAATGAAAATCGATATTGAGTTTGTCGATTAATACATAATTCGAGATAGACAGGTTTTTAAGCATAGATAAATATTTTAACGCGAAAGGATTTGCTGATAACGCGACCCATTAGCAGGATCGATTTCTTTTAATATGTTAACGACTTCGGTTTTGGTATTTGGCGAGCCTTCGGAAAATACTTGAATAAGTTCATCGCGTTTAGCTTCCAAAATAAGCTGAATAAGAAAAGAACCGGGCTTCTGATTATTTGCCTGTCCAAGTAATTTAACGCTTTCAACAATAGATGCGCGACCTATTTCAGCATTATCATACATTTTGTCAAGTCCTTGTAAATGATATTTATATATACTTTCTCTTACCTGACGATAAATTGGATTTGTAAGATTTTCGCTTAACCAATAACGATTTTTCTGATTTTCGTAAGCTTTCCAGCCAGGTTCGGCAGTACTTTGGGCACTTTGAACAATGGCTTGCGCCTGTTGAAAATAAGCAGTGCCACCCAATGAGCTAAACGAATCAGCATCAAGCCCTAAAAAAATATTTATATAAAAAGCTATGATGCCAGTAAGATTGTTGTTGAACGAATTGCCGGTAAATTCAAGTGGTTCGTTTTCGACATAGGTAAACTCAACATCTTTATCTATATAATTAAGTAAGGTAGTATTGAAGTTGGATTTATAAACAGGACGTTTGAGCACTAAATTTAATTGACCTTTAAATTTTTCTGATGAAACTTGTTCTTTTATGGTGAGCAGAATAGTGGCTTCGATGCGTTCTTCTAATTTATAGGAATAAGGAGTCCATTTTCTGGCGTTAACAAATTCATACAAAGCCGTTTGTAAAGTTTCAAACGCAGTGCGATCTGTACCTGCAACTTGCTGGGCGCTAACCTGTACCTGACAATTAATTTCCTGTCCAATTACTTGAAATGAAAAGTATTGGATGAAAATAAGTAATGCTATAATTTTAAAGCTCTTTGTTGGCATTATTATCGATGTTTTATCAAGCAAACGATTGTATTGTTCTAAAATTATTTTGGCATAAAAATAAGCATAAAAATTTAGCATAAATGTAAAAATGTTAAAAGTAAAAAATTAAACTCATCAGATTATTAAAATTTATTCAGAATACTTTTGTTATATAATTTCACTTAGAGTATTATGGAAAGAATTAATAGATAAATACAATCTTAATACATATATTTGAAAAATAGTAACTGAAAACCTAAACATATCATGGGAATTGATATACGAACCATAATTTTAATTTTAGGTATCACACACTTGATGCAGGTGCTGGTGTTTATATACCAGTATAAAGCGAATAAAAATATTTCCGGGCCTGGTTGGTGGTTGATGTGGAGCGCATTCGAGTCTCTTGGTTTTGCGCTCATTCTTCTGAGAAGCATCCCAGAACTTCTTCCTTTAATTATTATTTTTCAAAACATAATTCTTCTATTAGGGACAATATTTATTTATTTTGGTATTCTGAGGTTCTTTGACAGAAAAGTAAACTTAAAATTTGTAATTCCTTTTTTTCTCGTTTTCTTGTTTTTGCATTTTTACTTTATTTTTATTATTGATGATATTTCGATTAGGTCGATAAATATAAGTGCTTTCCTTTCAGCGATTTCATTTTTAACGGCTATAAGTATAATTAAACATAAAACTAATTCAACTGTTTTAACTTCTAATTTTAATGCTTTTTTGTTTATTTTACACGGATGTATTTTTGCTTATCGGGCTATAATGATAAGCCTTGGAACTGATGTGACAGATATATTCCAGCCAACTTCATTTAATTTTCTTCCTTATTTTGATTCCCTAATTGTTAGTCTCCTTTGGACTTTTGGATTTATTATGATGTTGAATCAAAGATTAAATGCAGAAATCTCCGAAGCAAAAACACATTTCGAACTCATTTTCAATACTAGTCCTGATGCTGCCATAATACATCGTTTAGATGATAATTTATTCATTGATTGTAATGAAAGTTTTACAAGAATATCAGGTTATACAAAAGACGATATATCTGGAGATTCTTCGATTGAAAATAAAATATGGGAAAATCAAGATGACAGATTACAGATTATCCGAATGATTGAAGAAAATGGTTTTTGTGAGAATCATGAAACATTATTTCAACGAAAAGATGGGAATTTTTATACAGGATTAGTTTCTGCAAAATTATTAACGCTTAAAGGAATTCCTCATATTGTTACAGTTACACGTGATATTACAGAGCGAAAACAAGTCGAAGAAGAAATAAAAATTAAAAACAAAGAACTCAAGAGGTTAAATATAGAAAAAGATAAATTTTTCTCAATTATATCACACGATTTGCGAAGCCCTTTTAATTCTTTTTTAGGGCTCACTGAAATAATGGTTGAACAATTACCCCAAATGACTTTGTTGCAAATCCAAGAAATTGCTTTAACGATGCGAAACTCTGCAACAAATCTTTATAAGCTCTTAGAAAACTTGCTAGAGTGGTCACGCATCGAACAAGGTTTATATAAATTCAAGCCGGTTACTTTTCAATTACTTCCACTTATAGAAGAAAGTCTGATTCTGATTAAAGAATCTGCCAATTCAAAAGAAATTGATATAATAAACAATATTCCTAATGATTT
>CAZTST010000325.1:0-3205 GCA_964616585.1 uncultured Draconibacterium sp.
GTTGCAAATAATTCGCAGGCAGAATCGATGCCATCAACTATGAATAGCACATCCAGTGGCTTACAAGATGTTCTTCGTGTAAAAATGGAAATTCTGGAACAAAAAAACAAACTCTTACTTCTTCGAGACCAACGAATTACAAGTGAAATTTCTTTTAATGCACTATTGAATCGCGATTTAAATATTCAAATTAAAATCGGCGAAGATTTGATAGTTCAACCTTTGCAAATTTCAAAAATGGCAATTGCTGATAGTATTCTCAAGAATAATCCTATGATTGCTATGCTTGAAAATGAAACCAACTCGTATGCAATTATGGAAGAAAAAGCAAAAAAAATGGCTTATCCAATGCTTGGAGCAGGACTTAGTTATAATCTCAATAAAAAAAGAGAAGATAATAATTTTATGATGAACGGTAACGATATGTTAATGCCAATGTTCACCATGTCGATTCCAATTTATCGGAAAAAATACAATGCAATGCAAAACGAAGCTAGGTTAATGCAGGCTGCCGGAATTCAACAATTAAAAAGTTTAAAAAATTCATTGCTAGTCGAATATAGAAGTTTAATACAGAATTTTGATGATGCGCAAAGACGTATTGATTTGTATAAAGAGCAAGAAGAATTGGCATATAAAACTACAGATTTATTATTGGCAGGTTTTTCAACAACAGGAACTAACTACGAAGAAGTACTCCGAATGCAGTATAAAGTGCTTGATTATGGATTTAAATATATTGAAGCCATAACCGATTATAATACTTCAGTCGCATATGCTGAAAAACTTATGAATTCATTAAAAAATTAAATAAATTGAAAGCTAAAATATTGTTTTTCAATCTATTTTAAAACAATTAAAACAAAACAAAATGAATCGTTTAGAGAAATTTAAAAAATATATCCTTCCTGCAACACTTATCATTGTTAGCTTGATAATAGGATTTTGGATTGGTAGAACACCATCAACTCAACATATCGATGAAGCAACTCATCAGCATATCGAAGAAACAACGAATCAAATCTGGACTTGTTCAATGCATCCCCAAATCAGAATGGATAAACCCGGCGATTGCCCAATCTGTGGAATGGATTTGATTCCTTTAATAAATTCGAATGCCGAAATTGATGATCAAGCTTTAGAAATGAGCGAATCGGCCATGAAATTGGCTGAAGTTCAAACAAGTACAGTTATTAAAGGCACAACTTCAAAAGATATTTTACTTTATGGAAAAATACAAGTCGATGAGCGATTACAACAATCTCAAACGGCTCATGTTCCCGGTAGAATTGAACAATTAAATATAAATGTTACCGGTGAATTGGTAAAAAAAGGTCAGTTAATAGCTCGCATTTATTCGCCCGAATTGGTTACTGCTCAAAAAGAATTGATAGAAGCATTAAGTTTGAAAGATAAATATCCATCGTTAATTGAGGCAGCCAGAGAAAAATTACGGAATTGGAAACTATCTGAAGAACAGATTAACATTCTCGAAAATTCCGGTAATGTAATTTCCACTTTTAATGTTTATTCGAATACAACAGGTATAGTTGTGAATCGTAAAGTCAACGAAGGTGATTATATTTCAAAAGGTGCAGTTTTATTCGATGTAACTGACTTTTCAAAAGTTTGGGGTGTTTTTGATGCTTATGAATCTGATTTAGCTTGGATTTCGAAAAATCAGAAAGTTGATTTTACTGCACAAGCTATTCCCGGTAAAACTTTTTCAGGAAAAATTTCTTTTATCGATCCTGTAATTGACGCTTCAACTCGAATTACAAGAGTTCGTATTGAAATTTCGAATCCTAATTTGCAATTTAAGCCTGAAATGTTTATTAATGGATTAATTCATTCAGGAATAAAAGGTAGTGCTGAACAGATTTATATTCCACAATCGGCAGTACTTTGGACAGGCAAACGCTCTGTTGTTTATGTTAAAATACCTGATACTGAACATGCTACTTTTAAAATGCGCGAAATTACTTTAGGCGCTTCGATGAAAGATTCATATATTGTTGTCGATGGATTGATGGAAGGTGAAGAAATTGTAACTAACGGAACATTTAGTGTTGATGCAGCAGCACAATTGGCCGGAAAAACAAGCATGATGAATCCGAGCGGCGAGAAAATTTCATCGGGAAGTATGGCTGGTATGGATATGGGAAATTCATCGACTGAAAAATCGAAGGAATCAAAACCCACTTTGGATATGAAAGAAAAATCGAAAGAATCTGCAATCGAACATCAAATGATAAAAGTAGCAGGCAATTGCGTAATGTGTAAAGACAGGATTGAAATCGCCGCAAAATCTGTAAAAGGAGTAGTTACTGCAGAATGGTCAATCGAAAAAAAGATGTTGCACCTAAGTTTTGACAGCAAACAAGCATCTTCAGAAACTATTCAAAAAGTAATTGCTAAAGTTGGGCACGATACAGAAAAATTCAAAGCAGAAGATTCGGTATATAATAAGTTACCTGCTTGCTGTTTGTACGAAAGATTTAAATAGAAAACAATTTTAATTATTCACTAAATTTTATATTATGAAAAAATCATTAATCGTTTTATCCTTAGCCTTTATGGCAATTGCAGCTGTAACATTTACAGCATGCAAAAACACTCCAAAAGCATCTGAAGAATCAGAAGCAACAGAAGCAACAGAAAAAATGGCTGCTGTAGAATATCAATGTCCAATGAAATGTGAAGGTGATAAAACCTATGCCGAAATGGGAAAATGTCCTGAATGTGGTATGGACTTGAAAGCTTTAGAAGCTGATTCTACTATGCAAATGGCCATGGAATCTTATCAATGTCCAATGAAATGCGAAGGTGACAAAACCTACACCGAAATGGGTGCTTGTCCTGAATGTGGAATGGATTTGAAAGCTTTAAATGCCGATTCTGATGGTAATGAGCAATCTCACGAAGGTCATATGCATTAATATATTTCCATCCAAAAAAAAATGAATATTGATCATTTTGGAGGAAATTAATCTAAAAAATACCTGCAGTAAAGTGTTTCTGCAGGTATTTTTATGCCTTGATTTATAAAAACAGAAGAATCAGGGGTATTAATATTTCACTACTTTGCGGTTCTCTGCGATTTCTCTGCGCTTCTTTGCGGTAAAACCAATGTGTTGGCAATATGTGTGATAGACATGCTAAAAAGATACCCAAAATCAATATAAAATTATCCAATTTAATAGAA
>CAZTST010000326.1:0-3187 GCA_964616585.1 uncultured Draconibacterium sp.
AAAACCAATAATATCGGTTTATTTCTAACTCTCCTTGCTGATTATTAACGTATTCTGATGCTCCCATTTTTCCAAAAAAAGACTCGATTGAATCTAGCCTCCGTTTTTACAGTTTATTGGCCATGGTGGCTTCAATTTCCTTTATCGTTTTTGGAATAGGTTTTCCCAGTACGCGATGTCCATTTTCTGTAACTAAAATATCATCCTCTATTCTAATTCCACCAAAGTCTTTATAAGTCTCAAGCAGATCGTAATTAATAAATTCAGCATGCTTGTTTTCAGCTTTCCATTGATCAATTAAAGCTGGAATAAAATAGCATCCAGGTTCAACTGTAAGAACGATTCCGGGTTTCAAAACCTTAGCCATTCTAAGATATGCAGTACCAAATGTAGTAGCACGTTTTGTATTTTCATCGTAGCCTACATAATTTTCGCCAAGGCTTTCCATATCATGAACATCTAATCCCATTTGATGGCCAAGGCCGTGAGGCATAAATAAAGTATGAGCTTCGGCTGCAACAGCAACAGCTGTATCGCCTTTCATCAAACCAACTTTTTTCAAGCCTTCAACTAAAACAATAGCAGCTAAAAAATGAATATCTCTGTATTTTATTCCGGGTTTTATCGCTGCAATTGCCTGAATATTAGCATCCAAAACCGCCTGATAAATGCCTTTTTGGCGATCGTTAAATTTACCTCCAACAGGAACGGTACGCGTAATATCGCTTGAATAATGCATAGTAGTTTCCGCACCGGCATCTGTAACCATCATTCGTCCAAGTTCCAATACATTTCCGTGAGCATGATTATGCAGAGTTTCTCCGTGAACACTCAATATGATTGGAAATGAAACCGGGCCTCCTTGTGCCAAGCTAATGCCTTCGATAGTTCCGGCAATTTCTCGCTCAATGCGACCGGGATATGCCATGCGCATAGAAGTTGTATGCATAACGTAAGCAATATCTACCGCTTTTTCAATCTCAGCAATCTCAAATTCGTCTTTTATCTCACGAAGCGATACAACAGCTTTAATTAAATCTACAGAAACGTATTCCTTAACTTCTTTATGATATACACTCAGTAAATCAGCTAATTGAAGTATGTGTTCACCACGATAAGTTGGCAGAATATGAATTTTTCTCCCTTGTTTTTGAACATCTGCAACAAAAGATGCCAAAGCTGCTAAATTTGCAGTATTAGCTACTCCAGCTTGCTTAGCTTGAACTGAAATACTAGGTTGAGGACCCATCCAAATGATATCTTCAATATCAACATCATTTCCAAAAATATAATCTTTATCATTATCAACATCCATTATACCAACTAAATTGTAAAGGTCGAGGCCAAAGAAATATAAAAAGTTACTGTCTTGACGAAAATGGTATGTATTTGCAGGGTAATTATAAGAAGCTTCTTGATTACCAAGAATTAACAATATTCCTGTATCAATTTGGCTTCTAATCTCTTTTCTGCGGTTTGTATACACGTGTGCTTGAAACATAATTTTGGTATTTTATTTTTAGTGCTCAAATGTACAAAAAATATTAGGCTGCCTTTGGATTTTATGTTTTTTAAAACTGATTTCACGCGAAGGTGCAAAAGAATATATTTATAAACTAAATGAAAAACAGTGAAAAGGATTTATAAGATTTATTTATTTACAGCACTAAGTCCAAGTTCCGCACCCTTTTCAAGCATAAAAGCAAAAGCCTCGTCAAAGTTATTGCCTATTTCACCATCTAGAATTGCATTTCGAATTGCATCTTTAACTAAACCAACCTCCCTACTTGGCTTAATTCCAAATGTTTCCATAATAAGTTCGCCACTAACAGGTGGTTGCCAATTACGAATGCTATCCTTTTCTTCTATTTCGATAAGCTTTTGCCTTACCAATTTAAAGTTCGTTAAAAAGCGTTTTACTTTTATTTCGTTTTTAGATGTGATGTCTGCTTCGCATAAAGTCATCAAATCGTCAATATCGTCTCCGGCATCAAAAAGCAAGCGGCGCACAGCGCTATCAGTGACTATCTCCTGTGATAAAACAATGGGTCGCAGATGCAATAAAACCATTTTCTGAACAAAGCGCATTTTTTCATTCATTGGTAATTTAAGCGATGTGAAAATTTTGGGAACCATCTTTGCTCCTTTAAACTCGTGGCCATGAAAAGTCCAGCCGGGACCATCAAAAAATCGTTTGGTGGCAGGTTTTGCAATATCGTGCAAAATTGCCGCCCAACGCAACCATAAATCGTTTGAATGCAGTGCCAGATTATCAAGGACTTCGAGTGTATGGTAGAAATTATCTTTATGTCCAATTCCATTACGAATATCAACTCCTTTTAAATTTAGAAATTCAGGAAAAATATAGGTCAACAAACCGGATTTATCAAGTAAATCGAAGCCAACAGAAGGCTTTGGACTCAAAATGGTTTTATTTAGTTCATCAAGAACTCTTTCTTTAGATACAATTTTTATGCGTTTGGCATTCTTGTTGATAGCCTCAAAAGATTTTTCCTCAATCTTAAAGTTAAGTTGAGTGGCAAAACGAATGGCTCGCATCATGCGCAAAGGATCATCGGAATAAGTTATATCTGGGTCGAGAGGAGTTTTAATACACTTAGATTTTATGTCTGAAACTCCATTAAAAGGATCTAATAGAAGTCCAAAATTATTTTTATTTAGGCTGTATGCTAATGCATTAATAGTAAAATCACGTCTTTTTTGATCATCTTCAATACTTCCGTCTTCTACTATTGGCTTGCGCGAATCTAAACGATATGATTCTTTGCGAGCCCCAACAAATTCTACTTCCCAATTCTTTTCGCCACGAAAATGAAACATTGCAGTTCCAAAATTTTTAAAAACTTTAACCTGGATTTCGGAATCCAGCTCTTTGGCAACCATATTGGCAACTTCTATTCCACTGCCTAAAACCACTATATCAATATCTTCAGAAGGTCGCTCTAAAATACTATCTCGAACATAACCACCAACAACATAGGCTTCTACACCGATTTGATCGGCTACCAAAGAAATTGTTTTAAAAATTTTATGATTTAAAAAAGCCTTCAAAATAGAGGAATTTGGAGAATTAATAATTGCAAAAGTAAAAAATATTGTCGCTCTAATTGATAAATCTGCTGTTAAAAGCAATTAGATGCTACCATTCAGGCAATTAAGTATTGTT
>CAZTST010000327.1:0-782 GCA_964616585.1 uncultured Draconibacterium sp.
AATAGTTGGATTCTTTAATTCATTGGTAAGTTATTCAGTCACCCAACTTTTCCCTTGGGAGCTTACAAATTTAGGTCCGACAATAACCTTTGCAATTTATGCCGGATTGGCTGTTTTATCGGTAGCATTCGTTTCAAAATATGTAATCGAAACAAAAGGAAAGACCCTTGAAGAAGTACAAGAATTATTAATAAAAAACGATTAAAATGAGAAATATTTTTGTAATTATATTGAGTTTGTTTTTCTTATTAAGCTGTAAAAATCAACAAAATACAGTTAATTCGGCAAAACCGGCCAAAGTAACTTTAACTAATACTAATGGCAAATATGAATTATTTGTAAACAACCAACCTTTTTATATAAAAGGTGCCGGATTGGAATTTGGAAACATTGCTGCAGTTGCGCAACACAATGGAAATTCATTTAGAACCTGGAGAACGGCTAATGGCCAAAAAAGTGGTAAAGAAATACTAGACGAAGCTTTAAAAAACGGCTTAATGGTAACGATGGGACTTGAAGTTGCAAGAGAACGCCACGGATTTGATTATAACGATTCCATTGCTGTAAAACAACAGTTGGAACAAATAAGAACGGAAGTTTTGGAATTAAAAGATCATCCTGCTCTTTTAATTTGGGCTATTGGAAATGAATTAAATCTAAGATATACAAATCCAAAAGTTTGGGATGCAGTAAACGATATTTCAAAAATGATACATGAAGTTGATTCTAATCATTTAACTACCACAACATTAGCTGGAATTTCAAAAAATGAGATTATCAAT
>CAZTST010000327.1:792-3131 GCA_964616585.1 uncultured Draconibacterium sp.
AAAAGAGAGATGTTCAGATTTAGATATTTTATCAATTCAGATGTACGGTAATTTACCGGATTTGCCAAAACTTGTAAGAGAATATGGTTGGGAAGGTGCATATATGGTTACCGAATGGGGAGCAACCGGACATTGGGAAGTTCCAAAAACCTCTTGGGGCGCTCCGATTGAGGAAAACAGCACTCTTAAAGCTGCTAATTATTTAAAGAGATATAAGAAAGGAATTGAAGCAGATTCGCTTCAATGTATAGGTTCTTATGTCTTTCTGTGGGGAAATAAACAAGAGCGCACGCCAACCTGGTATGGAATCTTTTTAGAAGATGGAAAAGAAACAGAATCAGTTGACGTGATGCATTTTATATGGAATAATGAATGGCCAAAAAACAGAGCTCCACAAATTGAAGCCTATACTTTGAATGATAAAACAGCTTATGAAAACGTTGAATTGGAGACTGCAAAACAATATACTGCTTCAGTAAAAATTAAAGATTTTGAAAATGATTCAATAAATTATTCATGGGAAATATTGCCGGAAAGCATTGAATTAAAAGATGGTGGCGATGTTGAGATACGTCCAAAAAGTATAGCATTTGAAATCGTTGAACAAAAAAATGGAGAACTAACATTTAAATCTCCTGTATGCGGAATCTATCGTTTATTTATATATGCTGATGATGGAAATGGACATTCAGCAACAGCCAATATCCCGTTTATGGTAAAATAATAATTAAACTAATGAGCCTCAAAAAGATATTTATAGGAAACGTAAAAGCAAGTTTCGAAAGCAATTCCGATACGTATCGGGAGGCGAGAGGAAACTACGTAAATATTGAAAATGAGCTATATTATAAAATAGAAAACAGCGATACGCTAAGGCCGTTTTTTATGAGCATTGTCAGCGATACTAACCATTGGCTTTTTGTTTCGAGCAATGGAGGAATAAGTGCGGGAAGAAAAAATAGCGATATAGCACTTTTCCCTTATTATACTGATGATAAGATAATTGAATCAGCAGAAATTACAGGAAGTAAAACAATTTTAAGAATTTATCGAGATGATAAAATTTTTCTTTGGGAACCTTTTTCTGATAAATATGAAGGCTTGTATGCAATAAAAAGAAATTTATACAAGAACACATTTGGAAATAAAATAATTTTTGAAGAAGAAAATAAAGATTTAGGTTTAACTTTTCGATACCAATGGAATTCATCTAACCTCTTTGGTTTTGTTAGAAAAGCATCTTTAAGAAATAATTCTAAATCACCATGTAGAATAACTGTTTTAGACGGTCTGCAAAATATTCTACCCTTTGGATTATCATCTGATTTACAAAATTCCTTCAGCAATTTGGTTGATGCCTACAAAAAAAATGAGTTAGAATCGGAAGTTGGATTGGGAATTTTTGCTTTAAGTGCAATTATCATCGATAAACCTGAGCCAAGCGAAGCTCTCAAAGCAAATATAGTTTGGTCAGTAGGTCTGGATAATGCAACCCACTTAATATCTTCTTTACAACTCAATAATTTTAGAAAAGGATTTCCGATTCAACAAGAAACGGGTATAAGAGCCGAGAAGGGAGCTTATTTTATTTCTTCTGAATTAATACTTAAAGTTGATTCAGAAAAGAATTGGATGATAGTGGCAAATGTAAATCAAGAGCCTTCGCAAGTTGTTGAAATTGCTGAAAAACTTAAATCGAAAACGAATTTATCCAAAGAAGTATTAAACGATATTGAATTAGGCACCGAAAACTTAGTTAAACTTACATCTGCTGCCGATGGATTACAGCTCACCAATGATTCGCTTCAAAATACACGACATTTTTCCAATGTTCTTTTTAACATTATGAGAGGTGGTATTTTTGATGATAATTATCACATTGAGGCAGCTGACCTTAACAAATACATACAAAAAGCAAACATAAGAGTCCATAAGCAAAATCAAAACATTCTACTTCAATTACCTTCAACCTTTACGATTAAAAAACTAAGGGAAATATCATTGCAAATTGAAGATAGCGATTTAAAAAGACTCTGTTTTGAATATATGCCGCTCAAATTTAGCAGACGCCACGGCGACCCTTCTCGTCCCTGGAATAAGTTCTCTATAAATACCCGAAGTGAAATTGATGGATCAAAAGTGCTTGATTATGAAGGAAACTGGAGAGATATTTTTCAGAATTGGGAAGCTTTGGCGCATTCTTATCCTGAATTTATCGAAAGCATGATTCATAAATTTTTAAATGCATCAACATTTGAAGGCTATAATCCATACAGAATTACAAAAAACGGATTTGATTGGGAAGTAATTGAACCAAATGATCCTTGGTCGTTTATTGG
>CAZTST010000328.1:0-3131 GCA_964616585.1 uncultured Draconibacterium sp.
TACGTGATCCTCGTAGAGTTAAACATTTCTGAATAGTTATATAGTAGGTTATTTTAACAAATAAGGTTCTAAAAGTCAATTTTGGACAAAGCTATCATCTAAAAAAACCATATAATACTTACAGAAAAAGCCTTGATCGACATTCAATATCCCCTTATGCCATATCACATTACGCGCCTTTTTTTAGGTGTTTAGACTCGAAATGACGGTAGCATTAGTTTTGCAAAGATCTGAATTCATTATTTATTCTCGAAAACAAAGATTTGAAAATATTTATCTTAATAAAATCGAGTGGAAAATTTTGAAGCTGATATTATTTAGGATATTCAATCCTAATATGATAAATATTTAATAAAAATCGTTTGAATATTTTTTTTGCTGTACTAATGTCTCTAAATGTAATTTTTGAATTGAAAAATTGATTGGCTGCAATTTGACTGTCGATAATTGAATCAACAAGTTGGTTAATATTATCTTCATCGGGTCGTGGAATGCTACGAGAAGCAGCCTCAACAGAATCGGCCATCATTAAAACAGCCGTTTCGCGAGAAAAAGGGATCGGGCCATTATAGGTATAATCTTCAACATCAACTGCTTTTTCGCCCAAATCATTAACAGCATTACGATAAAAATATTCTACTCTTCTATTGCCGTGATGTGTTCTAATAAAATCGATAATCGCGTCAGGAATATTGTATTTTTTAGCGAGTTGAATTCCTAGCGAAACATGTCCTTTAATTAAGGATACGCTTTCTTCATAACTAAGTTCATCGTGTGGATTTAATCCTGTAATCTGATTTTCAATAAAATAGCGCGGATTATATGTTTTTCCAATATCGTGATAAAGTGCACCCGCGTGAACAAGCAAGGGATTTCCTCCTATTTCCTGTATAACTGCTTCGGCCATATTACTTACCTGAATACTGTGTTGAAAAGTGCCCGGCGCTTTGCGAGCCAATTCGCGTAAAAGCGGTGAATTCATATCCGACAATTCGAGCAAACTAATATTGGTTAATTGCGAAAACACCTTCTCGAACAAATAAATAAGCGGAAAAGAAAAGAGAGTTAAAACTGCACTGACAGCAAATAAATATATGTTGAAAACACTAAACTTATCCATACTTCCATCCATAACCAACAAAAGCATAAAGTAAACCAAGACATAACTTATAAAAATAAGAAACGATGCAACAAAAATTTGTCCGCGCTTATGCATATTCCTAACGCCAATTACAGCAACAATTCCGGCAATAATTTGCAAAAACACAAACTGAAATCCACCAGGTATAAAAGTGGAAATTATCAGAACTGCCATCAAATGAATCATTAGTGTAATTTTCTCTTCAAAGAAAGATCGTAAAACTAAAGGTAGTAGAGCAAATGGAAAAAGTAAAACATATTCAGGTTCAGCTTGAATCAAAATGCTTAATGGTATAATTGCAATTAAAAATGCACTTAAAATTAGCATTACCTGCCTGTTATCGTTTAAAATTTTCGGGCTAAAATGCCAGATAAATATAATAAGCAAGCCTAATGAAAATAGTACTAAAAGAATTTGGCCAAAAACTAAGCCCTTAAATTTGTTCGTTCCTCCAAACTGACTGTTGAATTCGTTTTCTAAAGAAAATAAAACTTGGAATTTAGCGGCCGTAACGAGTTCTCCTTTAGCTATAATTCGCTCTCCCTCTTGAACTAATCCATAAGTTAAGGATATCTGTTTAAGCAAACGTTCTTCCTCCTTAATAGTTGTTTCCTTATCGAATATCAGATTAATGAATAAATTGTCTTGTAAAACATCCAAGGCTATTTTCTTGTCAATCTTGTTTGACAAATTAATTTCAGTTTCGTAATATTTTTGTGCTGAGGCCAAGTTATAGAGTGAACCTACCTTAACCTGCTTCGCATTATTTCCTGTGAGAATATTTATTTCTGCTCTTTTCAACAGAGATTCATCTGCAGCAAATATGCCATTACTAGTCACATCTTCAAATAGTTGACTAACAACTAAAAAAGTAATTCTTTTTAATTTAGATTCGGAATTCTGATATTTGATCAACCATTTTTCATTAAAACTAGTCTGTAGCTCATTCCTCATTGAATCTGTAACAGTACGAGAAAAGGAATAAAACGGAATTAATTGTTCAAGTACTTTTTCCTTCTCTTTCTTTAATTCTTCGGCAGTTTTTAAAATGGCAAAATCAAATGGAGCAATAAGTTCTGAATATGTCCAAGGCAATCCCTGAACATATTGATAATTAAAACGAACCGTCTTTGGTAAACTTATTACAATCAATGCTATAGCAAATAGAGTAATTAATACTCTATAAATGATTTGATAGCGATACCGAAAAAAGAAGAATATTTTCTGAGTGAATTTCAAAATAGAATAATATAAAATAATTTTAGAAAATTTATTGGCTGCAAAGTTCGTAAATAAAACCGACATCAACAATTTTAGCTAAATTTGTGAAAAAGATGATTATGTTAACTTATGGATTCTGTCATTTAAGTGTTATTCCGGTGAGAGAAATGCCGTCAGATTTTAGCCAAATGACAACTCAATTGCTTTTTGGAGATACATTTAAAGTATTGGATAAAATTGGAAATTGGCTACAAATAAAGAATTTCTACGACAACTATATTGGCTGGATTGATATAAAACAGCAAATTACAATCTCTCTTGAAGAATTTGATAAACTTAATAATACGCTATATACCAATGATATATTGGGAGTTATAATTTCTAATAACGAATCTTACTCGCTTTTACCGGGCAGTTCTTTACCATCGAATAAAAAGTTTAATATTGGCGCATTAAGTTTTGAAACTGATGTACCACTTATTCCATTTTTATTTAAAAGAGCAGATGAGATTACTAAAATTGCGCTAAGTTATCGGAATGCTCCCTATTTATGGGGAGGAAAGTCGCCTTATGGAATAGATTGTTCGGGGCTTACACAAAATGTATATAAAATTGCCGGAATTAAACTTTTGCGCGATGCTTCGCAACAAGCAACACAAGGCAAAACCTTAAGTTTTTTATCAGAAGCAAAACCCGGAGATTTACTTTTCTTTGATAATGAAGAAGGAAAAATAATACATGTAGGTATATTACTAAGCGAGAACAAAAT
>CAZTST010000329.1:0-3118 GCA_964616585.1 uncultured Draconibacterium sp.
CGTAAAAAGGTTGAAAAATTATTAGCTGAATGCGATGAGGTTTTAGTTTTGGAAGATGGTTATCCAATTATAGAAGAAGTACTAAAAGGTTATACAGCCAAAGAGAAAATAAAAGGCCGTCTTGATGGCACTTTGCCTCGCGATGGTGAATTAAATCCAAATTTGGTAGCACAGGCGCTTGGTTTTGAAGAAAAGAAAAAGGATAATTTGCTAGATGAAGCTGATTTGAAAGAAATAATTAAATCGCGCCCACCTGCTATGTGTACAGGATGTGGTCATATTGATGCTTTCAATGCGTTAAATGAAGCTTTAAGCGATTATTCTATAGGTCGTGTTTTTTCTGATATAGGCTGCTATACTTTAGGTGCTTTACCTCCATTTAATGCAATAAATTCATGTGTTGATATGGGCGCAAGTATTACTATGGCCAAAGGAGCTGCCGATGCAGGCTTGATTCCTTCCATTGCAGTAATTGGTGACTCAACTTTTACTCATTCGGGAATGACCGGGTTGATTGATGCCGTTAATGAAAAATCACCCATAACTATTTTAATTTCAGATAATTTCACTACGGGAATGACAGGAGGACAAGATTCTGCTGCTTTAGGTAAGATTGAAGATATTTGCGAAGGAATAGGAGTGGATCCTGCTCATATTAAGGTTTTTGTTCCAATGAAAAAGAATCATGATGAGATGGTGAAAATAATTCGTGAAGAAATTGCATATGATGGCGTTTCTGTAATCATCCCTCGACGACAATGTATTCAAACTGCTCGGAATGTTGAATTAAATAAAAGAATCACCGAATTAAATCTTCGCTAACCATTAAAAATTTAAAAATGAAGACAGATATTATTTTAGCTGGCGTTGGCGGACAAGGAATTTTATCAATTGCTGCCACTATTGGTTTAGCTTCAATTGCCAATAATTTGCACATTAAACAATCTGAAGTTCACGGTATGAGTCAGCGCGGAGGTGCTGTTCAATCACATTTCAGATTATCATCCAATTCTATTGCTTCCGACTTAATACCAAAAGGAAAAGTCGATATTATTCTTTCTGTTGAGCCAATGGAAGCTTTACGATATATCGATTATTTAAAACCTGATGGATGGATAGTTACAAATGCCGTTCCTTTTGTAAATATTTCAAACTATCCTGAAATTGAAAACGTTTTAAAAAAACTTAAATCAAGAAAAAATACAATTATTCTTGATGCAGATACAATCGCAAAAGACTTAGGTTCAGCTCGTTCATCGAATATAGTTATGCTCGGCGCAGCAAGCCCGTTTATTGATTTACCTTTTGAATCGTTAGAAGCAGCCATTAAGGAAATATTTTTGCGTAAAGGAGCTAAAGTAATAGATGCAAATATTGCAGCATTGAAAGCTGGTAGAGAGTATGCAGATATGCGATAAAAAATAAATATCAACTTAAATATTCAAGTCATTATAAATTCACAATTTTAAAATTATTCCTTATGAAAAAAACAATTTTAGTTCTAATTAATGTCTTATTCCTGTCGGGAATGATTTACTCGCAGGACATAGATTTAACGCAAAAAGTTCCTTTTGACCCGGAAATAAGAACCGGAAAACTCGAAAATGGAATCACCTATTATCTAAAACATAATGAAGAACCAAAAGAGCGAGCCAGTTTTTATTTTATTCAAAATGTAGGAGCTTTACTCGAAGATGATAATCAGAATGGCCTTGCCCATTTTCTTGAACATATGGCCTTTAACGGCACAAAGCATTTTGAAGGCAAAGGAATACTTAACTTTCTTGAAAAAAATGGAGTTGCTTTCGGTTCAAACATAAATGCTTATACTTCTCAGGCAGAAACCGTTTATAATTTAAGCGATGTTCCAACCACTAAACCCGGTCTTATCGACAGCTGTTTATTGGTTTTGCACGATTGGTCTGATTATCTGCTTCTTACAGAAGAGGAAATTGACGCCGAACGTGGAGTAATTTCAGAAGAATGGAGAACTCGCCGTGATGCAGCATTCCGTGTTCGTGCGCAAATGTTTCCTGTTCTTTTTAAAGGATCGAAATATGCTGTTCGCGATGTAATTGGGGATTTAGATGTGATAAAAAATTTCGAATATGAAACCATTCGCAATTTTTATCACGACTGGTATAGAACTGATCTTCAAGCTGTAGTAGTTGTCGGCGATTTTGATTTAGACAAAGTAGAAGCCAAGGTGAAAGAACTTTTCTCTGAAATAAAAGCCGTTGAAAACCGCCGTGAACGTGAAGGATATAAAGTTCCTGAACACGAAGAAGTTTATTATGTTTTAGCAACCGACAAAGAAGCTTCACAGTCTTCAATAAGTATTTATACTGCTCACGATAATAAAGATGAACAAGATAAAACATTGAATGATTTGCGCGATTCTTATATCACCAATCTTTATAATTCGATGTTACGATTAAGAATATCTGAACTCTTACAAAAAGGCACTCCACCATTTATTACCGGACAAAGTGGATTTGGCGGTTTTGTTAGATTTTATAATGCCTATGCTATTAGTGTTACAGCAAATCCCAATCAGGAAGATGTTGCTTTAGAAGCCATATTGACTGAAACAGAAAGAGTTAGACGTTATGGTTTTGCAGCTACAGAATTGGAAAGAGCCAAAACAAACTTCCTAACTCAAATGGAAAGTGCATATAAACAAAAAGACAAGATTTCAAATAATCGTCATTGTCGCGAAATTCAGCAACATTTTCTTACCAATGCTCCAACTCCGGGTTTTGATTTTGAAATGGATTTTATCAAAAAAATTATACCTAGTATTACTGTTGAAGAAATTTCGGCTAAAGCAAAACAATGGATTGTTGATAAAAACAAAACCATAATCGTTTCCGGACCTTCCGAAGGTGTAAACCATCTTAGCCAAGCAGAAGCAATGGCAATTATTGAAAAAGTAAAACAAGCAGAAATTGCTCCTTATGTTGATGAAGCCGCAGCAGCCTCCTTGATTTCAGAAGAATTAAAAGGCTCAAAAATTATTTTTTCGAAAAAACTTCCGGAATTTGATGCTGTTGAATGGAAATTAGGTAATCGCGTAAAGGTTGTTTATCGTCATGCCGATTATGAAAAAGATGATGTT
>CAZTST010000330.1:0-2679 GCA_964616585.1 uncultured Draconibacterium sp.
GCGAAGACAATTCAGGAAAGCTGGTAACCAAAATTCGTGATATCGCCAGTAAAAAAGCGAAAGAGCAAGAGCTTGATACAGTTATAATTGATGGCCCTCCGGGGATTGGTTGCCCGGTAATTTCTACGCTGACGGGAGTTCATAAAGCTTTGATGGTAACCGAGCCAACTTTATCGGGCATGCACGATCTACATCGCCTGATAAAATTAGCGAAAGGATTCAAGTTGAAATCCTTTGTGATGATTAATAAATTCGATTTGAATCCAGATATCAGCAATGAGATAGATGCGCTTTGTAAAAAAGAAGAAATTGAGGTATTGGCAAAAGTCCCTTTTAACCGCGATTTTGTAGATGCTATGGTCAATCAGCAATCAGTTGTTGAATATGCTCCGAATTCCGAATTAAGCGCACAACTTACAATGGTATGGAATCGCTTGGAAACAGATTGAAATACTTGATAATAAAAGATATCGTATAAGTTTATATATTTGCAAATCAAATAAAAAACCAACATAAAACAATAAACAATGGATACTAAAAAAGCCGGATTCAATACTAAATTAATACATGGAGGTGGTTTCAAAGATGCTCTTGGAAGCGCTGTTACTCCTATTTATCAATCATCAACTTTTTCTTTCGAAAGTGCCGATCATGGTGCTGCTTGCTTTGCAGGCGAAAGCGATGGTTATATTTATACGCGTTTAGGAAATCCGAATATAAATGAATTAGAAAAAGCCGTTGCCGAATTGGAAAATGGATTTGGAGGTATTGCAACGTCTTCAGGAATGGCGGCTGTAAATATTGTTTATCTCGGACTGCTTAGTGCCGGCGATCATATGGTGAGTCACAATGCCGTTTATGGCCCTTCTCGGAGCATTATGGAGTCTTTGTATCCAAGGTTTAGAGTAGAATCGACCTATGTTGACGCCACCAATATTGATAATGTAATCAATGCGATTCGTCCGAATACTAAAGTGCTTTATGTTGAAACGCCAGCGAATCCTACCATTGGAATTACCGATTTAAAGGCTATGGCAAAAATTGCCAAAGAGCATAATTTAAAATTGGTAGTGGATAATACATTCTGCTCTCCTTATTTGCAAAAACCTTTGGATTTAGGTGCTGATATTGTTTTGCATTCGATGACTAAATTTATCAACGGTCATGCCGATATTGTTGCCGGAATGGTGGTTACTAAAACTGAAGAAGATTATAAATTATTGAGACCAGTGATGATAAACATTGGCTGCAATATGGATCCTCATCAAGCTTGGTTAACGCGTCGCGGATTAAAAACATTAGCTATTCGTATCGATCGTGCACAAGAAAGTGCGATTAAAGTGGCCGATTTTCTCGAAAGTCACCCTAAAGTTGACTGGGTTCGCTTTCCAGGTTTAAAATCTCATCCTCAATATCAATTGGGATTGGAACAGATGGAAGGTCCCGGCACAATGATTTCTTTCGAGGTGAAAGGTGGATTAAAAAGTGGTAAAATCGTTATGGATTCCGTTAAGATGGCTCTTTTGGCTGTTTCTTTAGGAGGAATTGAAACCTTGATTCAGCACCCGGCAAGTATGACTCACTCCAAATTAAACGATCAGAAACAATTGGAAGGTGGAATTACCAAAGGGTTGATTCGTTTGGCAATCGGAATTGAAGATGTAGAAGACATCATTGCTGATTTGAATCAGGCTTTGGCTCAAATTTAATTTTGAATCATTACTAACAGATTTCCGCGTAGCGGATAAAGTATTGTAGAATCGAAATAAAAGTATATTCTCTTTCCGCGTAGCGGATAAACTCTGATTTTGCTGGGTCGGTAGTAATTTAACAGATCAAAATTTGAAATGCATTTCACTAAATGAGATGCATTTATTTTCTTCGAATAAATCAATATCCTTTCCGTATTTTTGCAAAAATTACACATCATGAATACTCCGGCCAGAAAACCACTTTTTGAGACTGTATTGAATGGAGTTGAGGAGATTACAAAGGATGTATTTGTTATTTCATTCCCACGAAAAGACGAATTTCGTCCTGGCCAAATGATTGCGATTGCTCTAAAACCAGATGACCAGCCTCGTTTATATAGTATTGCAAGCGGCTATACAGATAAAAATTACAGGGTTTTGTTCAATATTCTACATGAAGGTTATTTAACTCCAAGACTATCAAAAGTAAAAGTAGGTGAATCCTTATTTATATCCAAACCCTTTGGCTCTTTTTATGGAACTGAGGAAGCCGATTATTGGATTGCTGCAGGAACAGGAATTGCTCCATTTATTTCTATGCTGGAATCTGGAATAGCAAATAACAAAATCCTTGTTCATGGCGGACGGGCTGCAGAATCTTTTTATTATGCTGATGTTTTTGCCGAAAAATTGAAAGAAAAATACATTCGTTGTTCTTCACTCATCAAAGACGATGAATTTTATCACGGTCGGATAACCGCTTACTTAAAACAAACACAAGATATATCGCAGGAAAGAAACTACTATATTTGCGGAAGTTCTGAATTTGTTGTTGATGTTAGAGATATTTTAATTAAAAGAGGCATCCATTATCATCAAATAATTGCCGAAATATATTTTTAAGATGGAAAAAGAAAATTTATTTGGAAAAACCCTTTCAGAACTTCAGGAAATTGTTGTTAAACTTGGACTCCAGAAATTTGTCGCT
>CAZTST010000330.1:2689-3105 GCA_964616585.1 uncultured Draconibacterium sp.
GACTGGATGTACAAAAAACGTGCTCGCTCTATTGAGGAGATGCATAATTTATCAAAACAAACCAGAGAAAAACTGGCCGAAAAACACACGGTTTCTTATACAAAATCAACAATGGTACAAGAATCAGTTGATGGCACAAAGAAATACTTATTCCCAGTAAAAGGACATAAGTTTATTGAGGCAGCCTATATTCCCGATGACGAAAGAGCCACGCTTTGTGTTTCTTCGCAAGTCGGTTGTAAAATGGGCTGTTTGTTTTGTATGACCGGAAAGCAAGGATTTCAAGGCGATTTAAATTCGGGCGAGATTTTAAATCAGATTTTTAATTTGCCCGAGTTCGATAAATTAACCAATGTTGTTTATATGGGAATGGGCGAGCCTTTCGATAATTTGGATGAGGTTTTAAAAAGTATCGA
>CAZTST010000331.1:0-3099 GCA_964616585.1 uncultured Draconibacterium sp.
TACCAAAATCAATTGCAGATATTGCGTTAAATGCATTAAGAGCAAATATTGGTAAAATTAAATTAGACCAAATTTTATCGGAACGACAATTTTTAAATGAAAGAATTGCAGCTCAATTGGCAGAAACGGCATCAAAATGGGGAGTTACATTCACGCGAGTAGAAATTCAGGAAATTAACTATTCGAGTGAAACTGCCGAAGCAATGATGCAAGAAATGACGGCGGAAAGAAAAAAACGAGCTTTGATTGCAGAAGCCGAAGGTGAAGCATCAGCAGTAGTAACTATAGCAACTGCCGAAGCAAATGCAACTCTTGTCAGAGCTCAAGCTCAAGCCGATGCTTTACGATTAATTGCTGATGCTGAAAGTTTTTATATTTCAAAATTGAAAGAAAACACAAGTTCGGAAATAGCAGGCCAAATAATAATGTCCCAAAAATATATCGATGGAATGAAATCAATCTCAACTAATGCTAGCGATAAAGTTTTCTTGCCAAATAGTTTTCAGGGAATGTTTGAAATATCAACTAATAAGAAATAACTATTAGGTTTTAGAGAATATTCATAATTAGCGCTTTTTACCTAAAATATTCGCGCATACGATTAAAGAATCCTTTTTCATCGCCATCAGGATTGGGTTTGAAATTATTCGATTGGTTGAGCTTATTCAACATTTCACGCTCCGAAGGATCTAATTTTTTTGGCACCCAAGCGTTTATAGTAACAAGTAAATCGCCGCGACCATAAGAATTAACATCTGGTAAGCCTTTGCCTTTTAGGCGAAGGACTTTTCCCGGTTGTGTTCCAGGTTCGACTTTAACTTTAGCAAAACCTTCAACAGTTGGAACATCAATTGTGCAACCTAAAGCGGCATTTGGAAAGCTGATAAAATGATCGTGCAAAAGATTACTGCCATCTCTAACTAGTTCAGGATGAGCTATTTCCTCGATAACAACAATCAAATCGCCATTAATTCCGCCACGAGCAGCAGCATTTCCTTTTCCTGAAACTGAAAGTTGCATTCCTTCTGCAACTCCGGCTGGAATTGAAAGTGAAATAACTTCTTCTCCTTTTACAATGCCATTACCATGACAACTTTTACATTTGTTTTTAATAAGTTGGCCTTCGCCACCGCATTGCGGACAAGTTGTTGCTGTTTGCATCTGACCAAGGAAACTATTTACTATACGCGTAACTTGACCTGTTCCATGACAAGTGCTACAAGTATGCGTTCCACCACTTTCAGCACCTGTTCCATCGCAGCTATCGCAACCTACATATTTGGTAACTTTAACTTTTTTGTCGGCACCTTTTACAATTTCTTCAAGTGTAAGCTTAACTTTTATTCGGAGATTAGAACCACGATTTACATGACGACGACTTCCGCCGCCACCAAAACCGCCACCAAATCCACCACCAAAAATATCGCCGAAATGACTGAAAATATCTTCCATATTCATACCGCCGCCACTGAAACCACCGCCATTGGCAGCTCCTCCAACACCAGCATGCCCATAACGATCGTAGCGTTGTTTTTTCTGTGGATTGCTTAAAACATCATAAGCTTCTGCAGCTTCTTTAAATTTGTCTTCAGCGGATTTATCGTCAGGGTTTTTATCAGGATGAAATTTAATAGCAACCTTGCGGTAGGCTTTCTTCAGCTCCGCTTCCGATGCATTTTTGTCAACACCTAATATATCGTAATAATCTCTTTTGCTCATTTCTTTTTTTTACTTTTTCCGCTTATTTTCCAACAACCACTTTTGCAAAACGAATAACTTTACCATTGAGAAGATATCCTTTTTCAATTACATCAACTACTTTTGACTTAAGTTTTTTTGACGGTGCAGGAATTTCGGTTAAGGCTTCATGAAAATCAGTATCAAAATCTTTGTGTAATGAATCCATGCATTCTAATCCTTTTTTGGTGAGCAGGTTTTGCAGTTTGGAGTGAATTAGCTCAAAACCTTGCTTAACAGCATCAATATCTGTGGTAGTTTCAAATGATTTGCCGGCTCTGTCGAAGTCGTCAAGAATACTAATCAATTCGATAATTATTTCTGATGAAGCTGTTTTAAAAAGGTCGATTCGTTCTTTATTAGTTCGTTTTCGATAATTGTCAAATTCGGAAAACAAGCGTAAATACTTGTCTTTCAGTTCAGCTATTGTTGCTTCTAGTTGTTCTATATCTGTTTCGCAAGTAGGAATTTCTTCCGCGCATTCTTCATTACTTTCTTTTGTTTCAATATTTTCATCTTCAAAAAGCTCTTCTAAATTATTAGCCTGCTCGTTGTTTATATTTTCGGTTTCTTCTTCCCGAGTAATATCACCAATATCTTTATTCCCTTTTTTTGTTTCCTTCTTCATTTTAAACCTGTGTTTTTGTCAGTATTGCATAGCATTTAACCAAAAAATTGTCAGTAATGCTCAACAAATTCTTTTTCAATATTATCGTAATATATACAACTAACACGTATTCAATTATTTAAAAATAAATTGATAACATATTAGTAAAGTCGGTTTTTGTTTCTCAAATTTTTTGCCAAGCGATGATGCGTAGTCAAATTGGCAGACAACAAATTTTGATGTTTAAATTTCAAATGTTCCTATCTAGAAATTGATATTAACACCAACTAAAAAATTCAATGGAGCCATAGGAAAATATCCATCCATAACCTTTTGTTGATTGTTATAGATATAATTGTAAGCCCATCCGTAAGTCTCATATTCTTCGCTAAAAATATTGCTTAACAGCAGATTAAATTCTATGCTTTTAAAAGCTTTTTGATTGAGTTTATAGCTGATGTTTAGATCGTTAACAAAATAAGAATCGATGCTATTGTATAAATTGCCGGTATTATCGATATATTGCCGGCCAACAAATTTTGATATCAAATCGATGCTTAAGCCTTTGATTGGTCTATAAATAATAGTGGAAGAAGCAATTTGATCAGGTGAAAGCAAGATATTTGTTGTACCTGATTCAATCGCCTGCTGATTCCAATTATCCCAATCATCGATATATTGAACAAAATTGAGAATCTTGTTTTGGCTGAAGGTGAAATTTCCTGCCCAATCTAATTTTTCGTTTAGTTTGATTG
>CAZTST010000332.1:0-3060 GCA_964616585.1 uncultured Draconibacterium sp.
ATAATTTAACAAATGAACGATATAAAGAAACGGTCGAGCGAATAAATCAGAAATACCCAATGGTTGAATTGGGCGAGGTTTGTGAAATGTATCAACCAAAAACAATCACCTCAAAAGAAATAAAATCAGAAGGAAAATATAAAGTTTTTGGGGCAAATGGAGTTATTGGATATTACGACAAATATAATCACGAAGATAGCGAAGTTCTTATTACTTGTCGCGGGGCAACTTGCGGGACACTTAATTTATCTGAGCCAAATTCTTGGATCACTGGAAATGCAATGGTAATAAAGCCAAAGGATGATCGACTTAGCAAGCAATTTCTTTTTTACATTCTAAAAAAATCAAACTTTAAATCAGTAATTTCTGGATCAGCTCAACCTCAAATAACAAGGACATCGTTATCACCTTTAGAAATACCACTTCCACCGATTGAAATTCAAAAAGAAATCGTTGAACTGATTGAGGTAAAACAAAACGCCATAGACCACGCCAAGGCGATTATCCAAAATCTAGAGAGAGAGAGACGCTATTTTGGTCAATCACTTAGAAAATTAGAAGGCGTTGAGTGGGTGAAGTTAGGAACCGTTTGTGAGACAACATCAGGTGGCACACCACTAAAAAGCAAGCAAGAATTTTATGAGAATGGGATGATACCTTGGTTAAAGAGCGGTGAAGTAAATCAAGGCTTTATTTATAAGTCGGAAGAAAAAATAACAGCAAGTGGCTTAAAAAATTCATCAGCAAAAATGTTTCCCGTAAACACAGTTTTGGTCGCTATGTATGGAGCAACTGCTGGAAAAGTTGGCATATTAAAATTTGGATCTTCTACAAATCAAGCAATTTGCGGAATACTTCCAAATGATAAATTTGTACCAGAATTTCTATATTTTTATCTTAGAACACTAACTCAAAAAATGGTTGAATTGAGTGGTGGTGGAGCTCAACCAAATATTTCTCAAACAATTATTAAGACACTTAAAATCCCGCTTCCGTCTTTGGAAATTCAGAAAAAATTTGTTGCCGAAGCGGAAAAAGAACAGCAAATAATCAACGCAAACAAGCAATTGATCGAAATTTATGAGCAAAAAATTTCTGATGTTTTAAGCGAGATATAAATTTATGGACGATATAAAAACAACAATTCACGGCGACGCTACAAGCGATCAAATCGAAGCGATTGACCACATTGGCAGTCATGCAAGATTACTTGCTGGACCAGGAACGGGGAAAACAAAAACGCTTACTCGGCGTGTACTTTCTTTAATTCTCCAACATAATGTTGACCCCGAATCAATTCTTTTGCTTACATTTACCCGTTTAGCCGCCGCTCAACTGAAAGATGAAATCAAGAAAGTTTTAGAACCTTTAGGAAAAACAATTCCTCAAGTATCAACGCTTCACTCCTTTGCGTTGAGACAAATTCTCCATAATTCAAGCAGAATTGACACATTGCCAAGACCAATCAGAATAGCCGATGACTGGGAAGAAAGATATATTATCCAAGAAGATTTAAAAAAAGTTCTAAGCCTCAAAGAAATTGGCGATGTCCAAAACTTGATCAATCAGCTTTCAACTGACTGGGAAACTTTGAGAATTGATGAAATTGGCTGGGAGCAACAATTTCCAAATCCCGCCTTTCTTGGTGCGTGGCGAAGCCACAAAGATCAATATGGCGAAACATTGAGAGCAGAACTTGTTTATCAACTAAAAAAGCAGTTAAACCAAAGCAGAGATTTCCAATTGGACAAAGAATATAAGCATATCTTGATTGATGAGTATCAAGACCTAAACGCTTGCGACCTTGCGATAGTCAACGAGTTAGCAAAACGAGGTGCGGAATTATTTGTTGCGGGAGATGATGACCAAAGTATTTACGGCTTCCGTTTCGCAACCCCCGAAGGTATAAGAAATTTTGAACAGATATATCAAAATTCCAAAAAATTGGCGTTAGAAATATGTTTTCGTTGTGATAAAAACATTTTACATTCAGCTGAATTTGTTGCCAGTCTCGATCCTAAACGATTACCGAAGCCAACACGCCCGAAAGACCAAGCGGAAGACGGCGAGGTTTTGATAATTGGATTTAAAGATCAAAACCATGAAGCCGAAATCATAGCTAAGAAAATAAAAAGCTTGATTGCCAAAGATATTAAGCCAGATCAAATCACAATTTTATTAAGAAGCGACCGTAATGGCTCATTGTCTAAGCCAATTATTGAAGCCCTGAAAAAGCAAAGCGTTGATGTGTCTTTGACGACTGATTCCGAGCTAGAAAGCAATAATGAGTATAGAATTGTTTTATCAATGATTCGTTTGCTAGTTGATCAAAACGATTGTTTAGCTTGGCGAACATTATTTCAAGTTGATAAAACAAACGGTTTGGGTGATGAGTGTATAAAAAATATATGGAATTATGCCCAAAGCAAGGGAATACGATTTAGTGTGGCTCTACAAAAAATAGCTGAATCTCCAAACGAATTACAAAAGTTTGGACAAAAAATAGCAAAATTTGTTTCCGAAATAAATGCGGCAATAATGGAACTCAAAGCAATACAAAATCCTATTGAAGCGATTACTGCGACAGTTGATAAATTTATGAGCGAAGGAGAGATTAAGGAACAAGTGAAAAAATATTTTGTTGGGATTTTGGAGAGTCAAGAAAAAGCTGATCTCGAAAGTTTAATTAAAATAGTAAGTACTTCGTCAGAATATATTGAACAAGAAACAAAAGAAAATGCAGTTAATATACTTACTATGCACCAAGCAAAAGGTTTGTCTTTTGATGTATGCTTTATAGTTGGTGCAGAAGACGAGTATATTCCAGGACGAAATACTGGAGATAAAGAGGGCGATGAAAGAAGGTTGTTGTATGTTTCCATGACAAGAGCAAGACATAAATTGTTTATAAGCTATTGCAATAAACGAATTGGACAGCAAAGACATTCGGGAAGTAATAGCGGAACAGAAAAAAGAACATTGACCAGATTTCTTAGAGATTCCAAAATTCCGATAAAACAGGTAGAATAAGGATAGAAATTTTAAATAGTCCCGCCGTTC
>CAZTST010000333.1:0-3053 GCA_964616585.1 uncultured Draconibacterium sp.
AAATACTTTATGCGCTCTAGGTTTCCGCATATCTGCTCCTACTAATAAAACTTTTTTATTATTCATGGCCAAAATAGTTGCCAGATTTATAGAAGTAAACGATTTGCCTTCTCCCGGGTTGGTTGAGTGAATAGATATTACTTTTCCCTGAGCTCCGCTAAGCATAAACTGCATATTTGTTCGTAATGCTCTGAACGATTCAGCAATATTAGATTTTGGGTTTTCAGATACTGTTAAATCAGATATATTAGGGCTATGCATAATATTTCCCAGAATCGGAAGTTTAGTATTATTTTCTACATCTTCCTGAGTACGGATGCGGTTGTCGAAGAAATTAATCAGCATAAAAAAGATCAAGGGCAAAGCAAGCCCAAGCATAGTTCCCATAATTAAAATAATGCTTCGGGAAAGTCCAATCGGTTCTGCAGTTTCAGGTCGCGCAATATCAATAACCTGTACATCGGGTATGCTGGAAGCCAGAGTAATATTTGTTTCGGCTCTTTTTTGCAGCATAAATGTGTATATTTCGTTAGTCAAATCAAACTGTCGCTGAATGTTTATCATTTGCTGTTCCTTTTCCGGCAGTTTATTTAACTGAACACTGATACTTGCCTGATATTCCTTAAGGCTATTTATTGATTTAGTTGCGTTTTCGATTAAATTTCGCAAATTTTCGTTAAGTCTGCTGCGAGTTTGAGCTAATTCTCTATCGATAAGCACCAATGTAGGATTGTTTTCTTTGGCGCTAAACGAAACAAGCTGACGGCGATTATATAATTCGCCAAGCTTAAGTACCAAAGCATTTAGCGAAGCATCTTGTATTCCTACAACCGATGGAGAAACAATTTTATCGATATCATCGTCATTATTCATATATGCGAGCAGGTTCTGGAAATAGTCGAGCTGTCGCTGATTTATGGTTCTTTCAGATTCAATTTCTTTGAGCTTGTCCATTACGCGTGTTCCTTCAGCTCCAAGATCGATGATTTTATTTTCGGAACGAAACTTTGTGAATTCAGTGGCAGCAGAATTCAGTGAATCGGAAAAACCTGCCAGCTGGCGATTTATAAAATCTAGTGAACGCCATTGAGCTTCGTTTTGAAAATTCATTTTTCCATCAACATAAACTGAAATCAATTCATTTAGGAATTCGCCTTCCTTTACAGGTTGTTCGCCTTCCATTGAGCACATAATTATATCGCTAAATTTATCTTTGAGTTCCGCGCTAAGCCTTCCCTGATAAGATCTGGTTGCACTGTTCAAATCATTAAAGACAAAAAAATATTCTTCATCTTCAGGTATCGGTTTGATTTCTTTTTTAAATAAAGTGAAATTAAAATATTCGTTCGTAAAGGGCAGATTGTATGAAGCTTCGGCATTAAAATTAATATCGGTCTCAACATTATTATGATTGATTGTTCCTTCGACAGAAATATTATACTTATTGTTAGATTTAGTTTTAATATGAATGGCTATTCCTCTGGGATTTATAAAATCTTTACTTTCAATAACATCAAAAGGTTCGCTTTTATATATTCCTCTCCAAATAAGATCTTTTTTATACCAGCTGGTTTGCCAATTTAAGTTTTTAAGTGTTTGATTGACTGTATAATATGATTTTATAATTTCGATTTGATTATAGATATTATTGCTGGCCTGATTGCTTAATCCTCCCTCAAATAAAGCATTCATATCTAATCCGCCGCTTTTTTCCGGTACAAGAATTGTTGTACTAACAGAATATTGTTGTTTTGTGAGTTTGTGATAAATGAAGCCGGCTCCGAAACCTAATACACCAAATATTACAAACCAATACCATTGTCGGAGTAATAGATAAATTATTTTTTTCAGGTCGATTTCCTCTTCCTGTTTATAGTTTTCTGAGAAGTTTTCGTTATGATTCATGATATAGTAATATGATGTTTTGCTCTTATTTTATTATTTTGATTTTCTATTAATATCCAAATTATTTCACCACAAAACTTAAAACGGCTAAGAGTATGGATATTGAAGAAAAGAATATTGAATATGCTGCGCTATTAAGCTGGAAGTTTTTGTATTTATCAGGTTGAACAATAACTAAGTCGTTTGGGTGAAGATAAAAAGCTTCCGATAAATAAATATCCTTAGAAGATAGATCGAGCGTATAAGATTTGTTTCCTTCAGGCAGTGGACGAACAACCATTACATTGTTTATGTTTGCGAAATCTGTGTTTCCGTGTGCCATTGCCATAGCCTGAATAACAGTAATGGAATTGTCGTAATTATAATAAACACCAGGGTTTTTGACTTCGCCCATAACTGTGATTTTAAAATTAAGAAGTTTAACTTTTACTATTGCATCGCGGATATATTCATCAGCCTTTTTTTGAACTATAGCTTCAATTTGCATTTGAGAAACTCCTGCAACATAAATTTTACCCATCATTGGCAGATTAATATTTCCATCTGTATCTATTTCAAATCCATATAGATATGCTCCACTTGGCGTGGTAAATTTCTGATATCCTTGAGATGTATTTGCCTCCATATTTGCCTCAGGATTAAACATGGTATTTACTTCCGGGTTCATAGATTTAATACTGACATATAAAATATCACCGCTTTTAAGGATATGTTCCGTTACGGTTTCCGGTAATTTAGCTGCAATTTCGTTATTAACAGTATCTTGCAAATAAACCAGTTCCTGGCTGCTGCGGCAAGAGTAAATGCCGGCAAGCAATAGGAGAAATACTATTTTTAAATAATTCTTCATTATAATTTTATTTTTTTATTTATCTGTTGAAAATATTTTAAGTCTTAGGGCATATGTATTAAACAATACTGGCTAATTAAGTAGTTTAATATTGAAAATTGCTTTTACAATTTGCTGCAAAAATACATATTATTGATTATAAAAAAAATAAAGTGATTATCCTTAAATCTTCAAGAGTATTGCTAATGGTATGAGAGATGTGTTCGGGGGTTTCAGGTTTCAAGTTTCAGGTTTCAAGTTTCAAGTTGTCCATGCCTAAATAACGTTGACCGTTTTAACTCTCTTTTCACTTTTTGAT
>CAZTST010000334.1:0-3035 GCA_964616585.1 uncultured Draconibacterium sp.
TCGCTACAGGGCAATCGGAACCGCTGCGCGTTTCCTCTGCCTGAGCTCAAATGTTAGAGGAAAAGATAATGAAAGAATTAATTTGGCAAATTCTGCCACATATTGCTCCGATATTATCAGGATTAATAGGTGTTTTTGTAGGTACGTGGCTTTCAGGCAGACAAAGTCAGACCCAAAGCAAACTTGATTTTTGTGAAAAACAACTAAGAGAATTTTATTCACCTTTGGTTGGAATCAGAAAAGAAATTGAAATATTAACAAAGTTTCGTGGCATTGTAGCTAAAGCTTCTGATGAGTGGTGGAATGAAGCTTTTAAAATAAGCGCTCAAGTGGGAACAACTTTAGGACAAAAATATTCTGATGAAACACAAAAAGGCCTTGATGGACAGATTGAATATGACAATAAGCAGTTAGAATATAAGATATTGCCAGGTTATCGAGAATTAGTTGAAATTTTTAAAAACAATTATTATTTAGCAGAGGAAGAAACAAAGAAATTCTTTCCAATATTAGTAAAATTCGTTGAGTTATGGGAAAGATTTTTATCAAAGACACATCCGAGACAAGTAATAAATAAAATAGATCTTTCAGAAAAAGAACTCATGCCTTTCTATCAGCATCTTGAGAATAAACTTGAATCATTACGAGAAAAATTAAAAGAAGGAAAACCATAAAAACCTCTAACGATTCGCTCCAGGCAATCGGAACCCGCCCCGAAAAATCCGGGTCGGCCTCCTCTGCCTGAGCTCAAATGTTATCTCAAAAAAATATTACAGGAGAAAATAAAATGGGGCTGATGGTACATTCATTAGAAAATATCCCTGAAACTAAAAATAGGGACTATTTTATATATCTTCTTGATTATGGTTGGGATGAACCAATAAGCAAAGCTATTCGTGATAATTTTGACAATATGGCTAAAATTGCATCCAAGAATCGTTCTGTTGTTATTAAAGGAACTGAATTAGCACACTTTGAAAATGAGGTTTTTTCATGGCATAAAATAAATAACGAAGATGCAAAAGATTTATTGCCAGCATTACTAATCACTAATACTCATCCAAGATATTTTAGGGACTATGGAGCTACGTGGAAAGGCAATCATTTTGTTCGTTCAGATGAAGACAGTAAAATGAAGCTTATTATAATCCCATTCAAAAAATTCTGCAAGACTTCAACGGAAGTTATTACGTTAATCCAAAAGATATTTGAAGATATAGATAATAAAAAAGATTTGTCTTCCTTCCAAGTAGCAAAGGAATTAAAGCAAGGTAACAACAATGCTATCGTAGATGCTCTTATTTTGGAACCGAATTTTTATGGGGTTGGCTTGAACATTAAAAAAATAATTAATTATGTAAAAAAGACAAGATAACGATTCGCTACAGGCAATCGGAACCGCTACGCGTTTCCTCTGCCTGAGCTCAAATGTTAGAAGATAATAAAAAAAATAAAATGGAGGAAATTATGAACGAAAACGCTGAAGAAATTCTAAAGGAATTGCAAAAGATAACAGCTGAAATGGAACATCAAAAAAAATAAAAAGAAGAACATGGATTGGGTCAATAATCTTTACATTACTTATTGTTTTATTGTATGGGTTTGCCATTTCAAAAATAAAAACAGAATTGGGCTCCTTTGATCAACCAACAAAAGAAACTAAGTGGGAATGGTATCATGTTCGAAATGATATTGAAAATGGGCAATTAGATGATGGCTTTAAAAAAGCACAATGCCTTATCAAAAAATCACCTAATTATGATTATGGTTACACTACACTTGGAAATTTATTTGTAGTTCGTAATGAGTTGGAAAAGGCGAAAGATGCTTTTAAAAAAGCATATGATATTTTCCCCTCCGAATACAATGAAAAAAATTTAAATGCAATTATTAAAAAGATAGATAAGGGAAAAAACTTCTAACAACTCGCTCCAGGGCAATCGGAAACGCTGCGCGTTTCCTCTGCCTGAGCTCAAATGTTATCTCAAAAAAATATTACAGGAGAAAATAAAATGGGGCTGATGGTACATTCATTAGAAAATATCCCTGAAACTAAAAATAGGGACTATTTTATATATCTTCTTGATTATGGTTGGGATGAACCAATAAGCAAAGCTATTCGTGATAATTTTGACAATATGGCTAAAATTGCATCCAAGAATCGTTCTGTTGTTATTAAAGGAACTGAATTAGCACACTTTGAAAATGAGGTTTTTTCATGGCATAAAATAAATAACGAAGATGCAAAAGATTTATTGCCAGCATTACTAATCACTAATACTCATCCAAGATATTTTAGGGACTATGGAGCTACGTGGAAAGGCAATCATTTTGTTCGTTCAGATGAAGACAGTAAAATGAAGCTTATTATAATCCCATTCAAAAAATTCTGCAAGACTTCAACGGAAGTTATTACGTTAATCCAAAAGATATTTGAAGATATAGATAATAAAAAAGATTTGTCTTCCTTCCAAGTAGCAAAGGAATTAAAGCAAGGTAACAACAATGCTATCGTAGATGCTCTTATTTTGGAACCGAATTTTTATGGGGTTGGCTTGAACATTAAAAAAATAATTAATTATGTAAAAAAGACAAGATAACGATTCGCTACAGGCAATCGGAACCGCTATGCGTTTCCTCTGCCTGAGCTCAAATGTTATGTAAGAAAAATATAAAATAATTATGATTAGTAAGGTGATATTATGAAAAATATATTTTCCCACCCAAAAGAATGGGCGCAAAGTGTTGCAGGAACAAAAGCAAAATATAGAATTATGCAATTGGGAACCATTTCTTTTGGAAGTGCTATTTATATGTTTATTTTTTTAATGAAGAAATATGGAACACCTATAGATTATGTTCCGTTTCTTTTTTTAATTTTTGTGGGAGCAATAGCATTCCCGCTAGGTTATCTTAAAGCAATCAGAGCATTAATAATTGAGAAAAAAGGAAATAAAAACACATAACGATTCGCTACAGGCAATCGCTACCCGCCGCCAAATGGCGTCGGTTCGCTCTGCCTGAGCTCAAATGTT
>CAZTST010000335.1:0-2976 GCA_964616585.1 uncultured Draconibacterium sp.
CGATTATTATACGGTTATTATATCATTTTTTTGGGGGAAACTGAATAGTTACGTGCGCATCACATCATTAATTTTATTTTACTCGATTAATAAATATTTGTCAAAAAAAATTGAATAAAAAAAGAAGGAGAGTTTTTTCCTTCAAAAAATTTACTGATGCCATTTTTCCATACATTTTTCCATTTCTTCAAAAACAATATGCTGGTTTAACCTTGATGGCAAAATAAGAATTATATTTTTTCTTAATTCATTGAAATGCCATTTTTTTATTTTCGTGTCGGAATTTTCCAAAATGTTTAAACTGTCCGCCAAACATTTTAAAATATTTTCTCCAATCTCTATCTTCCTATCACAGTTCTTAATAAAAATATACGATTCCAAAAAAATAACCGCCTGTGCAATTTCACCGCAATCACTATTTTTTATTTTTAAAGAAACTGAAATATGCGCCACTCGCCGCTCGTTTTGATAGCTATTGTTTTCTGAATAAACATAGATTGTTGGTTTGTAAAGAACTGACAATTTTTCCATGCTTATGCAATAAGCAACAAACATTTCTTTTGTTTTGTTATTTTTTCCTTTATAGCTGGAAAAATATTGCCAAAGCCTTTCTATCGCGAAAGGCAAGAATAAAGCTAATTTTTGCTTTATATCTACCATGGGCAAATTAAAATCGCGCAAAACGATTACCGCTTCCCCTTGTTGATTATTTTCCCAAATGGGAACATATGTTAAAATCCTATCACTCATTAATCTTCCTCCTAACGATTTATTGATCGTTTAATAATCTTATCTTATTATGGATAAATGTCAAGCGCATACACAAAAACCCCCATTTCTGGAGGTTTTTAGTGATAATGCCCCGGCACTGGCCTACTCTCGCCGGTAAACCGACTACCATCGGCGCTGGTAACTTTCACGACTCTGTTCGGGATGGGAAGAGGTGGTACATTACCGCCATTATAGCACCGGGGCAAACCCAGCCAAAAGGCTGGAATTTTCAAATCTCAATTTTCAATTTTCAAAATATAATGTTAATCACAAGGCCAACAACTAAACATAGTAACCCAAAGATACCATGCAATAATTAACCCAATTATTGCAAATAACCAATAGATTGAAATTTTTTTATTCAAATCCATATTTATATTTATATAGTTTTAGATCATTCAGAAACAAATGTCTTCTCATAACAACCACTAATTGCCGGTTAAAGTAAGTTATGAAAAACTCCAATGATTCATTAGTAGTGCTCGGCTGAATGTATTGCTACACTTACACCTGCACCCTATCAGTTCTGTCTTGCGACAGAGTTTTACCAGATAATCTCTCTGGAATCTATGATACCTAATCTTGAGATGAGTTTCGCGCTTATATGCTTTCAGCGCTTATCTCGTCCGAACGTAGCTACCCAACTATGCCATTGGCATGACAATTGGTGCACCAGAGGTTCGTTCTTTTCGGTCCTCTCGTACTAGAAAAGAGTTCTCGCAAGTATCTACGCCTGCAGTAGATAGGAGTCCAACCTGTCTCACGCTATTATATTAATCACTTGTTGCCAAGTGTATGGACTATACCACCATCCAATTATGCTTAAATTGGAGATCGACGTGTTATGGAACAATTTCCATCCGGGTTTCATAAAACCCAAGTCTCTACGGGGTTAACTTACGAATTTTTCTATTTTTGGAATAATTTATATTCCGAAATTCATCAATCATTTGAGCTAATTTATTGAAATCCTCTTGATTTTCAATTTTTTCTTTCTGCTTGAGGATTTTTAGCATTAGTTTAACTTGCTCTTCCTTTAATATAACATAAGGCTTGAGCACTTCCAGTAAAATAATTATAGCATCATGCTTACTAATTATGTATTCCAGAATTCCATCATTCCTTTCACGGAGATGACCTAAACCAATTCTTGAGCAAATTTTCAAAAAATTTACTCTGCTTTTAGCCGATTGAAAAAATACTATATAAGGCGCAACCTGAAATCCATACTTGTAAGTAGAATTCGGTTTTAACCTCACATAAATACTTCCGTCACCGTCTAAAAATCCCGCCAAATACGCTCTTTTGATTGTTGAAAAAGATTTTTTCATAAGCAACTTCCCTCGGTATTATCCTAACATATGACAGGTTGAGTGTCAATGCTATTATTAGGAATCCACCGATATGAGTCGATTTATTCGATCGCGATTACTCGCGAAAGCCGCCGTGTGTTTTTTTGATGTCTTCCTCTGGATTCTTTTCTTCATTAACGGTTTGAACCCAGCTCACGTACCGCTTTAGTTGGCGAACAGCCAAACCCTTGGGAGCTTCTTCACCCCCAGGATGCGATGAGCCGACATCGAGGTGCCGAACCCAGTCGTCGCTATGGACGCTTGGACTGGACCAGCCTGTTATCCCTAGAGTAGCTTTTATCCGTTGAGCTTTGCGCCACCTACATGGCCGCATCGGATCACTAGATTCTGCTTTCGCAACTGCTCGACTCGTCGGTCTCGCAGTAAAGCCGGCATATACTCTTGCGCTATTGGCACGATTTCCATCCGTGCTTAGCCGACCTTTAAACGCCTCCGTTACTTTTTAGGAGGCAACCGCCCCAGTCAAACTACCCGCCAGGCACTGTCCCTATGCCGGATAACGGCATGAGGTTAGAACAAAATAGCAAAAAGAGTGGTATTTCATATTGCGACTCCTCCCAATCCGGAGATTGGGAATCAAAGTCTCCCACCTATTCTAAGCATTCTGCGGTTCGATTCAATACCAAGTTGTAGTAAAGCTTCATAGGGTCTTTTCGTCTAGCTGCAGGTAAACAGCATCTTCACTGTTAATGCGATTTCACCGGGTCACTTGTTGAGACAGTACCAGGGTCGTTCCGCTATTCATGCACGTCACTAATTAAGTGACAAGGAATTTCGCTACCTTAGAACGGTTATAGTTACCGCTGTCGTTCATCAGCGCTTCAGCCGAAAG
>CAZTST010000336.1:0-2931 GCA_964616585.1 uncultured Draconibacterium sp.
GTATTTAATACAGTTATTGAGATCGCCTGAGTATTATCTGAACAACCATCAGAAGCAAGAAGGATAGTGCTTTCGTAAACTCCTGAATCTTCAAAATCAGGCTGTAACAATATTGAAAATTCGCCATCGATATTTTGAGTAATTGTAAGAAAATCAGGCGCATTAAGTGCGGTTAAATTAATCGAATTACACAATTCGAAGTCATCATCTAAAATAACAATCGGAATTTCCAAAACTTCGTTCTCACTTAAAATAATTGGAGTAATTGTTTCAATTTCGGGTGCAAGGTTTTCAACTATATCACCTAAATAACTAATTTCAATTCCATTAATCTTAGATTTATTTTCAATTTGCTGAAAATCAAGATTTATAATTCCATCTGCTACCAAAATTTCAAATGATTGCTCTAGTGCTTCATATTGAGATGTTTGATAAATATTGAAATTGTCTAGTACTTTTGTATTTTCAAGAAATATATTGAAAGTTCCGGTCAGATTTGCCAGAACCTCTGTACTTCGTTCTGCAAAAAATAGTTTTACTTTATAGCGTCCGTTTGCAGAAAGAGGAAAAGCAAATTGCATCTCAGTTCCGTCTGCAACATCATAACGGAAAGGCCCAAATAGATTATTGGGTGCAGATGTATTATTTACACCGCTCCAAGTCCAACTACCTGTACGTAGAAAATAAGTTGTTGAATAAACGGCAATTGAATTATCAAGATCAGCTTCCCAATTCAAAGGTTCATCTTCTATTTCCGGTCCTCCAAAATTTACACGATAAATAATTCGGCCGCTGGTTAAATCAGTTTGAGTAATATCTAAGGTTAGTTGTCGTGTCGCAGGAATACCATAACCATCATCAGCAACAATATCAAGTATATACAAACCTATATCGCTTATTTTTGGTTGTAAATCCAGAAATACTTTATCATTGATAGTTACAATTTTAGCAAAACCAGGAAGTGAGCTAGCTGAATAAAAAAGCTCATCGTTATTTGCATCAAAGGCTGTAATATCAAATTGAAATTTTGATGCTGCTTCAATAGCAATATTAGTTTCAAAGCTTAATATAGGAGCTTGATTTTCAGAAGTTTTCACCGAAAGATGAACTACCTGCCTATCATAAGCATGATGACTTTCATCGTAAACCAAAATGCCTATTTCGTAAACTCCAATATCTTCAAATAGTGGATTAATAATTAGTTCAGCAGCACCTGAGGATAATTCGTTTATTTGAACAAAAGCTGGTAAATCGCGTCCTTCGAAATGTAAAATATCCTGATCGCCAACCGTTGCATTCAGATTAATAATAATGTTTGTCGAGTATTCTATTAAAATGTCATCAATAGGTTGTAAAACCGGCGAATCGTTAAAAACATGGCTTAATCCATTTTGCGGCCCCATTGATTGATAAAGTATTGGGTTTTCTGTAGAATTATGGAAAATGCCGTTTTCTATTGTATATTGAAAATCGGCAATTGTGCCTAATTGATTGTTTTCGACCACAACTAAACCTAATGATTCAACCTTATTATTGAAAAATGTAATATTAGTATTATAATCATTATCACGGAAAATCAGGTCGTTGTATTCGTTCATATTTTCAATGATCTGGGTGCTTGTTACTTGGTCGAAAAAATTCCCTTCTATAGAAATTGGAGAATAAGGAATAATATCGAATCGATTATCAATAAAGATTCCGCTAGTTTGACTAATGAAATTGTTGTTTGCTGAAATATCTCCATTTCCTAAAATAATTATACCATTTGCCGGAGCATTTATAATGATATTATTATACACTTTGGCAATAGTATTGTTACCAATTTGCAAACCATTTTGCTGATATAAAAGATTTTCGAGGCCGGCATTAAGAAAAAAGTTATTATATATTTCTACATCATCAACACTATTTGCAATTTGAACAGATTCGCGCAAAGTATTAATAACCACGTTATTGTATACTCTTAAATGATGAAATTCCATTCCCGGCGAAGTTGTTTCTCCAATATACATTCCTTCAGCTAAATCATGAATATAAGTATCATGAATACTTAAATTTTTAAAAATAGGATAGGGTTCGGGTGGAAAACCGCTAAAATCTTTTTTAGCATAAATGCCAAAAAAAGTAGTGCCATTTCCTTGTAATTCAATATTTTCAGCCTCGCAATCAGTGCTGTATTCCAAAAAACTCAAGCAACTGACTTTTCCCTGCAACTTAAATCCGTAGTGAAAAGATGGGTCGCCTTGGCCGCTAACTTTAATATACTTACAATCTTCAAAAGTAAGAGCGCCCCATTCTTGAGTGTTAATATGCACCTGACCACCTTCATTTATGAAAACAATGGGAGAGTTTTCGCTTCCTTCAAAGCTTTTAAATTTTAATGATTCGCTTCGGTCTGCCATAATTTTAATTGTATCTCCTCCAGCAGGGAGAGGATCAAAATTAGTTGGTAGGAGATAAGTAGTGGAAGCTTCAACGTAAAAAACGTTTTGAGCTTGTGTGTTAGTATTGCTAAGTATAAGTATTAATGGCAATACAAAAATCAGAAAAATGCGTAATTTTTTCATAGCGTTTGTTTTAATAGTTTGTATTACGAGCAAAATGCAAGTAATATTTCGACACTTAATAGTTACATATTACGGCTACTATATAAAAGGGTTTCCTAAAATATATAAACAAAAAGGTCTGTTGAACCAAAGATTATATTCGTTAAATATTTGTATTTTTTTTAAATGTTTTTGCGTTTTAGTTAATATATAATTAGCCTTTTTTTATTAAAAATGAATCTGAAATTGTAATTTATCCATGCGTTTAGAAAATTTTGATTGTACCAAAAATATAAATAAAAATGTTGAATATCAATATATTGCGTAATTAATTTTGTTCTAATTTGTATTCGTAGCTTATTGAAACGTAGGTGTAGAATATCTG
>CAZTST010000337.1:0-1711 GCA_964616585.1 uncultured Draconibacterium sp.
GAAAGATTTGGTTTTCCCTCATTGTCAATTGTGCTTGCAAATGCTATTGGCCGTGGTGCTATGGCATCCAACATTAGTCCGAATAGTTCGGGAATTGTTTTATCATGTGGTTCAAAAGATATCATAAAGCTATTATTTTGAAGGTAAGATTTTTGTTACACATTCGCCAAAACCTAAACGGAGGCCATTTTTTTGTGCATATCCTTTAAATATGACAGTATCATTATTTTCCAGAAATCTGCGAACTGTTCCATCTGGAAAATTTATCGGTTTTTTGCCTTGCCAGCTAAGCTCAAGCAAAGAACCATAAGAATCAGGTGTTGAACCGCTAATTGTACCTGAGCCATACATATCTCCAACTCGAACATTACATCCGTTTATAGTTTGATGTGCAAGTTGTTGATTTATATTCCAATACATATATTTAAAATTTGATGAGCTTACCTTATGCTCTTCTTTATTCTCCGGTTGAATATAAACATCAAGTTGAATATCATAATTTTTATCTCCTGTAGTTTTAAGATAAGGGAGTACTTGTGTTTCCTGCAAAGGACCTTTTGTTTTAAAAGGTTCCAATGCTTCCATGGTTACAATCCAAGGCGAAACAACCGATCCAAAACTCTTACTTAGGAAAGGACCTAAAGGTACATATTCCCACTTCTGTATATCTCTGGCAGACAAATCATTAAAAAGTACAAGTCCAAAAACATATTCGTCTGCTTCATGAACTGAAACCGCATCGCCCAATTCATTTTCTTTTCCGGTTATAAATGCTATCTCCAATTCAAAATCTAGTAATCGGGATTCTGAGAAAATAGGATTTTCCTGATTATCAGGCTTTATTTGTCCTTTAGGACGATAAACTGGAGTGCCTGAAACAATAATAGATGAACTTCTTCCGTGATAACCAACAGGCAAATGACGCCAATTAGGAAATAAAGCGTTATCCGGATCTCTGAACATAGTACCCACATTGGTTGCGTGTTCTATACTCGAATAAAAATCAGTGTAATCACCTACTTTAACAGGCAGTAAAACACTCAGGTTTTGTAAAGGAATAATAATATTCTCCCTGTGAATCTTGTTATCTCTTAGTTCGGGATTGGATTGTTCAAATAATTCGAATAAAGCTAATCGAAAAGCTGACCAAAATTCTTTACCCATAGAAATAAAATTATTCAAGCTATCCGAAGCAAATAATTCTCTTGAAATTCCGGTAAAGTTTGAAAAATATCCTTTATCAAACATCTCAAGCAAATCAATCGCGTAATCTCCTATCCTTGAAGCAGCTCTGATTCCTTTATCGGATTTAATTATTCCATAGGGAAGATTTTGAATCGGAAAATCGCTATCCGATGGAATAGTTAACCAACTTGAATATGAAATATCATTTGTCTTGTTCATGTAATCGTATTTTTAAATTGATGCAATTTAACTAAAGTTAAATTTATAATGTTCCTCTTCGTTCTTGTTCCAATTCAATTGCTTCAAAAAGAGCTTTGAAGTTTCCTTTTCCAAATGATTTTGCTCCTTTACGTTGAATTATTTCATAAAAAAAAGTAGGTCGGTCTTGTACGGGTTTAGAAAAAATCTGCAATAAATAACCTTCATCATCTCTATCAACTAATATGCCTAATTTCTTTAAAATGAGCAACTCTTCGTCTATTAAACCTACTCTTTCTAATACAGTATCATAATAAATATCAGGAAT
>CAZTST010000337.1:1721-2912 GCA_964616585.1 uncultured Draconibacterium sp.
CACACCGCGTTTCTTTAATTCCGAAACCGTTTTTACAATATCATCGGTTGCCATCGCAACATGTTGAACACCGGGTCCGTTGTAAAAATCAAGAAATTCCTCTATCTGCGATTTCTTTTTACCCTTGGCAGGTTCATTTATTGGAAATTTAATTCTACCATTGCTATTCGACATTACTTTGCTCATCAATGCCGTATAATCTGTTGAGATATCTTTATCATCAAATGAAACAATTTGTGTAAAACCCATTATATTCTCATAGAATTTGGCCCAAACATTCATTTCGTTCCACCCAACATTTCCAACCATATGATCTACATATTTTAGTCCGACTTCCGGTTTCTTATATGCAGGAATCCATTCTTTAAAACCGGGCAAGAAAACTCCATTATAATTTTTTCTTTCAACAAATAAATGTACCGTTTCTCCATATGTATATATACCTGACGTTATTACCTCGCCATATTCATCTTTGTGAGCAACAGGTTCCGAAAAAGATTTAGCGCCTCTACTCACAGTTTCTTTATATGCACTTCGAGCATCATCAACCCATAATGCGATGAATTTAACACCATCGCCATGCAATTTTTGATGCTCAGATATAAGTGAATCTGCAACCAAAGATGAGGTGAATACAAATATTATTTTTCCTTGTCTAAGTACGTAAGATGTTCGGTCTTTAAGTCCGGTTTCAAGTCCGGCATATGCCAATGGCTGAAATCCAAATGCATTTATATAATAATGAGCAGCTTGTAGGGCATTGCCTACGTAAAACTCAACATAGTCTGTTCCGTTAATCGGTAAAAAATCTTGTTTTGAATTCATATTTAATTTTTTATTATTTTAAATCCTTCAATCAATCCATGACTGATAATAATCTTTATCTTCTAATTCTAAAGCTTGTTTGGTGATTTTAAGCGGATTAAAAGTATCCAGCATAAATGCCAGTTCATTGGTTTCTTTTTTTCCAATACTTTTCTCAACAGCTCCCGGATGAGGGCCATGTGGTATGCCAGTTGGGTGTAGTGTAATTTGACCTCTTTCAACATGTTTTCTACTCATAAAATCTCCGTCAATATAGTAAAGAACTTCGTCTGAATCAACATTACTATGGTTATATGGAGCTGGAATGGATAGAGGATGATAATCATACATTCTAGGTACAAATGCACAGGTAACAAATTTATTTCC
>CAZTST010000338.1:0-2904 GCA_964616585.1 uncultured Draconibacterium sp.
GGTAACAAATTTATTTCCATCGAAAGTTTGATGAATAGGCGGCGGCATATGTAAGCGTCCTGTTATAGGCTCAAAATCATGAATAGAAAATGCATAAGGATAATGGTATCCATCCCATCCAACCAGATCGAAAGGGTGTGATGCGTAATGATATGGAAATATCTCATCATCACGCTTAATCATTACCAGAAAATCACCTTCTTCATCATTAGAAATCAATTCTTCGGGTGACCGAATATCTCTTTCACAAAAAGGAGCATCTTCTGTTAATTGGCCTGAACTATTAACATATCGTTTTGGAAATCTAAATGGCCCAAAGGATTCAACTATTAACAGCCGATTTTGTGCATGAGCAAACTCAAACTTATAAATTACGCCTCTTGGAATGATTAAATGATCACCATAAGAAAACGGAAGTGTTCCATACATGGTATGAAGAATACCGCTTCCTTCATGGATAAAAATCAGTTCAGAAGCCTGAGAGTTTTTAAAAAAATAATTGGTCATTGATTCTGAAGGAGCTGCCAGACTCATATACACATCATTATTAACCAAAACCGGTATACGACTTTTTATATAATCACTTTCCGGCTTAATATTAAATCCTTGAAAGCTTCTGTTTTGCAGGTTTTTACTGATTACAATTTCCGGAGCCACAGAAAATGATTTGTCAATTTTTAGCACACGTGTTGGCGGATAATGGTGATAAACCAATGAATAATTATCAGAAAATCCTTCGGTAGAAACCAATTCTTCTGAATACAGTTCTCCGGTCGGTTTACGAAATTGGATATGTCTCTTTCTTGGTATTTTACCCATTTTTCTATAATGTGGCATAAGATTATTTATTTATTGGTTTTGTTTCAGGAATATTCCTTTAATTATAAATTTACTGTCAGTTTTCTTTCATTTATCGACAGAAACACTTGGTTTAATTTCTAAAAGTTTAAGCCCATCATCAATTAGTTTCTTAATATCTTTTTTTGCTCTTAATTTATCTAAATTCTTTAAAATGGATGAACTTATTTCAGTTTCATTTTTATATTTCAGAATTTCTAGTAATTCAATTTGGATAAGCCATTCGTCCGAATAATTTACTTTAACTTCATTCCAAATATTTTTTAGCTCGCTTTCATCTAATTCTTTTTCTCTTGCATTTCGAACAAATGCATATAATTTATGCAGTTTTTGAGCTTCAGGTGTATGTTCAATTTTGATGGTTTTATCTTTAAATTTAGGAAATCGAAACCCATAAGCTTCAGAATCTGCTGCTCCGGGAAAGGCAGAAACAATTTTGTATCCTACTGCCATATCATATACACCCCATTCAGGTTGAAATAATATTTTATTCTGAAATGTGACTAAACAATCTGAAAATGAGAGAATTATTATTTTTCCTTTCGCCTTTTCAATTTTTTTAAGTACACCTTTAACAGATACTCCCGATTCAAATTCTAAACTGACTCTTTTCCCTTCGATGATTCCAAGTTTTATCAGCTCCGGCTGATTAAAATCTTCGATGGATTTATTTTGATTTTTAAGTAATCCGCAAGGAGATCCAAATCCATCCTTATGTATTTCAACTGAATGTCCAGAGATCTCGGTATTGTTTATACATAAGTTTGTTTTACCCGTTGATTTGATATAGGCGGGAGTTTGCTTGTAATCAATAACCTCGTTAAAAATACCGCTTACCTGAAGTCCTGAACTATAAACTATTGTGGCTACATTTGCCGATCTGATGGCTTGCTCAACCCCATAAAGCCCTCCTCGTTTATAAGATAATGATTTTGAAAATTCATCAAGAACATTGTCTAGCGTTTTAAAATCGGGAGTAACAAAAAGCTGAGGCTGTTGATTGGTAATGTCAAAGCTATAATCTGCAGCTTGTATAGTGTAAGGATATCTTTTTATATTTTCTTTAAGGCAATTTACGCTTTCGTTGATAGAAGACAGCAAACCGGCGCCATATATTTTAGGATTCTTAATATCTCCAATTAAGCCATACTCAACAGTCCACCAATGAAGGTTTCTTAATTGAGTCATTTCTGAAGGTTCGCCAAATATTTTCTCCAGATTTTCAATTTCCATTACTGCTTCAGAAATGCTTTTTGAAGAAGAATATGGATTGGCTTTTAATATTGATAACAAACGGATAGCTTCAAATAGTTTATAATCCAATGCTGAAGAAAAGGCTTTCGCGCCAACAATACCAAAATTTTTCAAGTATTGAGCATACTCCGGGTCCGCAATAATAGGAGCGTGACCGGCTGCTTCATGGATAATATCAGGTGCAGGAGAATAGCCAATTTGATTGAGAGGACGAATATCTGCCGCAATTACTAAAACATTATAAGCTTGAAATTCCATAAAAGCTGATGGCGGTATAAAACCATCAACAGCAACAGCTGCCCAGCCAATTTTACGAAGTATTCTGTTCATGCCATACATATGAGGAATCGTATCAATACTAATTCCGGTTTGCATTAAACCCTTTATATATGATCCATGAGAAACCTTGGGCAGATAGTTTGAGTTTTGTCTCATTACATAACGCCAAATGGCATGATCTTGCGCTGTGTATTTATTATAAGGCTGTTCAATTATCAGATCCATTAAATGCTTTGGCAATTTTTCCAAAACTTCATTTGTTTCCATAAGTGTTTTATTATAAATCAAAGAAGAATTTTAGGTAAGAATTAGTAAATATAATCATTGAATAATTTCATTTTATTAATCGACTAAATTAATCCAATCTAAATAAGAATAAGCTAAAAATACAATTATTCTTTTAATAACATTAATTAATATTTCGAATAATTACTCTAATGGCTATCAGATTTAGGCTTTTTCGTTATTTGATGCACTGATATTAATTGATCAATCTTTTTATTCCATTTTTAA
>CAZTST010000339.1:0-429 GCA_964616585.1 uncultured Draconibacterium sp.
TTGATTTTAGGAATTTTATGGTTATTTTTTGAATTTGAACCTGCATTTTTAGATGTAAAAGTGATTACTTTTTTTAATAATGACTTTTTAGCTTCAAAAGGATTTGTTGCTATTATAGAAAATAATATTGCAAACGAAATCATTGGCGTTTTATTAATTATTAGTGCTTCCTTTATTGTTTTTGCAAAAGAAAAGAACGAAGATGAATTTATTTCCAAAATTCGTCTCGAATCACTTGTTAGGGCAACGTATTTAAATTATGGAATTCTAATCTTTGCTTTGATTTTTATTTACAATATGGCCTTTTTAACTGTTATGATAATTAATATGTTCACCGTTTTACTCTTTTTTATTATTCATTTTAATTGGGCATTATATAATTTAAGAAAGGGCATGGCAGATGAAAAATAGCATCAAAGTAGAAAGAGC
>CAZTST010000339.1:439-2832 GCA_964616585.1 uncultured Draconibacterium sp.
CAAAAAAAAATATAACGCAAGCACAATTAGCTGATTTAGCCAATGTTAGTCGTCAAACAATTAATGCCATAGAATTAGGTAAATATAATTTATCTACAATTTTGGCATTGAAAATCGCACGTATTTTCGATAAAAATGTAAACGATATTTTTGAGTTGGAAGAAGGAGATTAAAGATTATTTTACAAAAACTTATAATTAGTTAAGCCTGACCGAGAATTTTCAGCATTTTATAATGATCTGAAACAGCGGTAAAGAAAGTTCGCTTTACATAATAAGGCAAATCGTACTTTTCAGCTGTGGCTTTTACAAATCTTGATAAGTTTTTGTAATGAACATGACTTATGTTTGGAAACAAATGATGTTCAATCTGATAATTTAATCCGCCAATCATCCACGAAAAAATTTTGCTCTTTGGCGCATAATCTGTTGTAGTTAATAATTGATGGATAGCCCAATTATTATCAATATTTCCATTATCATCAGGCAAGGGATAAGCTGATGTTGTCACAACATGCGCAGTTTGAAAAATAACTGTGAGAATAAATCCGCTTACATAATGCATCATCAAAAAGAAAAGTAGAATCCAATACCATGCAATAGGCAAAACAAGAATTGGCAGAAGCAAGAAAATGACGTAGTATATAACTTTTGAAAGTATTAAATCGAGCATTAACTGATTGTAAGTCTTTGAATTGCTCAATGGAATACCGGTTTTTTTATATCTTAACAACTGCATGAAATCTTTGGTAGTTACCCATGTAAGAGTCATTAAACCATATAAAACCCAAGCATAAATATGCTGAAAACGGTGAACTTTTAAAAGAGGTTTATGTGGCGAAAGTCGTAAAACAGGACCAGGATTAATATCTTCATCCTGACCATCGATATTGGTAAAACCATGATGCATAGTATTGTGCTGATGACGCCAATTAGGAGGAAAACCGCCAAGAAGATATAGCGATTTGCTAAGCCATTTATTTATTTTAGGATTACTCGAAAAGCTTTTGTGATTGGCATCATGCATTAGCACCATTCCAACACCGGCCATTCCTAATCCCATAATAAACCATGAAATAAAAATTCCTAAAAATGATGTTGCTATTCCTGTCATTATCAACAAATAAGGACCAAAATAGAGCATTAACATAACAATCGATTTTATTAATAGATTGGCATTCCCATTTTTTGAAATATTGTTTTTTTCAAAATACTCTTTAACCTTTTCTCTTAATTCGTTGATAAATTCCGGCCTATATTTAGGTGAGAATTTTATTTCTGAATGTTTCATTGGATTACATTTATAATTTTAATAAAGGAAACTTCTATCTAAAAACTTCTTTATTTTATACATTCTTTTTGCAAATTTACTTAATCATAACACGTAAATCAATCATTAATTTATTTTGATTCTAAATTAGAATGTATTGATTCTATTTGATACTCTCAATATGGCAATAAAAGATACTTTTGCATCGCATGAATAATTTAGATGTAATAGTTGTAGGAGCAGGACCGTCCGGTTTATTAGCAGCAGGCCGTGCTGCAGAATTAGGTGGAAAAGTTTTAGTTTTGGAAAAAATGCGTCTTCCCGGGCGAAAACTTTTAATCACCGGAAAAGGAAGATGTAATATCACAAATGATGCTGCCATTGGCGAATTCATAACCCATGTATATCCAAATGGCAAGTTTTTAAGGAATGCTTTTGCTCAGTTTTATTCTAAAGACATTATTGAACTTCTTGAATATCAAGGTGTAGAATCAATATTGGAAAGAGGCGGACGCTATTTTCCGGCGAGCAATAAATCGAGCGATGTTTTAAATGCACTTTTAAAATGGATAAAGGAGTTAAACGTTGAGATAAGAACAGGTCAAAAAGTTGATAAACTTCTGATTGAGAATAATCAAATTATTGGAGTTCAGGTAAATGGATTAAACATCTTTTCTAAAAAAGTGATTCTCGCTACCGGAGGAAAATCATATCCTGCAACCGGCTCTACAGGCGATGGTTATGAATTGGCTGCGAAAACAGGTCATACAATTGAAAAAGTAATTCCAGCACTTGTGCCATTAGAAACTGAAGGCGATATTGCACAAAAACTTCAAGGTCTTAACCTTAAAAATGTTAAAGCTGTTATATGGTCGAACGGAAAAAAATTGGGCGAAGATTTTGGAGAAATGATTTTCACGCATTTTGGATTATCAGGTCCTATTATTCTGACTTTAAGCAGGATTGCCGTTGCAGAATTGCAAAAGAAAAATAAAGTCGAAATAACCGTTGATTTAAAACCTGCACTTGATGAACAAAAACTCGATAATCGTTTACTTAGAGATTTAGACGAACATGGAAAGAAAAAAATCAATAATATTTTCCGTTATTGGCTTCCCGCTACA
>CAZTST010000340.1:0-2800 GCA_964616585.1 uncultured Draconibacterium sp.
AAGAACCAAAACAGCTTTAAAAGCAGTTATTACAGCATTTATTACTTTAATGATATTCGCTTTTGGAGGTCAAATGCTATTCGATTTTTTTGGAATCTCCGTAAATAGCTTTCGTATTGTAGGCGGAATTATCTTTTTTGTAATGGGATATGATATGCTAAACGCCCGATTCAGTTCGTTTAAGACTATTCCTCAAGAAAGTATAAAAGATTATGTTGAAGATATTTCTATAACACCTTTAGGAATTCCAATGATAGCCGGTCCAGGCGCTATCACAAACTCAATTGTTTTGATGGAAGATTCTAACGATTTAGTATTAAAAACACTTTTGATTGGCATAATCGTTTTCACAATGCTACTTACACTTCTTATATATTTAGGAGGTTCTAAAATAATCAAATTCCTAGGTGACACCGGGAATAAAATTATGCTTAAACTGATGGGATTAATCGTAATGGTAATCGCAGTTGAATTCTTTTTTGCAGGATTAAAACCTATACTGCAAGATATATTTAATCTAATTTAAACGTAGGACTCAATATCTTTCACTTCTATTTTGCTTCCAGCTAATATTACCAGGCGTTCAACAACATTACGCAATTCACGAATATTTCCCGACCATTTTTTTTCCTGCAAAGCAGCTAAAGCTTCGTCCGAAATCTCAGTTTTTTTCTTTCCCTGAGCATCAGCAATTTCTGCTAAAAAATAATCAGTTAAAATTGGAATATCTTTTTTTCTATTGCGCAAAGGAGCTACTTCAATTAATATAACACTTAGGCGATGATATAAATCTTCTCTAAAATTACTATTTGCTATCTCTTCTTTTACATTTTTATTTGTTGCAGCAATAATGCGCACATCAACCGGAATTTCTTTTTCGCCTCCAACGCGAATAATTTTATTCTCTTGTAATGCTCGCAACACTTTTGCTTGTGCCGAAAGGCTCATATCGCCAATCTCATCAAGAAATAAAGTTCCGCCATTAGCCAATTCAAAATCGCCTTTTCGTTGCTTGATAGCCGATGTAAACGAACCTTTCTCGTGTCCAAACAGCTGACTTTCAATCAATTCAGAAGGGATAGCAGCGCAATTCACTTCTATAAAAGGCGACTTGGCACGACTGCTTGCTTCATGTATAGCTCTTGCAACCAATTCCTTACCTGTTCCATTTTCGCCCATAATAAAAACGCGAGCCTGTGTTGGCCCAACTTTCTGAATTAATGTGCGAAGTTGTAGCATTGAATCCGACTCTCCAATCATAACATATTTATTGCTCACTTTTTTGCGCAATTTTCTGGTCTCAAGTTCGAGCCTGCCTTTATCTAAAGCATTTCGTAGGGTGATTAGTAAGCGATTTAAATCCAGTGGTTTAGCAATATAATCGAAAGCCCCATTTTTTATAGCTTTAACAGCCAACTCAATGTTTCCGTGACCGGAAATTACAATAAAAGGTGTATCAGTTATTTTCATAGCTTCATGAAGAACTTCCATGCCGTCTTTTCCGGGCATTTTTACATCGCAAAGAATTACATCAAACTCAGTTTGTTCAATCATGGCAAGTCCCTCAAAACCATCAGCTGCTAGAACAACTTCGTATTTTTCAAATTCCAGAATTTCTTTAATTGCATTACGAATACTTCGCTCGTCATCGATAACTAAAATCTTTGCCATAAAAATAAATTTATACAAAAGTACCTTTTTTCGATGCAACCACAAATACCTTCAGAGATTTTAGCAATATTTGTATTTCTCATTTAGATGGATTTCTATCTTTGTGAAATTAAAAATCATCAGGCAATTTAAAGGTCTGAGTTTCGTTTATTTATTTCTTAAAGCTGCTAATAGTGCGAAATCGTTATACTTTTTACTTCTTTGTTTTAATCTTTGTACCATTAATTGGATTTTCGCAAAGCGAATCTGGAACAACATATGCTTTTTTAAACTTACCCTTTTCTGCCAGAAGTACTGCTTTGGGTGTTAATTTTACTAGCATTTACGATAATGATATCAGTCTTGCATTAGACAATCCATCGCTAATTACATCTGAAATGCATAATCAAATAAATTTTAATTTTATTGATTATTTTGCTGATATCAATTATGGGTCAGTAAGTTATGGACGAAATTTCGAGAAATTGGGAACTTTTGTAGCAAGTATGCAATTTATCGATTATGGCAAATTCGACTATGCAACAGAAACAGGAGAACGTTTGGGAAATTTTACTGCCGGAGATTATGCAATGAGTATTGGCTGGAGCAGAGCACTAAATTCCACGTTTTTTATTGGTGCAAATCTAAAAGGACTTTATTCTGCTTACGAATCGTACAATTCGTTTGGTTTGGCCGTTGATGTGGCTGCTACTTATTGGAAATTGGAGAATAAATTGAGCGCAAGCATTATATTCAGAAATATTGGTTCCCAAATAAAAACCTATACTGAATACACTCGCGAACCATTGCCTTTTGAAATTCAAGCAGCATTTTCTAAAGAATTAGCTCATCTTCCTTTACGTTTATCGTTAGTGCTTACAAATTTGCAAAAATGGGATTTGTCTTATCCAGATGTTTTCATCAATCAAACAGAAGCATTTAATGCTGATGGAAACGAAAATCAAGCATCTAATATTGATTCTTTTACCGATAAGCTTATGCGCCATATTGTTTTAGGTGTTGAACTCAAACCCATGAAAGCTTTAAGCCTAAGATTAGGTTACAACTATTTGAAGCGCAAAGAAATGACCATTCCTACCCGACTTTCGACAGTTGGTTTTTCTTGGGGTTTTGGTCTGAATATTTATAA
>CAZTST010000341.1:0-2780 GCA_964616585.1 uncultured Draconibacterium sp.
TTGAATTGCCTAAAGAAGACCGTTTTGCTGCAAGCATTCATGGAAAAGTATTAAAGTATTCTCATCAACTAAGAAAAGGTATTGCTGAAAGTTTAGCACTACTTAGTTGTCGTTCAACAGCTCTCCCCAATTGTTCGTTGAAAAAAGCTGAGAGTATAACTGTCTTAGCTGTTCGTGAAATATTCAATGATGCAGACTGGGTACTTTGGGCTAGTTTAAGCGATTTATTACCTTTGATAGCCGAAGCCGCACCCGATGAATTTCTAAAAGCTATCGAGGATGCCTTACAACAAAAGCCATGTCCGTTTGATAATATATTTGCACAGGAAGGAAGTGGGGTTACAGGCTGGAATTACATAACTGGTTTGTTATGGGCACTTGAAACACTTGCATGGGAGGAAACATTCCTTGTCCGTGTTACTGTTATACTTGGCGAGCTTGCCGCTCATGACCCAGGTGGAAATTGGGCAAATCGTCCTTCAAATTCTATATCGACAATTCTTTTACCGTGGCATCCGCAGACAATCGCTACGATTGAGAAACGAAGGGTTGCAGTGCAAACGCTGGAAAAGGAACTCCCGGATGTAGCGTGGAAACTCTTGCTTAGCCTTTTACCAAATGAGCATCAAATTTCTATGGGTTCGCACAAACCATCATGGCGGAATTCGATTCCTAAAGAATGGACCGGAAAAGTTTCTAATAAGGAATATTGGGAGCAAGTTTCTTTCTATGCTGAATTTGCAGTTGAAAAAGCAAAGGATAACATAGGCAGACTGAATGAACTAATTAACAATCTCGACAATTTACCCAAACCTGCCTTTGATACTTTATTAACTTATCTGTCTTCTGAATTTATTACATCAAAACCTGAGGATACAAAAATGAGCTTGTGGACTGGGTTGGTTGAGTTCACAGCAAAGCATAAACGCTTCTCAGATGCCAAGTGGGCGATTGATTCTAGTCTAATAGCGAAAATTGACGAAGTTGCCAGTAAACTTGAACCCAAGAGTCCATCAAATCTTTATGCTCGCTTATTTAATGGGCGTGACTTTGACCTTTACGAGGAAAATGGTGATTGGCAAGAACAACAAAAAAAACTTGAAGAACGTCGGCAACAAGCATTAAAACTTATACTCAACAATGGCGGTATTGATTCAGTGCTTCATTTTTTAAATAGAGTAGATTCATCTTCAAATGTCGGCATTACCTTGGGTAGTATTGCAGATGATTCTATTGATAAAAGAATACTTCCTGCTTGTATCGACAGGGACGAAAAAATATTTCAACAGTTTATCGGAGCATATATATGGAGTAGATATCGCCATAACGGATGGGATTGGGTTGATAAAACCATTTCTAAAGAGTGGACAAAACCGCAAATCGCACGTTTCTACACATTTCTACCATTTACATTAGAAACATGGCAAAGAGTTAGTACAATCCTATCTGATTCTGAGTCGTTGTATTGGAAAGAAACAGGCGTGAATCCATATCAATCTGACTGTGATCTCAATTTTGCCATTGACAAACTTATTGAGTATGGCAGGCCTCATGCTGCAATAGGCTGCATATACAAAGGTATCCATGATAAAAAGCCGGTGGATACGCCAAAAATTATCCACGCACTTATTTCAGCCATTTCATCACCAGAAGCACCACACAATATCGATACACATTATGTCGCGGAAATAATTAAAGCGTTGCAGGATGATAGTACCACAACTTCAGATGATTTGTTTCGCGTTGAATGGGCTTATCTGCCATTATTAGACGGTCACTATGGTGCAAGACCCAAATTTTTGGAAAACCGTTTATCTACAGATTCATCATTTTTCTGTGAAGTAATCCACCTTGTTTACCGCTCAAAGAACATACCCAAAACTGAGCAAAAACCAACTGATCAGGATAAAGCCATAGCTACAAACGCATGGCGTTTGCTTCAGGAATGGCATACGCCACCAGGAATCCAAGCAGATGGAAGTTTTGATGGGACACATTTTGAAAAATGGTTAAAAGAGACTTGGAAAACATGTAGTAAAACGGGACATCTTGAAGTTGCACTCTCACAAATAGGTGGAGTGCTCTTTTATTGTCCTCCTGACCCTTGCGGTTTATGGATAAATAAAGCTGCCGCAGATGCACTAAATAGGAAAGATGCGGATGAAATGCGTAGTGGCTTTTATTCTGCGGTTTTTAATTCTCGTGGTGCTCATTGGGTAGACCCTACAGGAAAACCCGAGAGAGATCTTGCCGAAAAGTATAGGCAACGAGCAAATCAAATCGAAGACGCTGGTTTTCAACGATTTGCTGCATCAATAAGAGGCATTGCAGATACTTATGATAGAGAAGCAGACAGAATCATTGATGACCACAAATCTGAAAGTGAATAATGAAATTAGCAAAAACCATGATATTTTGTGGGAAAACGGGGCTTTACATTTTTTTGTTTTGAAAAAACTTATCCGAAGGAGTCCTGAACTTTCGGAGAAAGAATAAATAATGAATATTAAAAAAAGGATCTATTTTGACAATAGCATATATAATATGTTGCGCATTGCTGTTGGATCCAGTATAGAACAAGATATTACTACTTTGAATGAGATAAAGAAACTTACATCTAATGGTATAAACGAAGTACTTCTTAGCCCCGCCAACATATTAGAGATTCTTGCAACCCCAGACCGCCAAAAAAGAGAACAATTGATTAAGGTTGTTAAAGATATAGCTAAGTCATATATTTGGACACCAATCGAGATTTTTATTTATTCTTTGGCAAATAG
>CAZTST010000342.1:0-2701 GCA_964616585.1 uncultured Draconibacterium sp.
TATGTTTTATTTGACCTTGCTTAATACCTGCATCCATTATTTTTTTCGATGTTTCATTGATAATGCTGAATGAACAAATCGTACGCTGCGGCAAAACTTTTTAAAATTCTTTTTATGAGTTTTGTACATTATTAATTTTGGTGCGTTTTGGTATATTTGTGCTTTCACCAAATAATTTAAAATCTAAAATCAATTAATAACAAGTTCAAATAAAACATAAACAGTTTCTAAATTTATCTCAAAAGTAAAAGCGTCGAAATACCTATATTTGTCACTAAAATTTACACATGCGCTTTTTATATTCAATTTTCATTTTTATTTACGGTTTTATCATTAAAGTTGCTTCTATTTTCAATCCAAAAGCTGCTCAATGGGTAAATGGCAGAAAAAATATCTTTAAACATATTGAAGAAGCACTAAAAGAAAACAAAAAACCGCTTATTTGGATGCATGCTGCTAGTTTAGGTGAATTTGAACAAGGTCGGCCGGTTTTGGAAGCAATTAAATCCAAATATCCTGATTATGGAATATTGCTAACTTTCTTTTCTCCTTCGGGTTATGAAGTACGCAAAAATTATGATTTGGCAGATTTTGTGTTTTACCTTCCATTAGATACTCCAAAAAATGCAAAACGATTTCTTGACTTGATTCCAATCAAATTTGCGATATTTATAAAATATGAATATTGGTATAACTATTTGAATATCATTCATAAAAAAGATATTCCGATAGTTTTTGTTTCTGCTGTTTTTAGAGAAAAACAAGCTTTTTTTAATTTTTACGGAAAGTGGTTTTTAAAACATTTGAAACAAATAGATTGGCTTTTTGTTCAGAATCAAAAATCGCTCGATATATTGAATGATGCTGGAATTAAAAATGCGAGTCTTTCTGGAGATACTCGCTTCGATCGTGTTTCAGATATTGCAAAGCAAGCAAAACCCAATGCCATTGTTGAACAGTTTAAAGGCAAGTCGAAACTCATGCTTGCCGGTAGCAGTTGGCCACAAGATGAAGCTTTAATATATCCGCTTTTGCAAAAATTCCCCGATTTAAAAGTTATTTTTGCGCCTCATCTTATTGATGAAAAACATATTGCTGAAATTGTGAAAAAGAGTTCAGCAAAATCCATTCTATATTCAAAAGCTAATCTTGAAAATTGTATAGATAAACAAGTTTTAATAATAAACAATTTCGGATTGCTTTCGAGTTTGTATCGCTATGCCGATTTTACATTTATTGGTGGAGGATTTGGTGCTGGAATTCATAATACTTTGGAAGCTGCTACATATGGAATGCCAATCTTTATTGGCCCAAATTATGAAAAATTTCAAGAGGCAAAAGATTTAGTAGAATTAAAATCCATTGGTATAATTACTGATGCACAACAATTGGAAGATGTGATTAGTTTATTCTTAGAATTCTCCATCCATAAGGAAATAGAACAAATGACTCGCGATTACATGAGAAGCAAAACAGGTGCTACAAAGCATATTATCAATCATTTAGAAAACAAAAACTTCATTTAATGAAACAGATAAAATGGGGAATTATTGGTTGTGGAAATGTGACTGAAGCAAAAAGCGGTCCTGCTTTTCAGCAAATTGAAGGATCGAGCATTGAGGCTGTTATGCGTCGCGATGCCAAAAAAGCAGCCGATTATGCCAGGCGACATGGAATTAAAAAATGGTATTCAGATGCTAATGAGCTGATTAACGACCCTGAAGTGAATGCAGTTTATATTGCTACTCCACCAGATTCACATGCTTTTTACACTCTTAAAACTCTTGAGGCAGGCAAAGCTGTTTATGTTGAAAAACCAATGGCTTTAAATTATGCCAACGCATTAAAAATGCATAATGCTTCTAAAAAATACAATATCCCTATTTTTGTTGCATATTATCGCAGAGCTTTATCGGGATTTTTAAATATAAAGGAATTAATTGAAAATGATGCAGTTGGAGAAATTACAGAAATCAATTTAAAATTACATTTAGCTGCTCGCCATGAAGATTATAATGTAAATGATTTACCTTGGCGAGTGATTCCGGAAAAATCCGGTGGCGGATATTTTTTCGATTTAGCATCTCATCAATTAGATTGGCTCGATTTTGTTTTTGGGAAAGCCGAATTGATTTCATCAAAAGTTGAAAACCAATGCAGATTGTATGACGCAGAAGATTTTGTGCATGCAAAGTTACGATATCAAAACAAAATAAATTTTTCGGGCAGTTGGAATTTTTGTGTTGATAAAGAAAATGAAATTGATTTGATAGAAATTATTGGCAATAAAGGAAAAATTAGCTTTTCAACTTTTGAGTTTAAACCAATAATCCTTGAAACAGAAAGAGAAACAAAAACCTTTACTTTTGAAAAACCCGTTCACGTTCAAAAACAACTAATTCAGCAAGTTGTAGAAAATTTACAGGGAAAAGGATTATGTGTGAGCACATCGGAAACTGCTTTAGCTGCCAGCAAAATAATGGAAGAAATTGTTTACGTTGGTAAAACAATATAATTTATAAATATTCTAAATAAGACTTTCGATACCTAAATAATTTTTTGTATTTTTGCATCAAACAATAAATATACAATATTATGAAAATCAACAGATACGAAGACATATCTCAAATTGAAAGAGAAGCAAAAAAAGATTATATCGATCGCCATTCTGCTTTTGTGCACTGTGCCGACAAAGCCACAA
>CAZTST010000343.1:0-2651 GCA_964616585.1 uncultured Draconibacterium sp.
AATCTGTAGTTTAGAGTTTTCAGCAACTGCTTCAATTAATTGATGCATATCAACCTCTGTTTTTATCAGAGAAAATGATTTTTTCTCGAGTTGAGCCATTTGCAAAATCCTTTCTACCAATGCATTCATTCGTTTGTTTTCGCCTTTAATCATTTGCATAAAATAACCAATTTTTTCAGGTTCGTTTAAGATTTGTTCAGTCATAACAGAATCGGTAGCAAGCTGAATAGTGGCGATTGGAGTTTTAAACTCATGTGTCATATTATTGATAAAATCAGTCTTAATTGCGGATAACTTTTTGTGATGCAATAAGTTATTAATAATAATTAACAGGCTACCAAGTAATAATAAAGTAAAAATGAAAGCTAAACTAATTGGCCATAGCATATGATTGAATAATGGGTTTGCTTCCGGAAAGCTAATATAAAAATGCTCTGGGCGAGCCACAACTGAATGAGGAAACAGTCGAATTGAATGGGCTTGACTTATATTTTCCAAATTGAAATTATTGGTTTTGAACAAAATACTGTCAGTGGGTGAATCGGCAATAGCAAAATCATAGGATTGAGGCAAATCGTATTGTTCAATTGCATTTTCAATACTTAGTTTTAGTTTATCAATTGGAATACGGTCAGAAAATGGTCGAGTGACCGATTTAATATTCATAAACAGCTCAACCATGGTTTTACTTAAATCTTCTTTTTCGCTGGCGATGGTAAATACATTATAATCAAGCAATTCACGAACTGAATCAACTCGAGCTTTGTATTTTTTTAATAAAGAATCTTTTTTAAACAAGGCGATAGCCGATGATTTTAATTCATGCTCAATCTTGATTTGATCTGTCAGCGAATCCAAATGAAATTCTTGAACTAATTCAACATTGTTGTCTATAGTACGAATTACGATTCTCCTATTGCTTTGATTTGTATTAGAGATACGTTTCGAGGTATCCTTTTTATTATTTTCACCTGCTTTAATACGAACAATATTTTCTTTTTCAGATTCCCTCTGCCAAATCAATTCTTTAGCTGTATCAGTATTATAATAAAAAGCAGATGGGTTTCTATTTATTATATGGAAGTCTTTAAATGCATCCATGCTAAAGTAAATATTTTCCTGTCGGGATAAATCAAACACAATTTGATTTAATGCTTTATTTAGATTGTGTTCGAATCGAATTTTGTTTTGCACATAAGCCGTACGAATCCAGTGAATTTGTACTGCAATAATGCCAAATAAGGCAAGAAAGCCAATGGCGATAGTAATGGATAGATTTCTTCTCGTCATAATTAGGTTACGAATTCAAAATTAATAAAGAAACATGCTGTTATGCGTAACTTTAACCTTTCTTTAAGCTTTTTTAACCTGCATTTAAGGTATTTGGGTTAACAAGGTATTAGTTTTGTATCAGAAAATAAAACGTTAAAACTTAAATATTATGAAGAATTTACGAATTGCCTTATTTTTCATTTTTGGAATCATTTTTACTTTACATTCTTTTGCCCAAAAAGTTAAAAAAGAAAATGAAGCTAAAATTAAAATGGAAATTGTTGATAATGAGGGAAATAAGAAAGTTATCGACACAACTTTTACGTTTGCTGATGGGCAGGATTATTCTGCTATTATGCGTCAAATTAAGGAAAAAGCCGGATTTTCTGATGAAAAGTTATCAAAGCTGAAAGAAGAATTAAAAGTGCTTAAACAACATCTTGCTCTTGATATGGATATTATGATGGACAATTTTGATAAAGACAGTTTGCATAAGCAATTAATGATTTCTCGCGAAGATTTGCAGTCAGGTAAAGAAAACCTAAAAAAAGCTCTTGAAGAACTGAAAGTTGAGTTGGAAAGCATGAAAATGAATGAGGTTGCTATGCAAAAGCTCAAGAAAGCTATGGAAGAGTTAAATCAGGTTAATTGGACAGAACATTCAGAACATTTTAAAAATCAGATGGATAAATTTCATAAATATTTTGATAAAGATGTATGGATTGATAAAGACGGAGAAAAGATAATTATCAAAAATCATCACAAAAGCGGAAACACTATATTCTTTGGCGATGAAAAAGACCTTGAGCATATTGAAGAGCTGGATGGAGAGCATAAGATTATTGTAAAAAAACTTAAAGACGAAGCCGCAAAAGGAGAAGCGATTTTTATTAGCGATGATGCCCATATTGTTAAAGAATTTAAGGACGAAGATGGCAATGTAAAAGTTTTTAGCTATAAAATTAAATCGGGAGACGGCGAAGCAAAAGAAATGAAAATGATTATGAATGGAGATGCTAAGAATCTTAAAGGTATCCATGATAAAATGGTAATGTTCTCACCTGCAGGTGAAAAAGAAATTGCCATAGCAAACGAAAAGGGAATTTTCGATGCTAAAGCAGAATCTTTGATGTTGAAAAACTTTAGTTTAAACATTGATAATGAAATTACTACAATAGGAGCTAATTTTGAAGAAAAAGGTAAATTATTACTTCAAGTCTATGATAAAGAGATGAATAAGTTATGGGAGAAAAATGCAGGAAAAGTTGCAGGCGATTGGTCTACAGAAATACCTGCAGATGTTATAAAAGAAACCGGAGTTTATTATTTTCTTTTCGAACAAGGCAAAAAAGTCAAACTTATGAAATTGATTAGCAATT
>CAZTST010000344.1:0-2646 GCA_964616585.1 uncultured Draconibacterium sp.
CCGATTCCAAATTTAATTTTGAGAATAGACGCGAATCGAATTTCTGATCTGAACTTACACCATAAGCAATATATTCAGAAGAGATTCCATATTTATTTGATAGATAAGTATTTATACCTTTGGAATCTGCGATAAAATAATCGCTACTACGAACGGCTAAATATTCTGCAAATTTCAAAAATTGACGAACTGCCCAATTGTATTTTGAACGTTTCCATTCCAATCCATCCATATTGCTGACTATCACAGAATTCTTTGGCAAATACCAACCCCAAACTGAGCTACTGGTATAACCTAATAATAAAATTAAATCAAAATTCTGTTTTCTGCTATTGCGAATACAATTGAAATCGTAAATAAATTGTCCGAATGTGCCCAATTTATCTTCAGGGTCATATTGGTGATTAAGTTTTACGGAATTGAATTCTTTTTCTTGATAAGTATGTAAAGATGAGGAATATACTGTAACATCATGTCCTTTTTGAACCATAAATTTCGAAAAATATTCGGCAAATTGTTCATAACCGCTGTAACGATTTGGTATTCCACGCGTTCCTAAAATTCCGATTCTCATTCGTTTAAGGTGTCAGAAATAATTGATTTAATTTGTGTTGCCCAATGCTCCCAATTAAGCTCATTTTTATATTTATTATGAGCTTGTTTGGCAAATGTAAGGTATAGGTCTTTATTAATGAAATATTTTTCGATAATAGCTGCATAATCGGATGCAACTGCGTCCATTTCGAGTAAATATCCATTGACTCCATTTTCGATAATCGAAGAAATACCACCTGTATTTGTTGCAAGTGAAGGAACATAAAAAGCGGAAGCTTCAGCGTATATAATTCCTGCGCATTCTGCTCTGGCAGGCATTAACAAGAAATGAGCTTGTTGGAAAATCGAAATAAATTTGTGATAATCGTTTGGATTATTTTTATTTAGAAATGGAATGACATTCATTTTTGGGTGACTTATTGGTGGTTTACATCCCACAACAAGTAATTCTGAATCAATGCCTTTGTTATTCAGATAAACTAAAGTGTCGAATGCAATTTGACCTCCTTTGCGCTCCCAGTCAACACCAAGAAAGAGTAGACGACAAGTAGAATCTTTAAGTTTGGCAGCATGGAATTCAGGTAGATTTTCGGTCATAAGGTTTGCTCCAAATGAAACAACATAAGTTCTTTCCTTTGGCATACCGTAATGTTTAATTACATGATTTGCAGCCCATTGGGATGCAAATATTCTCACTTTTGCTTTTCTCAATGCTCTTTTTTCGATCAATTCCGATTCCCAATTCGAAAAAGAGATAAGATTGGAAAATGAAGGATAATAGCCATTAATCTGTGAGAAACTGGTATCACCATAACTATAAATTGGGATCTTTGTTCTTAAAAAAGCAATTTGAGAGGAACTCGTAGGAGCAAAAATCAAATCGTATTTATTTGATCCAAGTTTTATACTAAAAAAGAATGAATACCAAAGACTTAAAAGTAAATTTTGGTCTTTATTGTAACGCTTTTTAAAAAGATTCCAACTCGCTTTTTTAATAAGATAGATTATAGCTCTGGGTAATATATCCCAAACAGGACCAATTGCTATTGTCCGTGGCTCTTGCTTTTTTAATGCCTCAAACATTTGAAAGTGAATGCCCGACCATGCTGTTTTATCCGCAGGGTCAGTTGAAGTTAAAAAAGCTATTTTCAGAAAGTTAGCCATAGATTAATTAAAGTTTTCTTTCATTTTATACTTATCAAAAAGTGCCAAAAACCCACCCAGAGCAAATAAATAAATATCCTTTAAATTATATGCTCCACTAATTATTAAAGTGCTGAAAAACAAATAAACCCCAATTGCTGCAATTAAATTGTTTATGGGTATTTTTCGATTATTGTTTTTCTTATAAAAAGTAAATAAATAAAGATTGAGTAAAAAAAGCAAATAAAACAGCAAACCTAATATCCCGGTTTTATAATAAATCATTGCATAACCATTGTGCAGATGTGAAATATAACGCATCCCTTCTTTATTTAAAGGAGCTTTAAATTGCAAATCAACTAAAGAACCAAAACCACGACCTATAAAATGCTGAAATCCGCTCATTTGATCAAAGGCCATTTTAGCTTCATAAGCTCGCCAATGATCCCATAGGGAAGCGTGGTTGCTAATATCGACTTTTGGCAAGAAAATTTCAGCCGGTGCAATCTTCATTTTATACAAAAAAGCAGATATGCCAGCTTCGTTTCTTTCAATTTCGATAGAATATAAGTAGATATAAAAGCTGATGAAAATGAATAAAACTATGCCAATATACTTTAGAGCTTTTGAACTGATTTTAGCATAGCCGTATGCAGTAAGTAAAAGTAAGAAAACGGCCAGCCACATCGTTCTCGAAAAGTATAGAACTAAAGAAACAATAAGCAAATATAATACCAAATAGCTTGTTTTCTTTATTTTAAAAATTTGAATTTTTGAGAATTTTAGACTCAAAAGCAGAAAGATTATTGCCATTAATTCAATGTCGTTAGACAGCCCACTATTGTTTCTCAATGTATTAATATTGGTTTCGAAAAGCTTAGGATAAGTCACAAGTTCGTATAAATGCCAAACTGCGAAAATAATACCCAGATATACAAATATTTTAAA
>CAZTST010000345.1:0-2635 GCA_964616585.1 uncultured Draconibacterium sp.
TACGAAGACATCTCTCAAATTGAAAGAGAAGCAAAAAAAGATTATATCGACCGCCACTCAGCATTTGTTCATTGCGAAGGAAAAGCAAAAGCAGGTGAAAAATTTAAAGTAAAAGTTATGGTTGGTGATGAGTATAAACATCCGGACGATTTTGATCATTATATTCAATACGTTCAACTTTGGAATGGTGAAATGATGTTGGCTCAGGCAAACTTTTCCGCCGGTGCTATGGGAAATGCACCAGCGAATTTGGAAGTAGATTTTTACATAGTTCCTACCAAAGGCATGAAATTAATAGCTCAGGCTTTCTGCACCAAGCATGGTCTATGGCAAAGCGATGAAGTTACTGTTGAGGTAGCTTAATTCAAGAATTCTTCAAATAAAAAAGGCAAAATCAGAAATGATTTTGCCTTTTATTGTTTTTAACAAACTGATCAATTCTTAATCGAATATTTCTTAACTTTTTTAAGCCCTTTTTTTAACGCACTAAAAACCAACGCTGATGCAGATTTTGAGAACTGAACCTTCTCGTTATTTTCATTCATTGATACGGAAGCAACAATACGTTGTGAATAGATTCTTTGCCCACTGCTTACTTCATAAACATCAATATAAACTTCAGATTCGTTTGTTTCGTCTGAATAATATGGATTAATAATAACAGAACCCAATTCATCTCTAATTATATCACCCCGTACATTCAAAACATAATCAAAATCAGTTGTGTTTTTTAAAGACATTAGAGTTTCTGAGGAAAGCTCAAATTTCATCTGGCTTGGCAATATATATTTTAGAGATATGCTATCGATATAAACAACAGAATCGCCAACGATTTTTTCAAATTTCTTAATCAGATTCTTAGTCAAATGTTCTTTTGAATAATATGGCAAATCGGTTTCGATATTATTAATCAGCCATTTACCATTTCTTAAATCCAAACCTTTAGTTGATTCATAAGAATGCTGATAATGTGGAAATGCGCATGAGGAAATTACCAGCATTATAGAAATGCTGATGAAAATATGATTAAATAATTTCATTTTCTAACCTCCGATATTAAATTCAAAGTAAAATGTTTCATAAAAATATGGTTTTGTTTCATATGGTTAATTAAATTGTTCTTTTCATTTCCTCTTTTTGACCATGTTATTTCCTGTCCGTTTTAACTTCGTGAAAAACGGATGTATGTATACTAGCTAAACGGAGATTCCGCTAAGCCAAAATCATAAAAAGCTTAAAAATAGATATTTTAATTTATAATAAATCTATAAGCAATTGAGAATGCAACCGGAAGCAACTCAGTTTTAAATTCAATGCCATGATTATTTTTAAGATCTTCAATATAAATATCTACATCAGCATTTCTTATTGGAACTAACAATGCAAATGTCCAATATCCATTACTTTCAGGCTTAGTTTTATAATCTATACCAATTCCAAAAGACGGCCGTAAAATAGTTTATTAAACTCAGTTGCATCTGTTACAGCAATTGCAGCATTATAACCATACATACCCATGAAGTATGGAGTAAATTTTGATGCTTGCTCATCCTTAATATATCTGATTTTAGCTCCCGCATTAAAACCAAAACCAGCCAAAGCATATCCTCCACCTACAAATAATCCAAAATTTTTCTGAGGATAAAGTAACAAATTTCCTCCAAATCCACCATAATCCAAACCGCCACCAATACCAAACGTAAATTTGTCAATCACTCTAATTTGTTTTACAATTGACTCTTGGGAATGAACCGCAGAACTTACGAAAACCACTAATACTAAAAAAAATAAATGCTTTTTCATGCTTAAATTTTTAAAGTTAATAATTTGAATATTAATTTAAAATTAAACAAAATATTAATCAATTATGCAATTTTTTTTGATTTTATCCCACATAACGATTATGCAAGTTTTGACTATTCTCCAGAGATTCCAATTGGTCATCGAAATTAGTCCTTACGAAGAACCAAAAGGAATTAAAACTAAAAAGGGGAGATGAATGTCTCCCTTTTAATATTCTGATAAAATAGAACAATACTATTTTCGACTATCAATAAACATAACCATTAAAATAAATGCAAGTAAACTTAAAAAGCGACTTTATGATGTGGGAACTTCGCGATGTAAAATCGGGATGCTATGAACCAAAACTTAAGAATTATTATTTTGAATTTTCAATAAGTTTTAGAATAGCTGCCCTACTTTTCCAATTTTTAACTTGTCTCTCACGAGCATAAGCCAAAGATTTGGCATCAAAAGTTTCAAAATATACAATTTCCCAGTCGCCAATTTTTCCAGTAAATCCTTTGTGATTTGAATTGTGTTTTCTTAATCGACTTTCTAAATTTTGAGTGCTGCCGATATAATATTTATCTAACTTTTGAGAATACAGTATGTAGAAGTAGTATTTCATGCCGATAAAAAAAGCCGCTTAAAAAAGCGGCTTAATAATGTGGGAACTACTGGGCTCGAACCAGTGACCCTCTGCTTGTAAGGCAGATGCTCTGAACCAACTGAGCTAAGCTCCCATTATTTTTATGAACTCTCAATTAGTAGTGACCCTCCCGATAAGTCGGGATTCTCTGAACCAACTGAGCTAAGCTCCCATTATTTTTATGAACTCTCAATTAGTAGT
>CAZTST010000346.1:0-634 GCA_964616585.1 uncultured Draconibacterium sp.
AAAGCCTGCACTTGATTAACAAAATCTCGATAATCGTTTACTTAGAGATTTAGAAGAACATGGAAAGAAAAAAATCAATAATATTTTCCGTTATTGGCTTCCCGCTACAATGGTTCCGGTTTTTATTGAACTATTAAACTTTAATCCTGATAAAGAATGCCATCAAATATCATCAAAAGAGCGAAAACAAATTAGGTATTTACTTAAAAACCTGCGTTTTAATATTAGTAATCATCGTTCTTTTAAAGAAGCTATTATTACAGCAGGCGGCATTTCTACCAGCGAAATTTCGCCTAAAACAATGGAATCAAAACTAATAAGCGGACTGTATTTTGCAGGCGAAATGATTGATTTGGATGCCGAAACCGGCGGATATAATTTGCAGATTGCTTATTCAACAGGTTGGTTAGCTGGTAATTCTTGTATGAAATAGCTGACAGTTTCAAGGAATAGTCATCCGATGACTTTTAGTATGAAGAATGTTGCGAATTTTGATTTCATCTTTTAATTTAAAAATATTCATCGGATGACTTATGGCTTAAAGGATTATTCAGAATTTCGATTTCGCTTTTTTAGATAATAATGCCAAAGAAAATAAGCTGCAAGTGAACGCAATGGCTTCCAATTTTCGCTT
>CAZTST010000346.1:644-2626 GCA_964616585.1 uncultured Draconibacterium sp.
AACAAAATTATTTCTTCTTTTGTTTTAGCAGCACTAAGTTCTTTAATTGTATTTATAATCGCCACATCTCCAATTGGAAAAGTATCTTTTGCCTGCAAACAAAACATTAAATAAATATCGGCAGTCCAATTTCCAATGCCATTTATATTTGTTAGTTGTTTTCTCACCTCCAAATGGTTTAGTTTTGAAAGTTCTTGTAAATCAATATTTTCATTCAATATAGCATATGATAATGCCTTAAGATATTTTGATTTTTGTCGGCTAATCTGACAATTTCTCATTTCCTCATCAGTAAGTTTCAAGATATTTTTTGGAGTAAATTCGTCCAAATAGTTATTGAGTTTAAGAAAATGTGCTTTTGCAGATGCTAAACTTACTTGCTGTTCTAAAATTATTTTCGATAAGGAAATAAAACCCTGAGGTCGTGTCCAGTTTGGAGGCAAACCATATTTATCAAAAATTAAAACAAATATATTGTCCACACTCAAAATATGTTCAATATCATTTTGATTAACAATATTTACAAATGATTTATCGTCCTGATTAGTTGAGCTTTGAATCATATTGAGTGACACTTAATGCTATTAAAATTAATTTATATTTTTTAGATTAATACTTAATATTATAAATCCTAATCCAGAAAGGATAGATGTAATATCATAAGTTAATACTCTTGCATCATCAATAATATTAAGTGTTCCATTTAAAAAAAGGAGAATTCCAATAATTAATAACGAAATTTTTTTTGCATTGCCAATCATAAAAATTTACTTTGTTCAATTAATAATTTATGCTAATTAGTCATATTCTTTATTGTGCATAGCTATTTATATATTTTCCTAAGAGCCTGCAAATGATGAACCAAATATTCCGACTGCCAGTTCAGCCCAAACAAGTAAGAATACAATAAGGATAATGGCAATGAGCGCGATACGATTAGTCTTCTTTGGAACTTTCCTCAATACAAGCTCAAGGATTAGCCCTACACCAAGTAATAGCACTCCCATTACGAGGAAGTCAAAAAATGACCAATTTACATCTGATGAAAATTGCATGCCAATTAATGGAATCAGTAGTAGTAAAGGAACAGCGAGTAGGATTTTAATTAGTCTTTTATTCTTGTTCATAATGTATAGAATTTTAATGTTAATGTTTATTTGATAATTATATCACAGATAAATATCCGCCAAATCACCTATTGCCAATGTAGCCCATAGAATTAGGAAGGCTGCAATTATTTTGATAAAGTATGGAATCGAGAAACACATACGTTGCTTGGCTAGTGCGCCAATTGGTGGACAATAGAATAGGGAAACAACAATGTAAAAGATTCCAGGAGCAGGATGTATCAAAACTAGGTTCATAATTCCGATGATTATAAACAGTATCATCAGAAACCAACTAAATAAGTCTTTGGTTGTTAAAGCATTAATCATGATTTTGAATTATTTTAATAATTTTTCAATTGCAATAATGTGCTTTTTAAATGATTCTCTGCCGACATCGGTGGCGAAGTATTTTGTGTTGGGTTTTCGTTCCAGAAATTCTTTCTTAAAGTTTATATATTCTTTTTTTTCTAATGATTTTAGATGGCTGGCCAGATTGCCATCAGTAACTCCAAGTAATACTTTTAAACTATTGAAATCCAAAAAGTCATTTACCACGAGTGCAGCCATTATTCCCAGCCGAATTCTGTTTTCAAACGCTTTATCCAACTTATTCAGAATATCTTTCACGACTTATATTTCATTTTGACAATGAAACCATAAATGATATGAAGAACTCCAAATCCTAACGACCAAAGTATAAGTCCATAACTTACAAACTGCAAGGCAACCAAGCCAAGTAATATTTCTATAAGCCCCAAACTCCTTATTTCATTTAGTGTGTATTTGCTAACATTAACTAGTGCCATACCGTAAAAAATCAAAGTCATAGGAAGTACAATACCTACATAACCTCTTACAAAAAACATTAAGGAA
>CAZTST010000347.1:0-2625 GCA_964616585.1 uncultured Draconibacterium sp.
TATACTCCACATAAACGCTTTCTTTTTGAAGTAGTTTTTCAAAAAGCTCACGATGTTCTTCTTTTGATAAAGTTCCACTATCTAAAATACTTGGTGTTTGCTTACCGATAACTTCTTCTCCGGTATATCCATAAAGCTTTGTAAATTGAGGGTTTACGTAAGTAAAAACCTTATTTATATCGGTCATAAAAACCACATCCTTTGATGATTCTATGGCTTTATTTAAGCGATTAATTGATTCGATAGCATTTTTGTATTCAGTTACATCTTTATTAATTCCTCTTCTGCCCAGAAAAATATTTTCCTCGGTATAAATTGGCCGACATTTATGTAAAATCCAACTTTCTGTTCCATCGGGTTTAATAATTTTATACTCAAACTCGTGAGAGCCATCTATTCTTTGCTCTTCTTTATAATGACGTGCTACTTTTTCTTTATAATCAGGATGAGTAATATCGATAATAAGCTCATGATTTTCAATAAATTCCTCGGCTGTATGCCCGCTTATTTCAGAACAGGAAGGCGAAACATAATTGTATTCACCTTCTGCATTTTTCCAATATTCCCAGGCATAATTATAATCGGCCAATGTGCGGTATTTTGTCTCGCTTTGTTTTAAGGTAATTTCGGCATTTTTCTTTTCGGTAACATCATTATAAACAGCCACTATTTGACCCGAAGAAATTTTATACACATAATTCTCGCGCCAGCCCTGCACTTTTTCTCCTGAATAAAATGTAACAGGGAAAATTTCGGGTTTGCCTGTTCTATAAACAGATTTAAAAACATCAATTAGTCCAAGTTCTTTTGCTCCCGGAAAAGCTTCCAAAACATTTTTACCAATTACATCTTCTCTTTTTACTTTTTCCAAACGCTCGGCAGCAGAATTAAAATCTGCAATAATAAATTCCTGGCCATTGTTTTCGACATTATATATAGCTATGCTACTGTTTTGTAGATTAACAATTTCGTCAAATTTTAAATACGATTCGTGAATTTGTCTCCTCAGTTTATCCTCAGCATCTTTTATGCGAAACATTACCTTAACTATTGCTGCCAATTCTTCATGGTCGCATGGTTTAGAAATAAAAGCATCTGCTCCGCTGTTTAAAGCTTTTATTCTGTTGTGAGCGTCTTTTTTAATTCCGGAAACTAATATAACAGGAATATTTTTAGTTTCAGTATCATTTTTCAATATTTCTAAAGCTTGGTAACCATCCATTTCGGGCATTACAATATCCAAGAGTATGCAATCGGGTTGTTTTTCTTTTGCCAATTTAATTCCTTCGGCAGCCGAATATGCCAAAATGCAGTTGGAATTTGGCACTAATTTTTCTATTGCAGGCTTTGTAGACAGCAGGTTTATTTTTTCATCATCGATGATTAGTACACAGCGCATTTGGCAGGTTTTAGTGTAATTAATAGTTAGGATATCACAAACTGCAATACGTCAATTTTTTAGGTACAATACAAATGTAAAAATAGTATTATATAATTTTATAAATGTGTAAGGAAAGGATGAATTTCTTGTAGGGAATATCCTACAAAAACGATTGTATTAATTTATTTTCTTTGTTGTGACAAAGTCATATATTTTGTTTGAATCAAAAACATTATTTAGATATGCAAATAAGGTTGATTTTTTATCTAAAATTTATTTAGCACTAAGGTTGAAATAATTAAATAAGGTTTTATTATAAAAACGAAACCTTATATTTTAAAATCTACCTTAGTAGTCTGTGAATAAAAACTCAAACAACCTTATTCCGGCTATATCAATCTGTTCTGTTAATTTACAAGTCCTTGTTTTATCGCATATCGAACTAATTCGGAAGTTGTGCTTAAGTTGAGTTTCTTTAATATCCTTGTTTGATAAGTACTGATTGTTTTAGGACTTACAGATAAGCGTTCGGCAATGCTTTTTTGACTTAAACCTTCAGCAATAAAAATTAACACTTCCATCTCTCTGTATGAAAGGCTTTTATGCAAAGGTTCGTTCGAGATATTAGTAAACTGTTCAATCATATTTACAGCTTGCTTCGAACTGATGTATTTTTTTCCCTGCGAAGCATCGCGAATTGCAGTTACCAATTCCTGGGGCACGCTGTTTTTACTTACATATCCTGAAGCACCTAATTTTAATGCGCGAATTGCATATTCTTCTTCAGGAAAAACACTCAAAATTAAAACGTTTTGTTTAGGCTTAATTTTTTTGATTTCTTTCAAAATATCCAATCCATTTCTGTCGGGCAAAGATATATCGAGCAAAACAAGGTCGTAATCCTGCTTTATAATTTTAGAGATAAGTTCACTTCCTTTGGAAGTTTCGTCAACTACCTTAATATCATCAAACTCTTCGAGAATTTTTTTAATTCCGTTTATTACAATTGGATGGTCGTCGGTGATAATTACGTTTATCATGCGAATTTAATTTGTTTTTATTTATTTCTCGCTAAGCCGCCAAGTCGCGAAGGTGTTTTGTATAATAATATCATTTTTTACTTATATTTCTTTGCGGTTTTGCGTCTCTGCGTGATATTTATTTCTCGCTAAGCCGCCAAGTCGCGAAGGTGTTTTGTATAATAATATCATTTTTTACTTATATTTCTTTGCGGTTTTGCGTCT
>CAZTST010000348.1:0-2618 GCA_964616585.1 uncultured Draconibacterium sp.
AATACAAGATTTCAAACCTAAGCAAAATGTTGCTAAATCTATTGTTAATGATGAAATAATCAATGCTTTAGCTAGCAATTCAACTGAAAATCAAACAACTTCAATAAAATCAAATATAGCACCTAAAGAAAAAGAAGAAAAAATTCCGGTAAAAACAGCGAATAATCTACCGGAAAAAGAAATCGTAAAAACGGAAGCAGAAAAAACCAATATAAATCAATCGCCAAAAACATTTTCTATTTCAAATAATGTGAATAATACGTCAACAGGTTTTCCTAAGGTCAATTTGGGTCAAATATCAGGAGGAACTCAATTTAGTGTTCAAATTGCCGCACTTGGGGACTTAAGAACTACAGACCAGTTTTTAAATGTAATGGAGCTTTATGCATTAAAAGATACTGAAAAAGAACTATATCGCTATTTCTCAGGAAAATTTACAACACTTAAAGAAGCGATTATTCGACGAAATTCTTTGCGCCAACAAGGATATTCCGATGCATTTATCAAAAGTTGGAAAGCAGGAAAAAGTGTAAGTATATTAGAAGCTGCAGGAGAACTTGACGAAAACACTTCATCCTTACTCGGCGAATCAACAATTTCGTTACCAAGTGTTTACCGTAACGTTAATTTCGCAGCAACTAGTATTTCACAATTAAATGGTGTATATTATTCAGTTCAGGTAGGTGTTTACAGCCGGCCACGCTCTTCTGTTCAATTATTCAATATTAAACCTTTATATCATGATAGGTTAAAAAATGGATATTGGGTTTATTTTAACGGAATATTCAAAAGCATTGCTGATGCTGAAAAGAATAAAACTACAATTCGTTCAAAAGGCATTTCAGATGCATTTATAGTTGCTTTTAAAGAAGGAGAAAAGATATCATTGTCTAATGCACGTAAAGCCCTGAGTCAAGGCGATTCTCCACCAGCTAATGAAGATATAATTATTTTAGATGAAGCTGCAAATAATATTGATAATCAGCTTAATGCGATTGTGGGACAAACAAAAACAAGCTCAAAAAACAGCATTTATAAAATACAAATTGGAGTATTTAGCCATGCCGTTTCCTTTGATTGGGTATCAGATAGATTAAGCAATACTGGAAACAATGAAGTTGAATTTTATATAAATAGTTCAGGTAAATATATTTATACTGTAGGCAGTTTTAAATCTTATGCAGAGGCGGCAACTTTTAACAATGAGAATGTAAAAGAAATGATCAAAGATTCCTTCATAGTTACATTCGAGAACGGCAAAAACTAAATTAACGATTGTTGCTTTTTTGGTATTGCTGAGTTTCACCGTAAGCAGGGCAACTTTTAGATGTAGCACAAGAGGTGGCAACTAAGGCTAAAATAAATATACTTGCTAAAAAGACTACCATGCGTTTCATATCTCTAATTTTTCTAATTTTAAAATACAAAAATAAACAATATTTTTTGTTTTGGTCAAAACAAAATTTTGTCGTAAAACAAAAACGGCTTTACGATTAACTTATTGTTTTATTGAATTTTCAAAGTTCAATTTCTTAGACAATAAAATGTAAATTTACATCTTGAAAAAGATAAAAATGACAACTAAGAAGGCAAATATTCATGAGAGTTGGTACGAAGTGCTTAAGGAAGAGTTTAATAAAGATTACTTTATCAAACTAAAAGCTTTTTTAGTAGAAGAAAAAAAGAAAAATGTAATTTATCCTCCCAGCCTTCAAATTTTTGCTGCTTTCGATTCAACCCCTTTCGATAAAGTTAAAGTCGTCATTTTAGGTCAGGATCCTTACCATGGAATTGGACAGGCTCATGGTTTATGTTTTTCCGTTAATTCTGGTATAGCACATCCGCCATCATTAAGAAACATTTTTAAAGAAATAGAAAATGATTTGGGAATTCCCTACCCTAAAAGTGGTTCATTAATCCCTTGGACCAATCAAGGTGTGCTTTTGATTAATACAACTTTAACTGTTAGTGCCCATGAAGCAGGTTCTCATCAAAAAAAAGGTTGGGAGCAGTTTACAGATGCCGTTATTCAAACGCTGTCCGACCAGAAAACGAAGCTTGTTTTTCTGCTTTGGGGGAATTTCGCCATTTCAAAATCAGTATTGATCGATCAAACAAAACACCATATTTTAACATCGGTTCACCCCTCACCCCTATCGGCTCATCGCGGCTTTTTAGGATGCAAGCATTTTTCTAAAACGAATCAAATCCTCAGTCAAAATGGCTTAAGCCCCATCGACTGGCGTGTTGAAATTATTTCATAAATCAAAGGAACAGGGTCAATTTTTTGTAATTTTCTGGCCGCAAATAATAAAATATTTTAGCGTTTATCCATAATGTTTGGTCAAAATTCAAACGATTATAAATTGAATAATTAATTAACTATCTCTACCACTTTAGATTATCAGGAACGAATGCTTAACACTTCAAAAAAAGATAACTATTTACTCAAAACCCCTTTTTTCTATCAAAATACTTTCTATTTTTGCACTCGCTTTTGGCGGGGATATCATCTCTGATTTGAGCAAAAAAGTCCATTGAGAATAATTTTTTTAGAATGCTCAAACTTTTTAATAAAAAGGTTTGCAGAAAGGAAAAATTATTTATCTTTGCAGCCC
>CAZTST010000349.1:0-2580 GCA_964616585.1 uncultured Draconibacterium sp.
GATATAATCAATACCAACTCGAGGAGTTGATGGGGCTTTTTATGGAAGGCATTATGGGTTATGTCGAAAGAACTAAAAGCCTTAATGAAACACAATTGCTCATTGCCTTACTAAAATCGGCGCATTATGTGGAAGCAGGGAACGATATAAACCATAATTTTGAAGCAACTGCTACAAAATATATTGCTCGATATTTTGGTCAATATGAATTATCGAACAAAATAGATATTCAGAATTTAGAAAAAGTACTAAGTGAAATATCATGAAAACCATAAGAATTGTCATATAACAACGGCATTAAGGGCAGCCGTTATACTTGGTGGCCACACTATAGAAAGCTCTCAAAGAGACAGGAGGTCCGATGGAGACGCCCTGAAAAAGTAAATAACTCCAACTATCAACATTTGGGTATTAATTAGCAAACTTAATCAACACTTTTCATAAACGATTAATTATGGATAGAAACCTTAAAAACTAAGGCTTTGATGTTAGATTAAAGAAATCGCGGGCACGGTAGAAATCCCGTGCTTTCCTTTTTTTTACCAAAAAGGAGAATTATACTACTTTTGGTTTTAAGGAGAAATAAAATGAAAGTTTCTATATTAATTCTCTTTTTGTTAGTTTGCTTTTTCCCTCTGAATGCAATTGCCAAATGTACAAAGGGTGACTGTATGAATGGTCAAGGAACGTACATCGATCCTGACGGTCACAAATATGATGGTGAGTTTAAAAATGGGAAGCCTAATGGAAAAGGGACTTTTACATTTTCTAATGGTACTATCTATATAGGCCATTGGGAGAATGGTAGATATCATGGAAAAGGAGCGTTGACCTTTTTTGACGGTAAAAAGTATGTAGGTGAATTTAAGGATGGTAAGTACCATGGACAAGGCACTATAATCTATCCTAATGGCGCTATTTATATAGGTGAATCTAAGAATGGTAAGTACCATGGTCAAGGAGTATATACTTACCCTGACGGTCGAAAATTAGTAGGTCGTTTTAGGAATCATGAGTTTATTGGAAAATGACTCTATTTCTCATTTAGAGAGATGGGTTTTTAAATTTATTGGGCAAAGCATTTACTATAAGGATGATTTTTTGGGCTTATAGGGATTAACATGATTATACTCGGCAAATTTACAACAAAAGAAGGAAATAATTACGACTGTCAATACCTACCAGAAGACAAATTAGTACAAGCAGTTGGTCCTTTGCCTAAACGTGAGGGTGCACGGGGAGTTGCTTTTGAATTACGAGCCGAATCTGAACAAGAAGCTCGTCAAATAATTTCTGTCGCAATTGAATCGGGTACTCTGAAATAATTATCATATAACAAAAGGATGAACTCTGACTGAAAAAGCCTGGTCGTTTTTGGCTTCTACAAATTTTGTTGTTTATTGATCTTTATTCGCTTTTTAGCCGTATTTTGTTTGCTTTTTCATCAGGTTATCCTTGCCGTTGGGCTACATAATTGGAGCATGAACAATGCGGAAGAAGGGAGTTCCGTTCTTTAGAACCCTGGCGGGAAGTAGTCCTTCAGAGAACTATATCTCGCGGGCATTTCAAGCCTGTTTTACACAATCGACCGTTTTCGCACAATGCATTCTCTCATTGATGTGGACGACATGCAGGCTTGATGAGAAAGTTCCGGATGCAGCAAACTGGGTCTGCGATTATCAACCGGCCACACCCATCGGTGGGAAAATACGGCCTGATCTATGTCTGCGCCCGTTTCTCAAATCAAACGAATGTTCAGAACATAAGCCAATATTTATTGAGAGCAAAGTCGGCGCTCGTTTGGGTGAGCAACAGCTCAAGAATTACGTTGAATCAGGAACGAAGGTGCTGGTTGCGGTTACCAAGAACTGGCCGGAAGTACATCGAGCAAGGCTGTCTTCGATAGGAATTAGCCATGTTCGCTGGCAGGACGTAGCACGGTCACTGGCTACAGTATCCACGCGAAGTGCGAAGGACAGGTTCCTTTGCAACGCATTCGTAGAATTTTTGGAGTACAGCAATATGACCTATCGTGAAAACATCAGCATCCATAAGTTAGAAGAAGTCCGGGATCTACTCGCAAGGATAGGGAAACCGAAATATCTTCACTTTGTCCCTGGCGCTGCTTTCGAGATTGCAGATAGTTGCATAGAAATGCTTCGAGATGTTCGGCGAATCGCGCATGAAAGAATGCCAAGGCTTACGAAATGCAGCAACTGGGGGCCGGGTTACTACCATTTACAAAACGATGAAGATGAAACGCTAATCGACTGGCATGTTTTGGGGATGGAAATGTATGTCAAGGGAAAGTACAGTAAAAGCAGGCTGTTGTGTGGCCTGTACTTTTCCTCAGAAAAAAAGAAAGACATCCACTGGTTAGTGGCTCATCGCGGTTCCAACGCAAGCCAAGACCACGAGGAATGGAGCGCGATATCCAAGTATCTATCCCGCAAAAAACTTGATGCAGAGCTACTTGCGAAGAGCGTCGTTCAAACAGTCAATAAGTGGAAAATGTTTTGAAGGAGCGCAAGTGCTGTCCAACCAGGAGCTTGAGATGGACTGGGCAAAGCCGTGCCGCTT
>CAZTST010000350.1:0-2566 GCA_964616585.1 uncultured Draconibacterium sp.
TTGTGCGGTATGAACATCGTTGAGTATGTCAACAGTTTTAATTTCTATTACTACTCGTTCCTCTACCAACAAATCAATTCTGTAGCCATGGTCAAGTTTAACTTCTTTATAGACTATAGGCATTGGTTTTTCTTTCTGAACTATTAAGCCTGCTTGCTTTAGTTCATAGTACAAACACTCTTGATAAGCTGATTCTAGTAAGCCCGGACCCAATTGTTTGTGAACTTCAATTGCGCAACCAATAATAATCTTTGATAATTCATTTTCTCTCATGATGAAGATTTTTCTTTGTGAAACTTTGAGCCTTCTTTGTGGTTCTTTGTGGAATAGCTATTACACCGAGTTACACAAAGAAGACACAGAGCAACTCAAAGTTAAAATAAATTTGCTAACATAAATAGCACAACAAATAATGAATTAGTTCAGATTTAATTATTTTTAGGCTTTATTTTTTTGATTTGAAATACTTTAGTAATTCTTTATCTTTGTTTTTATATGAAAAAATTAGTTGTTTTAAGCGGAGCCGGAATAAGTGCAGAAAGCGGAATCTCAACTTTTCGCGATGCCAATGGATTATGGCGCAATCATCGTATTGAAGAAGTTGCAAGTCCAATTGCCTGGCGTAATAATATGGATTTGGTTTTGGAGTTTTATAATTTAAGACGAAAGCAACTATTTGAGGTCGAGCCTAATGCCGGACATAAAGCTCTTGTTGATTTGGAAAAATATTTCGATGTTGAAATTGTTACACAAAATGTAGATGATTTACACGAACGTGCAGGCTCAACCAAAGTATTGCATTTGCATGGAGAATTAAAAAAAGTGAGAAGCACAGTTGACGAACATTTGATTTATGAACTCAAACAATGGGAATTAAAAAAAGGCGATTTGTGTGAAAAGGGTTCGCAACTTCGGCCACATATCGTATGGTTCGGCGAAGCAGTGACAAATATTTCAAAAGGTGCTTTAATTGTCCAACAAGCAGATATTCTGATAGTTGTAGGCACTTCTTTGGTCGTTTATCCGGCAGCAGGATTAATTGATTATGCGCACTCAGACACTCCTATTTTTTATGTCGATCCCAATGCCGAACTGCATGGATACAAATCAAATCTATTGCCTATTGCTGAAAAAGCAGGTATTGCTTTGCCAACCCTGGTTTTACATCTCATACGCGATTTCGCCTAATGGCACAAATCTATATATTAACAGGTGCACAAGGTGAAGGCAAAACCACCCGATGCCTCGAAATAGTAGAGCATCTAAAATCCAAAGGAGAAACCATTGGCGGAATTGTTGCTCCCGGTTTTTGGGAAAATAATGTACGTACTGGATTTGAATTGATGGATGTGCAAACATTTCAAAAAATACCTTTTGCTCAAAAGGAAGCTGTTGAAGGATGGCAAAAAATTAAGACTTTTTATTTTGATCCTAAGGCAATCGAAAAAGGAGAAATAATTTTGCGGTCTGCTGTTCAGCAAAATGATTGGATAGTTTTAGACGAAATAGGAAAACTTGATATGAACGGCCATTTATGGGGTCCAATCCTCTCCTATTTAATTCAAATCCCGAATAAGAAATGGATTGTGTGTGTTCGCGATGTCTTTGTTGAGGAGGTAATTCAACACTGGCAATTGAATAGAGTTAAGGTGTTGTCGCTTGCGGCTGACTTTGATTTTTGAAGCACTATTTTCTTATAGGATTTTGACTAACAATAAATTTACAGGATTTTTCAGTACTTTTGCAATGCTTATTTAGAATAGGTTTAAATGATTAAAAAAGATAATAAATTCACAATTGATTATAAATCAGAAGTTTTAAACGATTTTTATATTGCCAATTTAAGTCGACAACTTAGTTTATTAGGTAGGCGAGAAGTACTGACCGGAAAAGCCAAATTTGGAATATTTGGCGATGGAAAAGAGATACCTCAATTAGCAATGGCCAAAGTTTTTCAGAAAGGCGATTGGCGTTCAGGTTATTACCGCGATCAAACTTTTATGTTGGCTGCCGGAATGATGGAGCCTGAAGAGTTTTTTGCACAACTTTATGGCGACACTAATCCAAAAAACAGCCCTGCAAATGGTGGCCGATTGATGAATAACCATTTTGCTACACGAAGCCTTGATGAAAATGGTAATTGGAAGAATTTGATGGAACAAAAAAATTCTACTGCCGATATTTCGCCCACTGCAGGTCAAATGCCGCGATTATTAGGATTAGCCTTAGCCTCAAAAATTTATAAAGAAAATTCAGATTTACATATCTTCGATTCGTTCTCGAATAAAGGAAACGAAGTTGCGTTTGGAACAATAGGCGATTCTTCTACTTCAGAAGGTCTTTTTTGGGAAACAATAAATGCTGCAGGAGTGATGCAAGTTCCTATGGCAATTTCTGTGTGGGACGATGGTTGGGGAATTTCAGTTCCAAATAAATATCAAACAACTAAACAAAGTATTTCTGAAGTTTTGAGTGGATTCGAAAACAACAAATCAGGCAAAGGTTTTAAAATTCTAAAAGCTAAAGCCTGGGATTATGCAACTTTAGTCGAAATCTACAAAGAAGG
>CAZTST010000351.1:0-2562 GCA_964616585.1 uncultured Draconibacterium sp.
TGCACAATGTACTGATAAGCGTGTAAATTTGATTACGCCTGCTTTTTTTGCTCAATATCCTGATGAAATTAGTTTATCAAATGCTACATCTGATGATGTGTTTACATTTATCCGAACTTGTTCATATCCAAATAATAAGGCTAAACATTTGGTAGGTATGGCCAAAATGTTGCATGAGTATTTTAAGGGCGAAGTTCCTTCTGATATTAACGAATTGCAAAAAATGCCCGGAGTTGGAAGAAAAACAGCAAATGTAATTGCATCAGTTGTTTTTAATAAACCTGCAATGGCTGTTGATACTCATGTTTTTAGAGTTTCTGCTCGTTTAGGTTTGACTTATAGAGCAAAAACACCACTTGAAACAGAGAAACAGTTGGTAAAATATATTCCGGAAGGAAAATTAGCTATTGCTCATCATTGGTTAATTTTACATGGACGATATGTTTGTTTGGCCAGAACACCTAAATGTAGGAGTTGTGGATTGAAAGATTATTGCAAATATTTTGGGTCACATTAATATTTGTAGAGATAAAGCGAATAGTTAAAAATTAATCAAAATTTCAATCTAAAGGATAATTATAAAGCGATTTATTCAAACCTATAAGTAGAGAAGGAGCTGCATTTTTTAGCAGTTTTCCGGTCACAAAAGGTGTATTTCCTTTTCGTATTTTATCATTTAAAAGACCATTTTTATCGAAAAGATAAAGCTGTTTTTCATTTTGGTCGACTACTCCTAAAATAGTTTTATTGTTTAATGTAAAGACTTGTGGTTTCAATAAAATCGGATTATTAAAATCGTAAGATAAAAGTACTTTTTTGAATTTATCATAAACTCGTAACTTATTATCATCGAGATAAATAAAATCCATATCCGAATTTCCGTCAAAGTCAGAATAAAGGAAAAAATGATTCTGCGACATTTTGCCAAACGAAGTTTTTTTAACCTCACCGCTTTCAGGAATATAAACCAAATTACCTTCAATATCGGTGGTAATCATCATTCCTTTACTTGTATTGGTGCGGTTTACATAAATATCAGAACCTAAAGCGTTGGAAAACGATTGGCGAACTTCCATTCTTTTTTTTCCTCGTCGGTCGGTCATGATTATATCTCCATTGGAAGCTTCAAATATTAAATGGTCTTTTTTATTTGCAACCAAATGAGTAAGAGGTTTAATAATTTCTTTTCTGGTATTATCTGATTGCCAGCCATTTAATAAGCGTCCTGAAATTTCATAATTATACAATTCTCCGTTTTTTCCGGCGATAATTAGTCTGTAATCTTTTTTATTCTCGTAATCCAAAACCTGCAATCCATTAGTGGCTTCAGATTTTAGTTGAATTGGATAATCTGCCACAGGATTACCATTTATATCAATTAAATAAAGAAAATTTGCTGTGTTAAAAAGATATTGCCATTTTCCATTTTTGAAATAATCGACTACAAAAACCTGACTTTTAATGGTTTCACTAATTGTTTGATTCCAAACAATATCGCCTTTGTCGTTGAGAAAATAAAGTGTCCTGAATTCGTCTTGCACCAAAATATTTTGTCCTTCCGTTACATGGTTTTTAAGCAAGAAAGGTCCGGCAGCTATTGGAGCTTCTAATTCTACTTGCCAGGCGCTGGATTTTTCTATCGAATTTATTCCATGATTGATAATTATTCCGGTATAAAATAAATTGTTTTTATTACTTATCTGAATTCCAACTCCTTGTATGTGTTCGAGCAGGTTTCCATATTTAGCAAATAAATTATAATCAATCAAATTAAAAATAGGTTGATTTCGTTTGGGCGTTTTGCTGTAGATTCTAATAATGGCATCGTCCGAAAGATTATCAGAAAATTCTATATAAGCTTCGTTTTTGCTTAAGTTATTTCCTAAAATAATTGCATCGATATAGCTTTTTAAGTCTGGCAGTGTTTTGGAAAAAACAACAGCTTCGTCAATCACACAAAAATAAACTTCATTAAAACCGGAAAATAAAGTGCCGAATTGGCTAACTAAAAAATCGGGCGATTTAATTTCTTTAATTTTTTGCTCGCGATAGGTTTCAGTAATAATTCTTGGTTGCGATTGGTGTGCAATATCTGATAATAAGCGATATGCTTCTCGATTAGATTTTGCAGTAAAAACTGCATATTCTCGATTTTTTTCATCGATAACCAATGCCATTTCGCCGGCCCACCACTGATTTGTAATCATTCGCGAATCTCCGTTTATCATTTTATTGATTTTGGAGAGGCTTTTGGTTAATTTGTTACCGGACAAATCTGTATGCTTTTCGATAAAAGTGTTATAATCCGATAGATTAATACCAATAAAATTTTCGGTAAAATAAGGAAGAGAAATAGCTAATTGAGATTTTTGTCCTGTTTGATTTCTAAATGCTGCTAAATATTGGTTTAAACTATCGCTGGCAGTTGTATATCCATTTAATAAGAATTCGTCTTTTTTCAATAAAATATCCAAAGCGCTATAATTGGCAAAGGCCGAAATATTTAGATTAGAAATTCCCTGTGGATTTAGTTGGTTTTTTAGAAGTTCGTTTGAATATTTA
>CAZTST010000352.1:0-1529 GCA_964616585.1 uncultured Draconibacterium sp.
TTTGGAATTCTTTAATCGGTAGTTTTTTAAAATTCCATTTGGCATATAAAAATAATGAAAAAGAATTTAATTACGCCGATATCGAGATGAGAGTAAAATTTCTAAGACAATATTTGAAAATCAAAGAGAAATAAAAATGAATAATGAAACATTATTTATGTTAGTGGGAATTGTAATAGGTGCATTTTTTTCTTGGTTATTTACTTTTTTGTATTCAAAGAAGTCATCAAAAGAATTTAGTGAATTAAAAAAATTGGTTCAACACGCAGTCGGAAATGGTCGACTTGATCCTTGCCAGTTAATTGGAATAGGTCAATGGGATGGAAAAACAAATTATTACGATGTATCGACAACAAAAAATTTCAGCAATAGTTCTCTTAAAGATGTTGAAATCACAGTTATTATTTATGATAAAAATAAAAATGAGATTGACAGAGGAATTGGAATTATTCCAGAGATTCAACCCGGGAATACCGGAAAAGTCCGTGTTATTTTAACTAACCAAAAAGGGAATATTTGCGATCATTCAAAAATAAGTATTACAAATTGTCATTTTGAAAATTAGCTATAGGTGTGACTTTTCGGCTTGAGCCAAAAGTCGTCATTCTGAATTCAGTCAATAAATTGCAATAAAAATGCAATACAGCTTTCTACTCGTAAAGACAAGGTTTCAAGGTTATCAATTTTTTCTGATGGATTGTCGGAGTGATCTAAACCGTCAAGGATATTAATCTGTTTAATGAGCAAATCAATGTCTATCCAAAGAAATTCATTTGAATCTTTTGATTTGGATTCTTTAGTTAAATATTGAATGTGAGCTCTGTAAGTCGGGGTATCAGGTTTATCTCTACGGAAATAACTTGAATCAGGAGCCCATTTTTTGACTTTTTCAACAGGCGTAAGTTTGAAAATTAATTTTTTTATTAATTCTCTATATGATGATACAACATGCCGACATTTGTCTTCATTATCAGAATAAATTGCCTCTCGGGCGCCATTGAGGGCAATTAAAAAAATTGGATTCACCTTATTTAACTTTTTTGAAATTACATCGTTTGATCGTTTTTGAATTTCAACCTTGACATTCTTTTTTAAAGGATGCCTGGAAATAGTGGGTACAATCATGGTTTCAATTAAATTGTTGTTTAAGAGTAATTCCGTAGAACTAAATTGTGTGATTGCAAGTGGGTTGAGATTAGTGAGGAAATCCTTATTAAATAAATTTTTATGTAATTCTCCATATTGGTTTTGAAAATCAATTTGAAGGCTTTTGATAGGATCTAATATGGTTGCATTCAAAAAATTATTTGCAAATAAATTAGCGGATGATTTTTCAGCTTCAAACGCAATATTGGCATAAAATGAAAGTGATGATTCTAAGTCTTTTGTAAAAGCTAATAAATCGTCTTTAGGTTCTTGAAGCATTAATTTAAAAATTTCACTTGAATCTGCTGAATGGACGAATGAAGTAATTTCTTGACAGTTTTTTAAAATTGATGCGTTTGCCTCATGGATGTTTCCAAGTGAAT
>CAZTST010000352.1:1539-2556 GCA_964616585.1 uncultured Draconibacterium sp.
CTTTATTCAATAAAGATTCTTGATCCTGGATTTGTGCAAAAGTAGAATTAACACTCGATTTAAGACTTTCCGTAAGTTCAATAAGTGGATCTGTTGCCCACAGTTTAATGAGTTGATGCTGTTCAAGCAATCTTTCAAGATCTTGATTTATTCCAAATTGTTCCTTGCTTATTAAATTTTCCACATCAAGTTTGATCATGAATATATTAATCTCCTAAATTACTGAATCTCATTTCTTTATCGGCCAGAGGCCTTCGCGGATGAGACGCTTTTCTATGACATCGGAGGAAACGCCGAAAACACGCGAAATGGGAGTCGCGATGTATCCGAGAGCCGAATCGCCGGTTTTATCCCAATCAAAAAATTTGGCATTTTTCGCCTTCTGGATCATTTTTTGAAATTCTTTTTCCAGCCGCTCATGCGGGACAAGCAGCCTGCCGGCGAATTCATATGCCTGCTGCTCAACAAACGCATACTGATCATCGGGAATTCTTTGCATGAATTTGATCCATTCTTTGACAGAAGTGTAGGAAATACCCTTGAATAGATCACGGTGAAGTACGAAATGCCCAAGCTCATGGGCAATCGAAAACCTGATGCGATTTTGCATTTTGTCGTTATTGTAATCCTGGGAATCGACAATGATAGTCTTTAAATCTCCCAAAAGAAGTGCATCAACGTCACCGGCTTCTTTAAGCGCTGGATAAGGAACCAGCTTAAGTCCCAAAGGCCACAAAAGCAATTCCACTTCGACAGGCAATTCGCCGGATGGCCAATGTTTTTCTCTTGTCTGATCAGCCATTCTCCAGGCTTCTTCTCTTCTGATAAATGGCGCCTTGAATTTTTTTGGATCGCTGTTCATTTCATGCCATCACGGATTTTTTCGGCCAATTTTTCCATCTCTTCTTCCGTCGGCTTCTGCCCTCTTAAGGTACGAAAAAAAGCAGGCAAGACCTTTACCAGTTCTTTGTTTGCCATGATATCTCCCGGCACGATCCCCTGGTCGGCGGCGGCCAG
>CAZTST010000353.1:0-2523 GCA_964616585.1 uncultured Draconibacterium sp.
TTATAATACATCAGCGAATTGTGGTTTCAATTTCTTAAATGTTAATGCGCCGACTACAAAAATTATGCCTGCAAACACCCAGAAATATAAAGTCTGATATGGGTGACTCCAAAAGGGATTAAAATAAATAAATGATTCTCTGTATCCCTGAACGATGTAAAACATAGGATTAAGCTTAAGTATAGTCTGTATTTTTTGGGGCATAATATTAATATCCCAAAATATTGGAGTCGCCCAAAAACCTATCTGCAATACCACACCAACAATTTGCCCAATATCTCTGATAAAAACATTCAATGAAGAAACTATCCAGCCAAATCCAAGGGCAAGCACAGACATGCATAAGAGATAGTAAAAGAACTGCAAGTAATAAAAACTAAAAGGCATCTTCTGAAAAACAATCAATCCGAGAAGAACAAGCAGAAACACTAAATGAGTGATTAGACATGAAACTATCTTTATTATAGGGAGTATTTGCGAATGAAATAGGGTTTTCTTAATCAGGTGAGCATTTGAGACAATCACACCTGCCGAACCATTAACAATATCGGCAAAAACAAACCAGGAGGCCATACCGGCTGCCAACCAGACAACAAATGGAACATCATTCGTTGGCTGAACCTTGAATCCAACACTAAAGACGACCCAAAAGACAAAAATCATAACTATCGGATTTATAAATGTCCAAATAAAACCCAACAAAGAACCAACATATTTAGTTGCCACCTCTCTTTTTGCCATGGAAATAATCAGATGTTTTTGCAAAAATATCAGTTTAATGAAATAGATAAAACTTTTTATCATTTTACATTAATCCTTATATACAGATACCGTCAAATCCATTTTTTCCTGTTAAAAAAAGCGAAAAGCATAGCTGCAAATGACAGAGTGAAAACAATGATAAACTTTTTATAAGCATTATCAAAAAATGCAGCAAAATTGTATTTCATTTTATGGAACATCGGATAAGGAAGATCAAAGTAAAGCATTGGATCGTTTGCATTCACTTGAGTTTTTACAACTAATATATCATCTTCGATGCCAATGCTGCTGATCTGATGCAATGGCTTTATAGTTTGTAAATCAATAGTTCGAATTAAGCGATTAAATTTATCAAACAGTTGAATTTCCTTCAAAGAAAAACTACCCTCTGTATTAACCGGATCAAATCGTATATATTGAACAGGTTTATTGGGGAAATAGAATTTAACAACCTGGAATCCTTCACTTCTATTTACCCTACACCTTTTTGAGTCTTTTTCATTTAATCCATTACCTAAATCGTAATATAGCTGTGCAACTGAATCAACCGATGATTTCATATTAACATTTAGAAATAATTGCGTTTCCCTGCACTCCTGAAAGGCATCAACAATTACAAAAACAAGCGCAATAAAAATAGCGACAAGTATGCTATTCCCTGCTTTGACTATTGTCGCAGAATGAAAAGATAATAATTTCATTTAACCCAATTTTAGACAGCACTATTGGCAAAGGTTTATTACTTCGTTCTCTGGAATGATACGCAGCTTCTTTTTTTGGATTTCAACTTTCACGTTTCCGTGGAAGCCATTAACAAAAACAGGAATTTGATTCTTTTTAAACCACTCCCTGATTCTTAAACTTCGTTCGCTGCACCATAAGTGGCTTGGAGATGGAACTAAAGCATATTCTGGATTAACAGCTTGGAAAAAACTGTTGGGAGCAGCACCTTCTGTACCATGATGCGGTATCTTTAGTATTTCGGCCTGGATATCATGTGCATTTTCTGCAAGATATCCGCCAATTGGCCTGTTTAAATCTCCTGCAAAAAGGACTTTGTGGCCGAATTGTTCCAGCATCATAATTAGAGATAAATCATTGATATCGGTTTTACCCACGGGTGTATGGATCCCGTCAAAAACATAAAGAATTTTAATTATTGCTCCGTTTCCAAGATCAAATTTCTGTCCCGCTTTTACAACTTTAATTTCTACAGCATTGTCTTTTAGTATTTGATGATACTTCAAAACATCTTTATATTCACATCCCCATGGGATTTCACGGTCACATAATGCTTTATCAGGAATATTAAAATAAATTTCGTTTATTAGAATTCCAGCATCTAAAATTGGTAATAACCCTTCATAATGATCCTTATGAGGATGTGAAATAAAAACAATATCAATTTTTTTAATCTTCTTTTTTTTAAGAAAAGGAACTAATTTCTCTTTCGCAGGCCCTAAATATCCAGCATCAATTAAAACAGTTTTTCCGTTCCCAACTTCAATTAGATGTGCATCTCCTTGTAGCTTGGTAGCGTTAACATTTACCATAGTATATACCAAATCTGCGGAGGGAGTGGCTATCCATTTCAAATAAATAAAAACTCCGAAACAAAAAACTATAATCAACAATGCTGTGTATTGGCTACTTCGTTTCATCCGACTTCTCCAAATCTTCAACTTACTAAAAGAAAACATCACAATTTTTAGGAGGATTTTCTTTTAAAATATCCTTCAATTTTTCGCCACAGATCTACAC
>CAZTST010000354.1:0-2493 GCA_964616585.1 uncultured Draconibacterium sp.
ACTACCTAGAATAAACTCAAAAATACCTTTGCGGTTTTTGATATACGGATCACCATAGAGCTTACGCACTTCGGCTGACACTTTCTTGGGGTCATAAGCTTTTTTATGATACTGCTCATTGATATTTTTGTCGTTGCGATGGATACTCATGTAATCATCAATATTTCCTTTACTTACCCAGTCTAGAGCTCTCTCAAAAAATGCCTGTCGGTTTGCACTGCCCTTTATGTACGCACTCCATTTTTGAATATTGGCATTTTGGCTGTTGCTGAACTCCTCTTTGCCTAGCGTAACGAATGGTCCGGAATAAATCGCATTTAACAATTCTTGAGAAACGAGCGGAAGTCCAACAATATTTATTGTCTTGAACCACTCTTTTATCTGGCTTTCTGTTCCCTTACATTCATAAATGAGTAGTTTGGTTTCCAATATCTTATCTTTCTTATCTTTTGCCATACCGCTAAAATACTGCTCCATACCGTTTTCATCTTTAATGGCAAATTTGTCAGTTATAAATCGTCCGAGACTGGTGATGCGTTGTTGCCCGTCCAAAACCTCCAGATTGTTTTCAGAAACCTTATTAAAATAAATTAAGCCTATTGGGTAATCTTTGAGTATTGATTCAATAACAGCCATCTCTCTTTTCCCACCGTCGGATGCATAGATATAGTTTCGTTGATACTCCGGCTGGATAGTCAACTTGCCAGACAAACCGAATAGACCTTTGCCCTCCAGCTCGTTATAGACGAACCCTTCGCAAATATCTTTGACGGTGATGTTAGTTTTTAAAGTTGTTTCCATATTATTTTTTACTCTTATACTCAATACCTATTTTCCAAACACCTTTCTCAAGAAATGCTTCTATCGTCTGGCGTGTTGCTTTATTGATGAGATTTGAGTGAGAAATCTTTTCAGACCTGGCGTATTCAATTAAAGTAATAATTTTCTTATTTTCCAGATATGCAAGCCGTTTATGGTAACTATTAGTCAACGCCTTAGCCACAATTTCTTCCATTATTTCTATTTTTCCTTTCTCGTCAAATTCTTTAAAAGCATCATAATATCTTTTGCGGTCTATAAATTTTATATTGATAGGAACAAATCCCTCTCGAATCAAAAGGTAATTATTTAGCACACGGCCAATACGGCCATTTCCGTCTATAAATGGATGTATGTATTCAAAGGTCAAATGTAGTTGCACAATACGCTTTACAATACTTTTATGACTACTCGCATTATATTCTGCGAGCATTCTCTCTAATCTTTCTAAAATTTCCTGTGGCGCTGGGGCAATATGGCTTCCGACACGCACAAATTCTTTATCTTTCCTAAATCTTCCGGCAATATCGTCATAGATATTTGAGATAAGCATTTTATGAAGTGAAAGAATCACATCAAGGGTCAATTCTTGTTCTTTTGCGCGCTTATCAATATAAGAAACTACTCGCGCGAGATTTTTAGCTTCAAAAATCTCGCGCTCACTGATAAATCTATCAAGGTCAATTTGAAGTAAAATCTTTTCAGTTTCTTCCAGAGTAAGCGTGCTATTTTCAATAGCATTTGAGTTATACACCTGCTCGGCAATTTCTGCCTCACTGACAAGTTTAATTAGCGCTTCTTTGCCAATAGAAGCTTGGTAATATCTCTGGCGCAGAGCATTTATTTTATTGAATACTGCCGATGTTTTCGCCATATACAACTATTATAGTCCTTTTCACGCTTTTGTCAACATAATCGTGAAAATATGTAATTTTTTAGCATTTTTCACGATTATAGACTGTTTACATTGGCAAGTGAGATGTAAACTAGATGCAATCCTGTTTTCATATTATTTTTTCTTATGTTTGATAAAAATTCGTGTATAAAGTCTGTTATTGTTTACATAACCCCTATCTAACTTACCGGTCCATTTAGGATTAATTAATTTAGGCAATAAACCCTCTTTGATATTGTAATCACTTCCTAAGATTTCGAATTGTTCAGGAGAATGCTTATCAAAAATACTCATTGGCACCCCCATCACCCCGTTGTAATCGCTTGGAATATTTTTTACCAAAGATACTTCTATCGCATTGTAATTGTCATATTTTTCAAAAGGTTTTTTTGTTACAAACTTTATAACCTCGGCTTTAGTCATTAGTGGTAGCGGTTGGTGGCGGCGCCCATGGTCAAGATTCGTGAACCAGCGAACACCTTGTACTCTGGTGATATAAACTTTCTTGCCGCTTTCGTTTGTCTTAATTTCACGAACTTGCTCCAAATTGGCAATGTTTTCGGGTATCTCAAAAAACATCGCGCCGGCATTGACTTTGTAATTATTACCCAACCAAACTTTATTCTCTTTAAGCAATGGGAATACTTCTTTGTAGGTGATCGCGTTCAAGTTGCCGATGATTAAAAACTTTTTATCATAATCAACAAGCTGTTTTATATACTCGCGAAACAAAGAAAACGGAGGATTGGTAATCACGATGTCGGATTGCTTAAGTAGAC
>CAZTST010000355.1:0-2486 GCA_964616585.1 uncultured Draconibacterium sp.
TACGCACCCTTAGAGAAACAAAATCAAATTCTAAGCGTTTTTGTCCCTCATAGCTTCCGCGAGTGATTGTATAAGCATGGCCCTTATCTAATATCGCAGATAAGCATTGAAACCACGCATCATCTAAATCAAAAGCATCTATGTAAACAGGTTTTAAAAATTCATCACTCATATTAAGTGTTACTCCCGTTTTCTTTAGCACTTTTAACAAATTGCTTAAAGGTAGTTATTATTTGTGATATGGGCATATTTTTACCAATATATCCTGAGCATCCAAGTTGTTTTGTTTTACTAATCAAATCTTCATCGTAGCCGAATCCGGTAATCATAACTACTGGAAGATCAGAATAGCTATCTCGTATATTTTTTAGAACCTCTAATCCGCTTACACCGGGTAATTTGATATCCAAAAGAACCACGTCAAAGTTTTCTTTTTTAAGTAGCTCTAACGTTTCCTCTCCAGTAGCGCAGGTATTTGTTTTATACCCTTCTTTTTTTAGCAGCTCAGAAAACAAATCTCTTACTGCTTCTTCATCGTCAACTATTAAAATCTTGTAAACCATCGCCCCTCCCCTTAGTTAAAAGGTAATTTAATCGTAAAAGTTGTTCCTTGATTAACTTGGCTAATTAATTCAATTGATCCGTTATGATTTTTAATAATATTATGACAGATTGATAAACCTAGCCCAGTACCGTCGTGTTTCGTTGAAAAAAAAGGCATAAAAATGTTTTTTAGTTGACTTGGTGGTATTCCGGTTCCCGTATCGCTAATTTGTATTTGTGCATAAAGATTCTGAAAATTGCTTGTGATAATTTCAATTATCCCGCCGTTTGGCATGGATTGACAAGCGTTTATCAGAAGGTTAAGAAAAACTTCCTGCAGCTGGTGCAGGTCCCCCTTTATTTTAGGCATCTCCTTTTCAAAGTTTTTCTTTATTTCAATTTTAGACATTGGAAGATTATTATAGTAAATAAGCGGTAAAACTAACTCAATGGCATCGTTTATCGCAATCGCTTCAAAAGTGGGCGTTGTTTTATGCGAGAATTTTAAAATTCTATCGACAAGTTTACGAATACGGTCAGTTTGAGCGCCGATTAGATTAAGGCTGTTTTTAACTTTTTGGTTAAGCCGTTCATCTTTGAGCATCTCCAATCTTCCGGATATGACAAAAAGAGGGTTATTGATTTCATGCGCCATACCTGCGGAAAGTTGGCCTAAGGCTGCTAATTTTTCCGCTTGGAATATCTGGTATTCTAATTTTTTTCTTTCAGTGATATCTTTTGCAATAAAAATGTAACCTGAGAGTTTTCCGGTTGAATCCAGGAATTGATTAACGGTTAAAATTACCGGAATAGTTTCGTTAGTTTTAGTAACTAGGTCTATTTCAGTTTCATATTTACCGAAATTGCGTACGTTTTCCAGAATAGATTGTAAATTAGCTGCAGAGTCAAAATTGTGCAGAATGGAAACGTGTTTAAAAATGATGTCTCGTTTGTTCCAGCCCAGCATTGTTTCTGAGCCCATACCAAAATAGGTGATATTCCCATCCAGGTTAATCAAATATAAGGCATATTCTTTTATTCCGGAAAAGATATTCTTTAACGTTTCCCCGATATTTTTTAACGAAGATTCTCTTTCTTTAGTCTCAGTAATGTCGTGTCCGACCAATATGTTTCCTTCGATCTGGTTATTTTCAGCCTGAATTGGAGTGAGATTCCAAGCAATAAACCTTTCGTTACCTTCCTTATCCAGGATGGCTCCTTCAAAATCCTTGCCTCTTTTATACTTCATGGAATCATCCATGACTGCTTTGAGCAGGTCCTTTTTTATGATGCTATTTTTGTTGGGGAATAATATACTGAGCCAGTTTTTACCGATGATTTGTTCATGATTAAGGCCAGTTATGTCTTTTAATTTTTTATTGCAGAAAATAACGTTTTCATGATTATCCAAGTAAAGCATAATTACGCCTGAGTTATCGAGTAATTTATGAAGCATCTCTTTAGTTTCTTCAATAGTTATTTTCATTTTCTGTTTTTAAGCGGGAGAGGGGAATCGAACCCCCATATATTTGTGCTTGCCCCGCCGGTCTATTAATAATTTGGCGGGGTCCCGCCTCGTCTCTATTCTGGAGCGGGTGATCGGAATCGAACCGACATATATAGCTTGGAAGGCTATTGTTCTACCATTGAACTACACCCGCATAATAATCTTAATATTGGCGGGAGAAGGCTATTGTTCTACCACTGAACTACTCCCGCGTCGGTAGAATTCTTGGGCAGGAGAGGATTCGAACCTCTGAAGCACAGGTGCAACAGATTTCAAGTGCCCTCAAGTTACCTTGAGGCTTGGACTATCTCATCACCTTGGCTATAAATAGCTTTAGGCGGTAGGCGCTTAGTCTCTGCACCTTCCCTCCCTCTTGGTTTCGCAAGATAACGGGAGGGCTTGGCTCAGGATTGCCCTTAACTTTTAAGTCAAGGGG
>CAZTST010000356.1:0-2440 GCA_964616585.1 uncultured Draconibacterium sp.
TTAATTATCGGCTTAATAATAATACCCATATTTGTAAGCTTTTTCTATTTGCTGCTTGTTATTTAAAATTAAAGAAGTTGATCAAAAGAGCCTAAACTACTTTCAAGGATCAACATCTTTTTAGCATCTAAAATGTCGTAAGTATTTAAATCTAAAACACTTATGATTTTAACGCCTTTTAAATTTCGAGTCGACAAATATACGTTTTTATTTAAATCATTCAACACTAAAAGTGTCTTATCGTTATCTAATTTCAAATTATTAAGCAATTCGACCATACTTTTGGTTTTAGGTGCTTCGAAATTGAAATCTTCCAATACATAAATAGCCTCTTCTTTAGCTTTATATGCCAAAGCGGATAAACGAGCTATTCTTTTCAATTTCTTATTTAATTTAAAATGATAATCTCGAGGATGAGGACCAAAAGCACGCGCACCACCTCTAAATAAAGGCGATTTGATATCACCGGCACGAGCAGTACCGGTTCCTTTTTGTCGCTTAATCTTGCGTGTACTTCCTGAAAGATTGCTTCGCTCTTTAGAGCTATGCGTTCCTTGTCGGTGGTTAGCCATAAACTGCTTCACGGCTAAATAAATAGCATGATCGTTAGGCTCTATTCCAAATACGGCATCGTTTAAAACGACTTTCTTACCTGTATCTTTACCGCTTATATTTAAAACTGCTATTTCCATCTTTCAACTATTACATATGAGCCTTTTGGACCAGGCACAGATCCTTTAACAACTAATAAATTTTTCTCGATATCAATTTTCAAAACTTGAAGGTTGATCATTATAGTTCTTTGATTACCCATTCTACCGGCCATACGCATTCCTTTAAACACGCGTGAAGGGTAAGAAGAGGCACCTAATGAACCGGGAGCTCTCAAACGGTTGTGCTGACCGTGAGTAGCATCACCAACACCACGGAAACCGTGACGTTTAACAACGCCTTGAAAACCTTTACCTTTAGAAGTTCCTATTACATCGATATATTCACCTTCGACAAATACGTCCACTGTAATAATATCTCCAAATTCTCTAGGCACTTCAAAACGAGTGAATTCTCTTAATATTCTTTGAGGATTAGTCTTGGCTTTTTCGAAATGACCACGCAACGCTTTTGTTGTGTGCTTCATATTTTTTTCGTCATAGCCAAGTTGAATAGCCTCATAACCATCTTTCTCGAGGGTTCTAACTTGGGTAACCACACAGGGACCAGCTTCAATTACAGTACAAGGAATATTTTTCCCGTCTGCGTTAAATATGCTGGTCATCCCAATTTTTTTTCCAATAATTCCTGACATTTCTTTAAAAGTCTTTTAAAAATTAAACTTTAATTTCAACTTCAACCCCGCTCGGAAGCTCCAATTTCATGAGAGAATCGATAGTTTTTGAATTTGAACTATAGATATCTAACAGTCTTTTGTAAGAGTCGAGCTGGAATTGCTCTCTTGCTTTCTTATTCACAAATGTTGATTTGTTTACCGTATAAATTTTGGTGTGTGTTGGTAATGGAATTGGTCCATTAACAATAGCGCCTGTTGCTTTTACAGTTTTAACAATTTTCTCCGCAGAGTTATCAACAAGATTGTGATCGTATGATTTCAACTTTATTCTAATCCTTTGACTCACGTTATTAATTTTTAGAATTTATACTCTATTGTTGATCTAATTATTTTCCTTCAATTACTTCGTCACGAACAGATTGAGGTGCTTCTGCAAAATGGGAAAATTCCATTGAAGAAGACGCTCTTCCTGATGATAACGAACGTAGTACTGTTACATACCCAAACATTTCTCTCAAAGGTACTTTTGCTTTAATAATCTGAGCACCCGCTTTGGCTTCCATCCCTTCTACCATACCACGACGACGATTTAAATCACCCGTAATATCTCCCATATATAAATCGGGAGTGGTAACTTCTACCTTCATAATTGGCTCTAAAAGAACAGGTTTACATTTAGCAGCTGTATGTCTGAAACCAATTTTTGCAGCTAATTCAAAAGAAAGCGCATCGGAATCGACCGCATGGTATGAACCATCAAATACAGTTACTTTCATACTATCGATAGCGTAACCTGCAAGAACACCATTTACCATTGCAGCTTGGAAACCTTTTTGAATTGGGGCAATATATTCTTTTGGAATATTACCACCTTTTACTTGATCTACAAATTGCAAACCTACAACTCCATCATCTGCCGGACCTATCTCGAAGATAATATCCGCAAATTTACCACGACCACCAGATTGTTTTTTATACACCTCGCGATGTTTAAAAACTTCAGTAAGTGCTTCTTTATATGAAACTTGTGGACGACCTTGATTACATTCAACCTTAAATTCACGTTTTAGTCTATCAACCAAAATATCCAAATGAAGCTCGCCCATACCACTAATAATGGTTTGGCCTGTATTTTCATCGGTACGAACTCTG
>CAZTST010000357.1:0-2437 GCA_964616585.1 uncultured Draconibacterium sp.
GAATATAAACCGGATCAATAGGAATATCTGTAATATCGATATTAATTCCATGAGCTGTGCGTCTATCAAGAGCGCGTTGACTTAAAAAATCTTCCGGTTGACTTAAACTGTAAGGTGATTGATCTTTATCTGTAAATTTCACCAAATATTTAGAATGTACTTGGCCGAAAATCTGAGTCGAAATTCCAATGAAAAAAAATAAGATGAAGCTACGCATAAGTTTATGATTTAATGTTTTATCAGTTTTTCACGATATTTTCCATCCTGCGTGATAATTTCACAAATATATATCCCTGATTTAAAGCCAGATATATCAATTATACTTTGTGATTGCTGAGTACTCCATGTCCCTGCCAATACTTCTTTTCCAATAAGTGAATATATTCTCCATTCTATAATTTGTATGTCCTGCGAAGGAACAATATAGATTTGATTTCCTGCAGGATTTGGAAATAGATTAAAACGTTTTTCCGATATTACAGGCGAATTAATACCTGTATTTAAATCTTCGGCTGTAATTTCGGAATCGGTGTATAGGCGATATGCACCAGCCGCAAGGTTTATAGTCATATTTACATCCGTTACCACAAGAGTACTTTTGCTAAAATATTCGTACCAGATGCCTGTATGCTGGAAACTACCAACAATATTTCCAGAATAAACATCAAAATTGCCAAGAGCTACTACATTAAGTTCTGTACTACTTAATTTTACTCGTTTTAATGCATTATAAACATCCAAATTAAAATCGGTGGTTTCAAAAACATCCAATTTTGTTTTTAAAATTGCGATGGAACTAACAAAATCATTTAAAGCTTTTCTGCGCGAGTCAAAATAATAAGACCAAAAAGGAGGTTTACTGCTTAAACGATCGTCACTTGTACCAGAAGGATAATTAATAGATAAATTAAATGCTAATTCCTCAAACTGCCAAATCATTTTTGGTCCCGGAATCATAAAATCGAATAAAAAGCCAAGCTTCATACGATTTATAGCTATTGTTTCGTCTTTTATATTATAGGATGCACCATCAGTATTTCCCCATGTTTTAGCATAAACCATTTGACGTTCCTCATCGTGACTTTCCATATATACAACCAGGTTAGGTTTATTCCATCCACGTTTTTGATAGGAAGCCCAGTCTATATTAGATTTTCCAATATCAGTATAACCCATATGTGCTTCTTTGAATGAACCATTCATATTGCCCCAAACCATCATACCATATTCAGCAAGTACTTTTTCTTCTGAATTATCGGTAAAATGCTCAAGAATTACGTAAGTATCAGGATCAATTTCCCAAACTTTATCAGCCATTCGTTTAAGAATTGCAATTCTGCTTGCATCATAAGCCCATCCACTTCCAACAGTATTTGTAAAGCCTTTGGTAAAATCGTATCTAAATCCATCGACTTTATATTCGTTTATCCAATATGAATTCACTCTATCTACAAAAGCTTTAGTTACAGTCCTTTCATGATTAAAATCGGAGCCCCATTTATAGTCAGTATTTGGAGAAGTTTGATTAAACCATGGATTATTAACAGCAGGACGATTGTTTACAGCATCCCAATACATTTGAACCATTGGATTTGAATTATAAGAATGATTAAGTACCATATCGATAATTACTGCAATGCCATTTTGATGACAAGCATCGACAAAAGCTTTGAAATCGTTTTTTGGCCCATAATATTTATCCGTTGCAAAGTAAAAGGCAGGATTATATCCCCAGCTTAAATTTCCTTCAAATTCATTTATAGGCATTAATTCTATTGCATTAATACCCAATCGTTTAAAATATCCAAGAGAATCTATTAACGATTGAAAAGAATGTTTTGAAGTAATATCTCGAATTAAAGTTTCGTAAATTACCAAATCGGTTATTTTAGGTTTTTGGAAATCGTTAACTTGCCAATTGTACTCTGTTTGTGCAGTTTTAAAAACCGATGCTATACCGGTTGTTTTGCCTTCGGGATAAGGTGGTAAATTTGGATAAGTAGTACTGGTAATGTATTTATCATTCCAAGGATCGCTTACTTGATCACAATAAATATCGGCATATTTATTTGTACCATTTATAAAGTATTGATAGATATATGATTGTCCTGCTACAAGATTATTTAGTTGAATCCAATACCTCAATCCATCGGGTGTTTTTTTCATAAAAACATCTTCGTTAACTTCCCAATTTGAAAAATCGCCTATCGCAAAAACATCATTTTTATAGGGAGCATACAAACAAAGAGTTACTGTATTATCATCAATATAATTAATTCCGTCTTTTATCCCTTCAGGTACAGCTTCTATTTTTTGAGCTGGACGGACAAAATAGTAAAATGAATCGACAGCCATATTGACACCACTATTTGCATAGGCAATAGCTTTTACCCTAAATTTACCTATTTCGCTAGCTGTAATAGTAGTTGACAATGTT
>CAZTST010000358.1:0-2376 GCA_964616585.1 uncultured Draconibacterium sp.
AAATAACGAAGTCTGCGTTATCTTTTTGTATATTGACGGCTAAATTCGCGGCTGACAATTCAATTTCAACGATTATGATAAAGGTTTGATTAACTCCTTCGACAACAATATCACAAAATTTTCCCTGAACCTGCTTTTCGATTGAAAGCTTACAACCATGAGCGACTTTTTTTAGATTCTCAACAGTCTTATAGATAAAAATATCCGTAATAAAATTACCGCCACGAGTTAGGTGGGGCTTTGGCTTCACGCCTATCGCTTCGCATCCTTCCAGTGTTATCGCAAGGAAATTGCTTAAACCGCCTCTGCCACCGAGATTAACCGAGCATTCCCTTGCATAGTCCTGCCTTTTCAGCGAATGAAGAATTGAGTAGAACCTGCTCGCGGAAATGCTCAAACTATCTATACGTTCTTTCACTGAAATGAATTGCTGGTTATATAAGCCCCACAAGAATGCCCTCTCAGATTCTGGCAATAATTCCTTTTCTTTTGGTTTATCCACAACAATATTTACCGGTTCCGGCTTTATTACATATTCAAACTCTGTACCCTGAAGAAGATTTGCATCATGTTCGTCTGTCTCTAAATCTGTTACGTTTTTTTCAAATTCCAAATTGGGGGAACTAATCGGAAAAAGAGGCAAATTCCCCATCATCATTATACCCTGCCCCGGCGATAACTTTGTTGTGCTAAACTCAAGCTGCTCTTTCGACATATTCCTGTTCTTCCCAAATTCCAGAGTTTCAGCGAATCTATTCGCACCCATAAATAATTGCATAGCACAATGATTCTTAATAGTGTCCGAAATGGATGTTATCTCTCCTGTCGCAATCACAAATCCAATGCCGAATTCCCGGGCCAGACGAATTAAATTAAAAAGCATCGGCTCTCCAAGAAAGCAAGAGCGTTGAATTTCCTTACTGCCAATAAAAAGCCCTTCGTCGCAGAAAACCGCAAGCCACAATTCATTGCCCCTAAGGTTATTTACGATCCTATACCTATATAGATGAATGGGAATTAGGGTAGCAAACATGCTTTTGAATTCGCCTGCATCATCAAGCTCAAACTCTATTGGATAATGCTCTGCTATTTTTTCCAGAGGAAATGGTTTTGACGTCTGCAACATTTTATTGAATCTGCACAACGCTTCCAAACGATTTAACAATGAAGCTTTCCAGTTAATGTCACGAAACGCCTTAAACTTCGCCTGCTCTATCTCTCTGTAAATCATCTCTATTGTTATTACACTGTTATCTTTTCTTAATTTTTTTACAAAGTCCAAAAGCATGCTTTCTATGCCTAAGCTTAAACTCTGCGTTTCGCAGAAAACTCTAGCCCAAGTAAAATCCCAATCTTTCTGGTCAACTCCTTTGGGCGAAATTGTAATGTTCCATTTAAAGTTGGAATTCTGGCTTATCCTGAAAACCAGAAGGTTTTTTATCTGCCGTATCCTATGTCTCCCATCTCTCTTGAATCCCAGGCTTACATAACTCTTGCCTATTCTAAGAAACTCGTCCTGAATCCCAAAAAGAGTGACAGATTTCCCGCAACCAGTAGACCCAATATTAAGGTAATGTCTGCAAAATGCACTGCTTGCAACTGTTGCTATCGTTGGTTCATTTATACCTTTAATATCGAATTCTTTTCGGGAATAAGGATCGTGGATGCCTACAAGACCAAGTCTCACATCTCCGCCGAAATCTCTGGCAAAGGGATAAGGGGTAAATGGATCATTTACAATGGAGCTCAATAGCTTTTTAGTTTCTATTATATCTGAAAGCATTTTTTTATATCTTTTGTCTTTTGGATTTCGTTTAACTAAGCTGAGCAGACCAATCAATTTCATGTCCAGTTTATCCCCTTCATAGAAATAGCCCTTCTCATCTAGAAATTTTATAAGTCTAATGTCATTTTCCATCTACCATCTCCCCTTAAAGAAATCCCCCCATTTGCGAGAAAGGGCACAATGTCGGCAAAACACTAAACCGGCAGCGGACTTAACCGTCTCAATGCAAAAAAGGCAAAAAAACTTTTTGCATCTGATGCACCTGCGGATGCATTTCGAGCAAGCAGCAAGGGGAACTGATGGGTCTAATTTTTGTCTATTCAAAACGGGAAGGCTTGTATAAGTATGCAAAGGACTTGAGCAGACTGCCCCAAATGTATCCCTTGAAGCGATATGGCCGCATCCAAAAAGACGTTTGCCATAAAGCTTTACATCTCTTGGAACTCCATCATCTCCGACAACTGTTTGTTTCCTTGTTTCAAAAAATCTCCCATCTACGGTAACTGGTATATCAGAGAGATATTCAATAGTTGTCTCATCACCAATACCTTGCGATGTTTTTGCCACAATCCCTAAGAGTCTTTCGATAT
>CAZTST010000359.1:0-2348 GCA_964616585.1 uncultured Draconibacterium sp.
ACCGTTGTTTTAAAATTAAGTTTTTGTTTTTGCGCTTTCCATTGAGCCGGAATAATTCTGTAAGAATAACGGTTTTCCATTTCAGGTGCATTTGAGCAACTAGTTCTATGAATAGTAATTCCCTTAGTTACAGTTACAAAACCAAATATTCGGTCGCCGGGAATTGGATTACAACATCTGGCAAATTTGTAATTGATATGATCAATTTGATCTACAGAAAGTATATCCTGACTCGATTTATCCAGTTTATCGGTCAATTGCCCTTCAGCAAAAGCTTCATCTTGGTGCAATAATATATTCTCCTTTTCCACTGCTAGAGTTTCATTCAGAAGAATTCTTTTTAAATCAAGAGGATCAATCTTTTCAAGCGAAACATTTAAATACAAATCGTGTATTTGTTTAAATTTATAGTGTTCTACCAGTTTATCAATCACAGCTTGACTTAGTTCCATTTTCCAATTCTTAAAGCGCCGTTCCAGAATTTCTTTTCCGCGCTTTATTTCCAGAGTTCTTTCTTCATCAAGAGCTTTTCTGATTTTTATTTTTGTTCGGTTAGAAACGACAAACTTTAACCAATCTATACCTGGCTTTTGGTTTTTTGAGGTTATTATTTGTACCTGATCTCCATTTTTTAAAACATGTTTAATTGGTACAATTTTCCCATTAACCATTGCATTTGTACAATGAGAGCCAATATCTGAATGAATATTGAAAGCAAAATCAAGAACAGTAGCTCCACCACTAAGTTTTTTCAAATCGCCTTGAGGCGTAAAAACAAATATTTCATTAGTGCTTGTTTTAGTATTCTTTAAGTCGAAAGTACCACTCAAAATGCCTTCATCTTGTATAGCTTTGCGAATCAAACTCAACCAATGATCAATTCCACCACTCTCTTTTCCACCTTTGTATTTCCAATGAGCAGCCAAACCATTCTCAGCTTCGTCATCCATACGCGATGAGCGAATTTGAACTTCAACATTAAGATTGTTTTTATCCTGAACAGTTGTATGAAGCGATTCATAACCCGAACTCTTAGGAACTGATATCCAATCGCGTAAGCGACTTAAATCTGGTTTATAAATATTAGTCACGACCGAATAAGCATGCCAGCAATCTGCTTTTTCCATCTTGGCATCGCTTTGCATGATAATGCGAATTGCCCACAAATCGAAAATTTCTTCAAGTGGAATACCCTGTTTTTTCATTTTCACATAAATGGAGTTAATCGACTTAACTCTACTTTTAACCTGATAATTTAATTTATGATTATCTAGTTCTACCTTAAGAGGTTGCAAAAATTCATTAACAATTTCATCACGCTCTTTTTCGCTTTCTATCAGTTTTTGTTTGATACTAAAATAAAATTCAGGCTCGCGATGTTGAAGCAAGATATCTTCCATTTCCGATTTCATCTTATAAAAGCCTAAACGATGTGCAATAGGAATATAAACAGCTTCAATCAGATTTAATAAATGATATTGTTGTTCCACATCATTAATTTGGTCAATATGTCGAAGCTTATACACATGAGCCGCCAAGTGAATAAGTACGGCACGCATATCATTAGAAACTGAAAGTAACAATTGTCGATGATAATCAGGTTGGCTGATTGCCTTTTCGGTATTGAGATTTTTAATTTTAAAATTGCCTTCGATTATTCGCCAAATTGATTCATTGAAATTATTGATAATAAATTTTTTATCGGGAAGTTGCTCCAAACCGCAAGCAAAAACTGCACTTACTAAACTCGCAGAAAAAGTATTTAATTCATTGGCCAAAATATCCAAAACGCCAAGAACATATTCTTTTGTACTTATTGTAATATCTTGATTATCAATTAGTAAATTCCATGCATTCTCTATCAAAAGCGCATCTTCTCCACCCTGAATATTTTGAATATAGGTTTTGTATTTTAGAATTTCATCTTTCACGATTCTTTATCCTATCTGCCGCAATACTAAACGACCTTTGCTAATCCGATATACCTCACACTTTAAAATTTCAGGCTTAAAATCGGGTTTGCGTTGTTCCTCATTTAGCGGCCTGACAGAACTAATATTACCTTCAGGATCAATAACTTTCAATACGTGAATTGTTTCTTTAAACTTATCAAGCTCTGTGGAATGCTCAATAAATTTAGCTTCTACGGTTGAACCCAGACTATGTCTGGGATGTTTTGGTTCAAAAAATACCTTTCCTTTACAATTGACCTTATCTATGCGAATTTCTACTTTTTCGCCCAAAATAAATCCATAATGTTCATAAGGCTTCTTTTCCATTAAATGACGATTTCCAAAAATATCCTCAATGACAAAATATTCAATGCCATCAGGCATTTTCGTAATCTT
>CAZTST010000360.1:0-2288 GCA_964616585.1 uncultured Draconibacterium sp.
ACAAGCAATAACTACATCTCCATCTTCGATTAGGTCTTTGATTTGTTCTTTCTCAATTATTTTCTTGGGATTAGGGGATGGAACAACTCTTCTCCACCCTTTTCCTGATTGATAAACCATTGGAGACATATTTTTGATTTTGTAAAATGGTCCGATAGGTTTTGATGGGCTTCTAAATTCTGGATCTTTTTCATCGACTAGAACCTGAGTGATAACAGTTATGACTTTTTTCTTGATTTTATTTTTCTTCAATTTATTTAGAAGTATCTGTTGAATTAAATAACCTATCTCACCCTGGCTTAAAGCACCACATACATCCAGAGGCATTGGTGGTATTTTGTCTTTCAGTAATTCTTGTTGTAAAAGAAGATTCCCAACTTGAGGACCATTACCTGCTGTTATAACAACATCCCAGCCTTGTTTTATTATTTTGATGATTTGATTACAACTCCCTGTCACATTTTTATATTGTTGTTCAAATGTTCCTTTTTCATTCGCTTTTTTAATCATATTTCCTCCGAGAGCAAGAATCATTGTTTTTTGCATAAGAAGTATTATCTTTTTGTAATTATATTTTCTATTTGTTTATATGAAAAATTATGATGTTGTGATAGTCGGTGCAGGTCCGATAGGATGTAAAGTAGGTGAACTCCTCGGCAAGAATCATAAAGTGTTGATAATTGACAAGAAGTCAGAAATAGGTAAACCAGTTCAATGTACAGGTTTCAATAGTAAAAGAATATTTGAGCTTTCTGGAGTTTCGAAGAGAGTTGTGATAAATAAAGTTACTAAATCGAAGTTTTTTTCTCCTAATGGTAATTATATGACTCTAAAATCCAAAAGACCGTTTTATGTCTTAGATAGGGAGTTGTTTGATAAAGAACTTGCTAAAAAAGCTGAAAAAAATAATGTTGAAATCAAAATGAGAACAGAGTTCAAGAGTTTTAGGAGAGAAAAAGATTTTTTAGAAATCAAAACAAACAAAGGTGAATTCAGAACAAAACTTCTTGTCGGGGCAGATGGTCCTGCTTCTACTGTTGCTAGAATTGCTAATCTACCTCAACCGGACAATCTTTTAGTTGGTGTTCAGGAAACCATTCAAGGAAATTTTGATCTAACATGTTCTGAATTGTGGTTTGATTCTAAAATATCTCCTGATTTTTTTGGTTGGGTTGTTCCTGAAGGAGATGATCAAGCAAGAATTGGAATAGCATCTTCTAGAAAAGCTGGTTATTATTATCAGAAGTTTGTTGAAAAAAGAATTGGAAAAGATGTTAAGATAAAAGATAAAGTTTCTGGGTTGATAAGATATGGATTAATCAAAGATTCAGTATCAGATAGAGTTCTTCTTGTTGGTGATGCTGCTTGCCAGGTTAAGCCATTTTCTGGTGGAGGATTGATATACGGATTGATTGCTGCTAAAATTGCTTCAAGAACATGTGAAAACTCTCTAAAGAAAGAAAAATACGATTATAAGTTCTTGAAGAAGAATTATGAGGATAAATGGAAAGAAAAACTTAAATGGCCTATTATTAAAGGTTTATGGATTAGTCGAATTGTTCATTCTTCTGAGTGGTTGATTGACTTTGGTTTTGGTTTTGGTAAATATCTAAGTCCTGTTGTCGAAGAGTTGTTTGATGAGGATTTACTTTAGTGAGAAATACTTTTAAATACTTTAATTTTGACAAAAATATCATGAGATCAAACGTAGAATTACATGTACACCCTTATTTTGAAGAATATCCTTTGATAGAATTAGTTAAAGCAATGGAAAGAAACGGATTAGATATAATAGCTCTAGAACAACTCAATAGACCTATTTTTGATGAAATACGGGGATTATCTTCTGGTTTAAGTGATTATGGTTATAGATCAGATTCAGATAGTTTGGCAATTGAAATAGAAAAAGATAATCAAAGACAATATATCCTTAGAGCAAGAGAATCAGATACATCAGATGATTTTCACATGTTAACTATTGGTTGTGACGATGTCAAATCTTGGAGGTCTTTTAGAGAAATGGCTGATGATGCACTTGAAAGAGGTCCACTTTTGATTTATGACCACCCTTTTGTAACTAATGGTAATGTTCTCAAGGGAATTGATCCATCAAAAAGAGAAGAAGTTGAAATAATATGTAGACAATATGATGGTCATCTAGCTTTAGAATGGAATGGATATTGTAAGGAAATTTATTGGCGATTAAATGAACTGTTGGGTAAATTAGGAATTGATGTTTTAGGCGGAATAGATGTTAACCGTGAAGTATTGAGATTATCTGAAAGACT
>CAZTST010000361.1:0-2274 GCA_964616585.1 uncultured Draconibacterium sp.
CAATCAACCACTTTGATTTTTATTTTGTCTACAAATTCATTGATTGAAGAGTGTATTTGAGAATATAAGATTTTTGTTTGGAAAAATAATGGTAGGATTCATTGATTAAGCAATATAAGAAGACACTAAAAGAGGTGTCTATAAAAAACAAGAAAAAGTAGTTTGTGGTTACCCGGTATATTTTAATAATTATCGACTTTCAATGAAGTTTCGGACTTCTTTGTAAACATCTTCTTTCATTCGAGGAATATAGTTAATTGCACCTGCGTTTTTATGTCCGCCACCTTCGATGAATGCGTTTGGGAGTTTTGTTTGTAGGTATTTAATTAGTTCGTGTGTTGAGAAGTTTGCTTCGTCAGTTGCTCGAAATGTCATTGCTGTGTTCATGATTCCAATTGAGACTAGAGAGGTTATGCCTTTTTCTTTTTGTAGGTTGTCGTGTAGAAGTCCAGTACTTCTGCCTGGTTTAGGGAAGAAACCGAATCCTGGGAAACTTGCTTCGACTTGAACTGTTTGTAGTGTTGTGTTTCCTAATTTTTCAACTTGTGCAGCGGCTTTTCCGATTGCTAAGCCTTTGGCGTCGAGGTCTTTGATATGGGGTGCCATTAGAGAGACTAATTTTTTTTGCTGAGCTCGAGGTTCGCCGAATAGTACTTCGACATATTCTCGTGCTTCCATGAATCTTACTTTTACTGAAACGTATTCGATGACTAGGGAAATTTCTTGTAGGAGTTCTTTAGTGTAGCCTTCTTTTTTTGCTATTGCTAAATATTTTTCCATTGTGCCTGGTGCTGATAAATCGATTCGGTCTGCGAATCCTGCTAATGCTGGAACTTGAGAAATGTTTTTTACTTCGGGGTTGATGTATCTTGCGATTTCTGCACATAACATTCCGGCTGACATGTCTGCTCCTGATTCTTCGATTAAATGTGGGTTGATATGGGCTAGGACTTCTTTTGATATTACGTCTTCGTCAAATGTGTGATGGTCGATTACGATTATGTCTGCGCCGTGGATTTTAGCTTGTTTGATTGCCATTAGGTCTTCGGGGGATGAACCGTTGTCTGCGATTATGATTAGGGGCATTTTGGCTGAGAACTTTGCTACGTCCCTTAATGCCATTGCTGTATCTTTAATAGAATCTTCGATTTCGTAGAATGGTGCCATACATGGAGCTCTTTTGAAATATTCCCAAGCTGCTTTTGGTCCTGAATGTTGTTTTTCTATTAATGGTAAGATTGCTCTTTCTAGTGCGAAACCCGAACAGTAACCGTCGGTGTCGTTGTGATGTCTGACTATGATTGGTCGGCTTTGGATTATGGCTAATCTGATTTCGGTTGCGGCTTTAATGATTTCGGTTTTTGATTTTTCTAGGATTGGGGTGCTTACCATGAAGTCGTTTGTTGTTACTTTGGCTCTTTGTCGTTGCTGGTATTCGATATGTTTCTTTAGTAGAGCTAGTGTTTCGCCTGTCTTTTTGACGATTTTTAGAATGTTTCCTTCGAGCTCTCCGTTGAATTCGTCGATTTTTACTTCGGCTTCGATGTAGTCGCCGCTTTCGATTTCTGGGTAGGCTCGTTCTCCTGGCGCGATAAATCCTTTTAGAGATAGGTTTCCGGTTCCGTCGGCGATTCCAAAGACTGTTGGTCCGCCGGTTTGCATTACTTTGTCAACTAGTCCCATTACAATTACGTTCTTCTTCATTTGCTTAGAGCTAATGTTGTCGATAGACATCTGTTTTGCAGGTTCATATCTTTGATTCATATTTCTATCTTTATTCATCTTATCTTTTATAAATTCTTAGAAAGTTGCTCATTTTATAATATAAGCGTGATTCTTATTCATTTTATATAGTTGTTAGGGGATGTGGGTTTAAAAAGTTATGGAGTTGGGGTTTTTGTGAGTTTATTGCTTATTTATTTTAGCGGTATATTTTAAAAGAGGATTTACGTCAATAAGGTATGATGTTTGATTTTATTAAGAATTATTCTTTTTTGGGCGTGTTGGTTGGTCTTGTCGCTGTTATTATTGGTTGGAAAATTGCTAAATGGTTTTTTTGGATTATTGGGATAATTCTTTTGATTGTTTTTGGGTTGATTTGGTTTTTATAGGTCTTAATCTATTATATAAATCGCTATTAGTTTTTGTTTTAATATTGTGTACACTATTTAGTAGTTACAAATAGAAAGATTTATAAATGTAATTTTATCTTTTATTTTATGGCTAATAAAGAACTTGAATTATCTTGTAAGAAAAGATTCGGAGACGAAGTTG
>CAZTST010000362.1:0-2257 GCA_964616585.1 uncultured Draconibacterium sp.
CAGGCTATTTTAGCATCTGCAAATATTGAATCTACTGCTCTAACAGCTGAAACGCTATATAATAAATTCATTACTGAAGAATGGATGATTAATGAATCCGGTGAAATAACTGATAATTATAAAGCCGGGGCATTTGAAAAAGGAAATTTTCGCGCTTTTGATGTAAATCTTAAAACAGAGCTTTATAAAAAAACCAAAGGTGAAAAATTCCAATCACCAATGTTTATTTGTAATGTTGAAGGAGAAACCTACTATATCATTCCACTATTAGGAAAAGGATTGTGGGGTCCTGTTTGGGGAAATATTGCACTTAAGTCCGATTTCAAAACGGTTAAAGGTGTTGTTTTCGACCATAAAGGAGAAACTCCGGGATTAGGAGCCGAGATTATTTTTCCCGCATTTACAAATCCTTTTATCGGTAAAACAATTTTTGATGAGGAAGGGAATTTTACTTCTATTAAAGTTATAAAAGGAGGAGCTGCTAAATTAGCTGCAGACCAACAAATTCATGGCGTTGATGCTATTTCCGGAGGTACCATTACTTCTAATTCAGTAAATGATATGCTGTTAGATTGTTTAGAAAATTATGTTCCATATATTAAAAGCAATAAATAATGACTGAGCAAGTACAAAAAGAGTCGATGTTTTCTACCAAGAACATCAAATTACTTACTGATCCGATTGGGAAGGATAATCCCATTACGGTGCAAGTGTTGGGTATTTGTTCCGCGCTTGCTGTTACTGCAAAACTGGAACCGGCAATTGTTATGTCAATTTCCGTAATATTTGTTCTTGCGATGGGTAATGTAATTATTTCATTACTGCGTAATACTATTCCTCAGCGTATCCGTATCATTGTCCAATTAGTGATTATTGCAGCACTGGTAATTATCGTTGACCAGATATTGAAAGCTTATGCTTATGAAGTGAGCAAACAACTCTCAGTTTTCGTTGGATTAATTATTACAAACTGTATTATCATGGGTCGTTTCGAAGCCTTTTCTATGGCAAACAAACCTTGGCCATCTTTTATGGACGGAATTGGTAATGGTCTTGGATATGGATTTATTTTGGTCATTGTTGCCTTCTTCCGTGAACTGTTTGGCTCAGGTTCTATCCTGGGTTGGGAAGTTTTTAAGCAGATTGGACTGTATGACATAGGATATGTAAATAATGGTTTTATGATTTTACCTCCAATGGCTTTAATCGTGGTTGGTATCATTATTTGGGTTCAACGCAGTAAGAACCCAGAACTAATTAAAGACTAGTGTTTACACTTAAAAATTAGAAACGATGCAAGAAATATTTAACATATTTATAAAATCCATATTCATCGATAATATGGTCTTTGCCTATTTCTTAGGCATGTGTTCTTACATTGCAGTATCTAAAACGGTAAATACTTCCGTTGGATTGGGTGCTGCAGTAATTTTCGTATTGGGAATCACCGTTCCGGTGGATTACTTGTTGAATGAATATTTGTTAGAACCAGGAGCTTTAGTATGGCTTGGCGAAGAATTTGCTGAAATTGATTTAAGTTTCCTAAGTTTTATCATGTTTATCGCTGTAATTGCTTCTATGGTGCAATTAGTCGAGATGATAGTCGAAAAATATTCACCAGCACTTTATTCTTCTCTTGGTATATTTCTTCCTTTAATTGCTGTAAACTGCGCCATTTTAGGAGGATCTTTATTTATGCAAGAGCGGGAATATCAGTCCTTGGGAGAGGCAACTTCCTTTGCTCTGGGCTCCGGGATAGGATGGTTTTTAGCTATTGTTGGTATTGCCGCTATACGCGAGAAAATACAATATTCAAATGTGCCCGGTCCGCTTAAAGGAATCGGTATTACATTTATAATCACCGGCTTGATGGGAATTGCTTTCATGAGCTTTCTGGGAATTAAGTTATAAGTTGAACCTTAAAAAAACAAAACGATGTTATTAAATATAGGAATCGGAACAATCGTTATCTCAAGTATTGTTGTCTTCTTAGTCGTGATTTTAGTCCTTGTAATGGTGCTGCTTTATGCAAAGAAAAAGCTTACTCCGCAAGGCGATGTTAAAATAACGATTAACGGAGAAAAAGAGGTGATTACATCGCCCGGATCAACTATTTTGACAACACTTTCCGCAGAAAAAATATTTTTGCCTTCCGCTTGTGGCGGAGGTGGTACTTGCGGTATGTGTACCTGTCAGGTAATTAGTGGTGGGGGAACTATTTTACCCACAGAAACAGGATTTTTCTTTGCATAAAGCA
>CAZTST010000363.1:0-2218 GCA_964616585.1 uncultured Draconibacterium sp.
CGTGATAAGATAGTTGGAATAATTTTATGTTTTTCGGTTGTAGCCAAAATAAATTTTACATAAGCAGGTGGTTCTTCCAGTGTTTTTAAAAACGCATTAAATGCTGCTTGAGAAAGCATATGAACCTCATCGATGATATAAACCTTGTATTTTCCAACCTGAGGGGGAATACGCACCTGATCAACCAATCGCCTGATATCATCAACCGAATTGTTTGAAGCAGCATCGAGTTCCATAATGTTAAAAGAAGCATTATTGCTAAACGATCTGCACGATTCACAAACATCACAAGGCTCAATCACATCAGGTTTATTCTCCAGATCGATATTTAAACAATTAATGGTTTTTGCAAATATCCTTGCAGATGTGGTTTTGCCAACACCACGTGGGCCTGTAAATAAATAAGCTTGAGCTAAATGATGATTTCTAATGGCGTTTTTTAACGTATTTGTAATCGATTTTTGACCCACAACGGTGTCAAAAGTCGCTGGTCTGTATTTTCGTGCAGAAACGATAAAATCTTCCATAAAAATTCCCTAAATATTTAACCGATATAATCTTCAAAAGTAAAAAAAATAATGCAGCAAAAAAGGTAATCGGTTAAATTATCCTTTCCTAAAAGCCTAAAATTTATCATGCAATATGAGTACGAAAGCGATATGTTAAAAAAAACATATTGGTTTGTAAATTACTTTTGAAATACCGGCATAATAGCTACTTTTGCAATCAAAATTTTTATCATGATCAAACAAGAAGATGCTTATGAAATTATTGAGCGGTCTGCTTTCAAACTTGGAACTGAGTTAATTTCATTCCAAGACAGTTTGGGAAGAGTTTTGGCAGAAAATGTATATTCTGATATGGACATGCCTCCTTTCAATAAATCAGCTGTTGATGGTTATGCTTGTAGAAAACAGGATTTAGCTAACGATTTAGAGCTTTTGGAAGTAATACCTGCCGGGAAAGCTCCAACACTAACAGTTGGGATTAATCAATGCTCAAAAATTATGACAGGAGCTCCCGTTCCTGAAGGAGCTGATACTATTATCATGGTTGAACATACTGAAAGAGTTGATGATAAAATTCGTTTTGTTCATAGCAAAACAAGCTCTAACATCTGCATTATTGGCGAAGACCTTAAAAAATCAGATTTAGTACTTGAAAAAGGAACTTTAATTAAAGCTCAACAAATCACTGTATTAGCTTCAGTAGGAAAAACTTTTGTTGAGGTTTACAGGCAAGTAACGGTAGCGGTAATTTCAACCGGAGATGAATTGGTTGAACCACATATAATTCCAAAATATTCGCAAATCCGAAACTCTAACGCTTCACAGTTGATGGCGCAACTTCAACAAATGGGTATAATCGGTCAATATATTGGCATTGCAAAAGATAGCCCTGAATCTACTCGCGAAATGCTTGAAGAAGCACTTGATAGTTGCGATATGGTTTTACTTTCGGGAGGTGTTTCTATGGGTGAGTTTGATTTTGTTCCTGCAATTTTAGAAGAAAAAAACATTAAAATATTATTTAAAAGTCTGGCTGTTCAGCCCGGCCGACCAACAGTTTTCGGCATAAAAGGAAAACAATTCTTTTTTGGACTTCCCGGAAATCCTGTTTCATCATTTGTTCAATTTGAACTTTTAGTGAAACCATTGATATACAAAATGATGGGTCTTGATTTTAAACCACTTCCATTAAAAATGCCAATGGGAGTTGAATATAATCGCAATAAAGCTAAGCGGAAATCTTATATACCTGTTTACTTTAATGAAAATGGTGAAGTAATGCCTGTTGACTACAATGGATCTGCTCACATTCATTCCTACATAAAAGCCGATGGAATGATTTTTATAAATATTGGAGAAGCAACGTTGCAAAAAGGACAATTAGTTGATGTACGACAGATTTAATAGAAAAATAAACTATTTACGCATCTCGGTTACAGACCGTTGTAATTTGCGTTGTGTATATTGTATGCCGGAAGAAGGTGTTGAACTTATGTCACATGATGATATTTTAAGCTTTGAAGAAATAGTTGCTTTTACTAAGAAAGCTGTTGCAGATGGTGTTGATAAAGTGCGCATTACAGGTGGTGAATCACTTGTGCGTAAAGATATAGTTGAATTAATTAGAAAAATTGGAGAAATCAAAGGCATTAAAGATTTTGGAATGACTACCAATGGAATTCTTCTTCCTAAATATGCCAAACAATTAA
>CAZTST010000364.1:0-2204 GCA_964616585.1 uncultured Draconibacterium sp.
AATAAATATGAGAAGTAAGATTAATTGGTGTTCGTTTATCCGTTTCGGCATTAAAATAAATCATTAACTGATTCTTATTGTTCAATATATAAGTTATTTTAAAATCTACATTACCGGGATATCCATTTTCCCCATCATTTGAACGTAAAGTTAGTTCAACGCCAACCGAATTTTTTTTCTTAAATGATTTTGCATTCCATACAGCTTTATTCAAAGCATTAAATCCACCATGTAAATGATTCCGGCCTTCATTTTTATCGAGTTTTATCATAAATGGGCCATCAAAATATTGCGCATTTCCAATACGATTTGCTACACGACCAACAATAGCTCCAATATAATGAGTATCATTTTCATACTCAGCTAACGAATTGTAGCCCAAAGCAATATCAGCAAATTGACCAAATTTGTCAACTGTTTCTATCGATTGGATAATACTTCCATAATTTAAAACTGCTATTCGAGTTTTATAATTATTTTCCAGAATAAATCTGGAAACAATTTCACTGTTTTTAGTTGTTCCAAAAAATTCTTCGCTTACTTCCATTTTCAAATTTTAGCAAAGATATTTAACTCATAGAAACAACAAATTATTTTTTTGAAACAAGATCAGAATCTAACAGACTTGATTTTTACAATTTTTTTTTGTATTTTTAGCATTAACATAATAAACTTAATCAAGCCTATGATTGAAATTCAAGATTATAAAGCATTTTCTTTGCACAACTTCGAGCAAATTCCTCATTTACAAAGATATCTGAGTCAGGATCAGTTATGGGAAATAAAAGTAGTTGGGACTGTATTGCCGTTTAAAGTAAACAATTACGTTTTGGATGAGTTGATTAATTGGGATAATATTCCAAACGATCCAATTTTCATTCTTACATTCCCTCAAAAGGGTATGCTAAAAGAAAAACATTATAATCTAGTCGATCAGGCTTTAAAAAATAATATTCCTCAACCTGAATTAAAAAAGATAATAAACTCTATCCGAGCACAGCTCAATCCTAATCCGGCAGGACAAAAAGACCACAATGTTCCTTTTATGGATGGACAACGTTTGCAGGGTGTTCAGCATAAATACGACCAAACTCTTTTGTTTTTTCCTAGTCACGGTCAAACTTGTCATGCTTATTGCACTTTCTGTTTCCGTTGGCCGCAGTTTGTCAGTGATAAAAACCTAAGGTTTGCGCAAAACGAAACAAATGAAGTTATTAAATACCTGAAACGTCATCCGCAAGTTACAGATATTTTATTTACCGGTGGCGACCCTATGACAATGAGTGCTAGTAGATTAAGAACTTATATTGAACCTTTTTTAAGCCCCGAATTGGATCATATCCAAACTATACGCATCGGCACAAAATCCTTGTCCTTTTGGCCTTACCGATATGTAAATGATAAAGATTCAGAAGAATTGCTTGATTTGTTTCGACAAATAATTAAATCCGGAAAGCATTTGGCTATTATGGCTCATTTAAATCATCCTGCTGAATTAAAAACAAGAGTAGTACGACAAGCTATTAGAAACATCAGGAAAACAGGTGCTGAAATCAGAACACAGTCGCCAATAATGCGTCACATTAACGATAAAGCCTATATCTGGCGCGATTTGTGGAACACTCAAGTTAATCTTGGATTAATCCCTTATTATATGTTTGTTGCACGCGATACCGGAGCCCAACATTATTTTTCTGTTCCTTTAGTTAAAGCATGGCATATTTTTATAGACGCCTACCGTCAGGTTAGCGGAATAGCGCGTACAGTAAGAGGACCAAGTATGTCAGCACAACCCGGCAAAATTGAAATTTCCGGGTCTGCAACCATAAATGGTGAAGAAGTGCTTGTGCTTAATTTTATTCAAGGTCGTAATTCCGATTGGGTAAGACGTCCTTTCTTTGCTGAATACGATGAAAAAGCAAAATGGCTCAACGAATTAAAACCGGCTTTTGGTAAAAAAAGATTCTTTTTTGAAACAAAATTAATAGATGATGCAAAACTTAATTAGTTCTATATAATTGGTATTGTAATATTTATCATATAATTCATAAAATCAAACAGAAATAATTTTGAAGTACCCCCAACAAGACTCGAACTTGTATCTAGTGTTTAGGAAACACTTGTTCTATCCCTTGAACTATGGGGGCAAGAGTGCGCAAATTTAAACCTTTTTGTAAAGCTATTAATATGGATAACGCACTTAT
>CAZTST010000365.1:0-2172 GCA_964616585.1 uncultured Draconibacterium sp.
CATAGCATCAAATTGGTATCTCTTGAAAGCCCTAAAGCACAGGTAACCAACAAGCAGGATAAAACTTATCGAAACAATAAGAGATTGCGCATTTTTTGTAACAGTTAAAGAAATATAAAGGATATCAATAATAATTTTTTCAGTCACTGCATATGTAAACACATAAGTCGCAACTCCTAAGCCAATGCATTCAAGAAGTACTAATGTCAATGCAACATTTAGGTAAACTGGTGCTCTCAAAGGAAGGGCCATAAAGCCAATAAATTCATTAAATGGCAAGTAACCAAATGTAGAATGGTTTTCATTTTTACTTTCGCTTATATTTTTATTAAGATTGAGGCACCGTGCAATACTGTCTATTGCGGCAATATGATTACCAAACTCAAAACTCCATTTCAAAGTACTCATCAACACGGGAATAGAAACAAAACCCAGCAGGATAAATATTGATGGATATTTGCTGAATTCTCCACCTTGCGAATAAATAAAACCTAAAGCCGCTGCCCATGCCGCCCAATATGAAAATACTACGCGCTCCCTTAGTATTTCTTGATGCCTTGCATGATTATAGTTTTCTTGCAAAGCAACAATAAGAGTTTCTAATTTCGGTTTGAGATTTTTGCTGTAACAATCCATACTTTACCTCTTTTTCGATGGATAACAACTGAGCTAACTTGCGCCTGTTTTTGGGCGTCAAGTTCAGCGATTGGTTATGTGTTTTTGATTAATTCTTTTTTACCTCACTTAATAATCTCACAAATTATAATTTAATCTATTTCTTTCATAATTCTATCCGTCTCCGCTAATGCTACAATCATTTTCTGATAATGTTCGATATCAGCGTTGCTAAGAGTTCGATCCTTACGATCTTTCAGCCACTTTTGGGCAGGTTGATAGCCGCCAATGTAGAAATTCCAAGCTATTTCGGGAACATTACCAAAGTATTGGTTTTTGTTTATATAGACATTGCCGTCTTTGTAAATTAATTTTTCAACAGTATCTGAACCTGTGACAGGATAAGTGGTGATGAATTGATTTACATTCGGTGATTCAAGAAGGTGGAGCGAACGTAATTCAGCGCCAAATGCGACAAGATTTTTGAAACTTACTGCATCTTTATGATACGGCACACGAGGGAAATCAATTTTTAGAAACTCTTTATATTTTTCTCGATAGCTTGGCGAATGAAGAACTGCATAGGTATAATCAAAAATATCTTCCGGTGAAACTTTGCCAACAACTTTTTCTATCTCATCAACAATCTCTTTTTTAAGATTCGGGACACGCGAGCCGTCTTCCAAGTATATATAGAGAGGAAAAGCATAAGTTTGATCGCTTGCAGAATGAATATCGGCAATCTGATTAGAAACCAACACTCTGTCGAAATTCTGATTGGCAGGAATAGAGCGACTGGTTAAAAGAAGTAAGTTATCTTTTTGGAAAATATGTTTGAAAGCAACAAATCCTGAACGACTTAAAATCTTAGCGTCATAATAAATCCACTGATAATCAAAAGGTCTATACTGAATCTGTTGTAAATAATTATCGTCAAACGATTTCCCATTCAGCTTTTCAGTTAATTTATAACTTCCCGAATTGATGACACGAAACTTTTGTTTGAATCCCTCATCATAATTTTCGGAAAGAAGTTTTTGCATCTTCTTTTCCAACACATTTTTATCTATATCAATAAACAAACTGTCCCGGTCTGTCTTTACACCAGAATTTGAAACCAAAAATAACTCATCAACCTTAAACCCCTTCCCATACTCTTCCTTTAATACAAAATCTTTAGGCACATAGAAATAATATGGCTCGGAGTAATTGAGTTTCTTCCAACTAATATTTTGCATATTACTTTCGGTAAGAGTCTTGAATTTTACTTTTCTTTCTCCATAAATCTCTGCATGGTGAACGGCTCCAAGTCCTTTTTTCTCACCGGCTCTACGTATAAATATGGAAATGGCAACACCTTGTTGAATATCGAAAACATTCTTATCTTTGCCACCGTCCGGTGCTTTTTCTTTCTTCTTTGAATTGCCGTGGAGATCGAGAATGTAAATGTCATCAAATGTTTCGAGTAAATGTTTTCTCATTTGGCGATGGGTAATTCCATCTATGAATGAATTATTGGTTATCATCGCCACAATTCCACTCTTGTTTTTCTCAATG
>CAZTST010000366.1:0-2165 GCA_964616585.1 uncultured Draconibacterium sp.
GCAATCCCTTTTTAATTATTTGTTTTGCAAAATTACAAACGATGAAATTAGATTCCATTGACCTATGTCAATGCTTCATTTTTTTTCTGATTCTGCTCAAAGATTCAGGAGTTATTCTTAGGTATGATGCTATTATATGCTGTTTTACTCTAATATCAAGGTTTGGAAATTGCTGTAAAAACACCCTATATCTCTGTTCAGCATCAAATAATAAAAATTCCCGCTCTCGTTCAGTTTTCATTATTAGGGCTCTTTGTAGTTGTATTACTAAGAATTTATTCCAACAAGGATGTTCAGTAAATATCTTTTGAGATTCGATATAATCAATTATTTCAATTTCAGAATCTTCAAGTGCTTGGATTGTAAAATAAGAGCCCCTTTTTTCAAGAACTGAACTATATGAAACCAGAACAGAATTTTCGGCAAAAAAACCTTTCGTAAATTCATTACCTTTTTTACCAGCATAATAATACCTAAATAATCCACTTCTCACAAATGCAATAGTCTTTGCCGGTTGTCCTTCACTAAGAATATCTTCTCCTTTTTTAATATGCTTAATAGAGATTAATGAAGAAAAATTGTTTTCTTGTTCTTGAGGAATATCTACGATTGATTTAATATAATTTATAAAGCTATAATTCATCGCCCTATCTGTTTTTAGCCTTGTTGGTAACGGTTGGTGCATGTTGCGGAGCGGATTTCGGAGAGCGTTCCTGTCCGGTAGGACATGAACGGCGATGCGAGAATCCGCCGTTGATTGCCGCACCGACCCCGCTCTGAAATATGCACATTGTTAGGTTTAGTTATTCATTCATTTCAATTGTATTTTTCACAATATTTAGTGTCAATTTACCTACTTGCTCAACTGTCGAAAGGTTAACCTGTTCAGGAACGTCTTTTTTATTGTGGTATTCATTTCCTCCGGTAAAAATACATGTCGATACTATTCCTGCTTGTGTAAAAACCATTTGGTCACTACCTGAACCTGTGGTTTGATTTGCATTTATACCAACAGAACTTTCTTCAATAACTTTAACTAACCAATTTGGTGTATTCGAAATTGCCATCAGACCAAATATGTTGGGTTCTATTATTGTCCATCGGGAAGAAATTCCCTCAAATGGTTTATCCTTTAAATACTTTGGAAATTGGCTTTCCCCTTTTGTGTCAGGTATTCCTCTTATACTATCAAGGACTTCAACATTAATTTTTCCATGACCTCCAATCTGGTCAAGGTTAATTAATAAAACACAATTTTTTAATTCGTCAGAATGAGTATCTAAATAGTGTCTTGACCCTAAAAGCCCTTTCTCTTCGCCGCTAAATGTGATAAATCTGATATTATAACCGTTTAATTTCGATAAATTTTTAAAAGTTGTTCTTGCCAGTTCAATTACAGCCGCAACCCCCGTCGCATTGTCATCGGCCCCCGGACTTTCAGCATAACTGTCGTAATGTGCACAGATAATGATTTCTTTGTTGTCCTTTGTTGTTGATTTTAAATTTGCAACAACATTTGCAGAATTATATTTTTTAATTGTCCCCTTAATTTCAAGATTGAACGAATTTAAATCTTGATTTTTAATTTTTTGAAAATCCAAACTGTCCACATAAATTATCATTTTAGGATTTTTGAAAACAAGTTGAAAATAATCAATTTGTTCTGTGGTAATAACAAATTTATCAGACAAGTCTGTATCTGTATTTCTGTCAGTTAATACAAAATTATTTTGAATTAAAGTACTGTCCTTGTAAGGATTAAAACACAATCTAACCGGTTTTAAAGTCAAATTTCCAATCGTCAGTACCGATTGCTCGATTTCATAACTTTCAAATTCAAAATTTTCAATTTCGGACTGTAATCCAATTTCAGAAAACTGTTGATTTATATAATTCGCAGCTTGTTTTTCATAGACACTTCCAATAAATCTTCCATTATTTTTACATAATTCAGAAATATGGTCATGTACCTTTGAATTAAAATCAGGCAGTATCTCAAATGAAGTATTTGAATTATTTTTACAACTGAAAATCAGTAATAATAAACATAGAATTAAACTTTTTGAAATCTTAAAATATCGTTTCATCGTTCTTCTTTTATAATTAAACCTAACGTAATAGTGTTTTATTCATCGTTTCCACACAAATCTAAGGAAAAAAGATTA
>CAZTST010000367.1:0-2161 GCA_964616585.1 uncultured Draconibacterium sp.
CCAGGACAATGCCGTTTTCCCCTGATTGTCCTCTACCTCAATATCCGCGCCTTTTTTAACCAAGATTTTAGCAATTTTCTCTTGCCCACTGATCAATGCCAAAATTAATGGCGTTCTACCAAATATATCTCGTGCTTCCATGTTGATCGTTTCACTACTGAGCAATATTTTGACCACTTTTTTATGACCTAACACAGATGCCCAAGCAAGCGCCGTATAACAAAAAATATCATCTTGATCATTAACATTGGCACCACTATCTACAAGTATCTGAACAGTCTCACTACAGTCTTTTTGTGATGCCCAAATAAGTGCTGTCATATTGCGAATATCTTTTGCATTAACATCTGCTCCATCAGTGATTAAGCCCTTAACAACATCATTTAAACCTTTCATCGACGCAAAAATCAAACCAATGTCCATCACTTTTTGCTGTTCTCTAACCAATTCACTTTCAATATTTTTTTTATCGGGAAAAAACATCACGATGCTCCTATTTTGTTAATTTTATTTTGAACTCAAAGTTTGTTGCCATTTATCAAGTCTTGAGTTGAATCAAGATTTGATAAAAATCAAGGTGTGGTTTTATGATTGATAGGAAGATTTTTGGAATTAAAAACAAAACAGACAGACCAAAGAATATATACTGAAGCACAGAACTAGGCAAGCGATCAGCGATTCCTGTATTGGTTCAGTACCTATGAGACTGAGAAGAACCGTGAAGATAAGTGTCATGAGATAATGTACAAGTGCTCTGATGGTCAAGTATCCGCTTCGCTCGCCAACGTTAACCTTCCAGCCCTTTTCTTATTCTTCTCTTCCCTTTTAACTATCTCTTTGCTCAAATTCGTCTCACTTGTTTCTGAACTTATACAGTCGCACTTCTAATTAGAATTTGCCTCTTTTATTTTCAAAAAAATTCTCATCTTGGGATGACAATAGAGTTTCCTTTTCTTCTTTGGGTTCGGAAAATATCGAAATAAATTCAGTAGCAAGTTTCGACCAAAAGCTTGGATATGCTGAGTAACTGGGTAATTTATCTAAATTTTTGAGTTCTTCTTCTTTCGGCTCTAAAAGTTCTTTTCCCTCGCTGTAATCCTGAGCTACTGCAAGTTCTAAAGCCGTTTTCTTTTCTTTCTTCGATAACATTCGTATATCAATCTCTTTTTGTTTTAATAGAAACTCGATCGCTTCTTTATCTTTTTTTAAAACCGCATAATGTAAAGCCGTATATCCATCTTTATCTCTATGATTCACGTTCGCTCGATAAGATAATAAAATTTCAGCAGATTGAAAATGATCATGGTCTATGGCCAACATCAAAGGAGTTTTTCCATTACTATCTTCTTCATCGATAACCATCTCCTTCGCAGAATCAATACATAAACTTGTTAAATTATATCGTTTGCTATAAGTCGCTGCCCAATGTAAAGGGCTACAGATATATTCTGATTGCTCTATCTGTATTATTTGCTCCCATCGCTGGATTAAATCCTTGACTAACTTCTTTAATGGATCTTCCTCTACTTCTAATTCCTCACAGCCTAACAAGTATCTTGTGACATAGGGTTGGTTGTATTTTACCGCCCACTCCAACGCTGTTGATTCTTCTTTACAACTCTCGTCTTTTTCTTTTCTATTTATTCCTTGAGACCAATTTTTCTCAATCAGAGGTTGAATTAAAAAGTCATTTAATGCTTTTTTTCTAGAATTTCCGCCATACGATGGAACTTTTATTTCTAGATTTGCCCCCAATTCTATTAAAAACCTGGCCATTTTGAGATCTCTAGCCAATAAAGCTTTATACAGCAATGGGAATCCGCGTTTCGGTTGTTTTATGTTAATCACATCAATCCCTTTTTTTTCTTGGTATTCTTTTAAATAACGTATTATTTCTTTTATGTTTTCTTTTTTCTCTAAATCAACTGCTTTCGCTAAATCAACTGCAGCAGCAAAAAAATAGTATCCTTTGTCTTCATAGAATTCTAAATTCGCATCATTATCGAGCAAGAACTCAACTTGTTCTAAATTTCCATATAAGATTGCTCGATGTAACGGAGGAGGAGCTTTATCTTTTGCAACTGTTCCATCGACATTAGCTCCATTTTCTATTAAAAATTTAGCAATACGGGTAGTCTTTCTTTCTACAGCAATATGCAAC
>CAZTST010000368.1:0-2160 GCA_964616585.1 uncultured Draconibacterium sp.
GAGACAAACTTTTTTGTTCGACTTAATCAGAGATTAAGCCGAGCGGGGGAGCTTCGATTAAAGATGCAGGAAATAAAACTTTTATGTTTACTAAAATTGAAGATGAAATTTTAATGAATACTATTAGAGAAAAAATAAATCATGAATGGAATGATATTTATAATTAAAAATAAAGACAACCCCGCTAAGCTTAATCTCCGATTAAGCTTGACTAAAAAATGGTCTCCTGACCATTTAAGTATTGGAAATGTTTTGTTTGTCAGAGACAAACTTTTTTGTTCGACTTAATCAGCCTGTCCGCCTATCGGCGGAAGATTAAGCCGAGCGGGCGGAGCGAGCTAATCGATTATTTATTAACAACATGTGATTATAAAAAAAACATTCCTTACATTTGAATAAGCATTCAACATCAATCTGAATAATATGAGGCCAATTTTCTTTTTAGCAATTGCTCATAATGAAGAAATATGCGCAATTGGCGGGTATAAGGATGTTATGGCAAATTTAAAATCACAGTATGAAACACGGTTACATTTACAAAATTTCTAATTTCATTGTTACAATTGCTTTTTACACGAACTTGGTTGAAGGGTTTAAATGGCTTTTGGGCGGTTTTACAAAAGACAACAAGAGGACGTATAAAAATATTGCAATTGACACTTTCATTGTTCTAAAATGGCTATTCGTTGGTATAATTTGGATTGTCAATATCCAATCGCTGTTTTTGACAATATTTGTATCTTACTTAATTTGGACTAACCTTTTTACATATTTCTATTACCACGTATGGACAACAAGTAAAATAAAAAAGACAAAAAGAAACCAAAGAAGATTTATAAATCTATTCCTTGCATTTGCATATTCAAATATAAGTTTTGCATATCTATACAGTTTACCTTTTAAAAGCTCGTTTGTAACAACCTCGGGGTTTGATGGCCGTTTTTCATTTTTTCTATATTCAAGTTACAACTCTTTATTTTCTGATTTCAATTTCATTGAGGTTGCTAATATGACAGGTTCAGTATTAACAATTACTCAATTGACTATAACTTTCATATTTGTATCAATAATTTTAAGTAAATCAATTCCAGAATAATGCCAAACAGAACAGGAACATACATTGCTTTTGCCGCTGAAGGTGGTAAAAACGTAACAGAAACAGACTTCAGATATTACAACTTATTGAAAGGTTGGAATAAAATGAAGAACAGAGAATTTAACATAGTAAATTCTCACGAAAAGATAAGACAAATTAGAGGTTGGAGTTCAGAACCTACAATTGTAAAGACACTAAAAGGAAGAATGAAAGCAAGTAAGCGTTTTATGCTTTTAGTTGGAGAAAAAACTCGGCTTGATGATGACTATATACCTTTTGAAATTGAATTTGCAGTAAAAGAATGTCATTTACCTGTTATAATTTGTTTTGTCAATGAAAAACAAAGATTAACTCCTAAAACATATAAAAGCGCACTAGATACGCTTATACCTAAAGCACTGAAAGACTTGATGGCTAAAAATGAAGTAAAAACCATCCATATACCATTTAGAGAAAGAATAATATCAAAGGCTCTTGATGATTTTGACTTTAACAATATGCCAAAGCATTCAAGCGGGCTCTATAATGACAGCGTTTATGAAAGTATATATAATCAAGGAGAAATATAAAAAAACTTGCCATAACAAAGGCTCATATGCAATAGCGGGCGCAGTCGGGAGCTTGGCTTCTCGACGATTCCTTATCGGTCGTGCCGACCGAAAACGAATCACCTTCGAAGCCGCTACTGCATATAGCCTCAAGCGTCAGACTGTCTAAAAACCCAGTTATTACCTCAAGATTGTTAATAAATTCTTGGTATATCAACAAGCTAATATTCTGATATTTAGTATATTTAAGGATGAAATATATAATTGGACAAGACAGAAATCAAACAGCTATTTTTCCCCTATCGATGGAAGCAGCCATCGACCAAGATAATGAGGTTAGAATAATAGATTTGTTTGTAGACAGCTTGGATGTTGAGAAAATGGGATTTAGAGTTGATTCAGGCGAGAATGGTCGCCCGGCCTACCACCCAAAAGATCTGCTTAAACTTTATATTTATGGCTATCTTAATAGAGTACGTACTTCAAGAGAATTGGAGAAAGAAACCAAAAGAAATA
>CAZTST010000369.1:0-2160 GCA_964616585.1 uncultured Draconibacterium sp.
ATAGCAATTCCCTTTAAAGCATCAATATCTAAAGTACCATAACTAACAGAACTTGTAGCTCCAGTAATAGTAAATTTAACCCGTCCAATATAATCACTGTATGTAACTCCTGATTCATCAACTACATTTGCTGTTAAGGTACAAGTTTGGCCACCTACAAAAATATTTTGAGGAGTCGCAATTAAATTAATATGATGTGGTGCTGACTCTTGATGAAATAATACATCTATTTTTATTGTATTGTCAGGATTTCCTGGTGGTCCATCTGGATTAGGTGTTAAATCATTTGAAAAAATTTCAATATATGCTTTAGCTGTAGATGTAACTTCATAAGGGTATAAAGTTGCAGTAGCCATACCTCCGGTTAATGCTGTTTCTAGAGTAGATATATTAGAGGAAAAAGAACCCGGACCACTTGTAATTTTAAACGTGATGAAATTACCATAAACAATATCTCCTTCTTCAGATTTCATAATAGCAGTAATTTTAGAGGGTTCTATCGGATCATCATCTAATTCAATAATTGAAGGATCAAAAGTAACATCAATATGATGAGCTACAAGTGGACTTAAAATATTTATTTTTGTAGATCCTGGATTTAATCCCCCCCCACTGTAATTTGCATTAATTGTGATTTCTAGAGGAAACTCTCCGATTGAGGATGCTTTGAAAACGGAAGTTTTAGAGCTCTCTCCCTCGAAGGTTAAATTTATCGGATTAGAATTATCATCAAAAATACCATAATCAGGAGATGCAGAAAGAGTAACAATTTTAGAGTCACCACTCGCACCAAACGCTACTGGTGCATTATTTTCATCTACAATAGTTACTGTTATAGTAGTTTCCTCACTCGGATAAATTGATTTTTTCTTTGTGGAAACTAAAATGGATTCAGCTTGTCCAGTAAAGGTTACTTCAGTAAAACCCATATCTAAATCAGGAGCTGATGCAATTATCTCTACTACTCCAGGGGTTCCAGTGGACATTAAGTTTAGAGTTGTAGGATTATTAATATCATCAGATACAGAATTAATAGTTGAAGTGGATAAAGAACCAATGTCAGGGGCGGAAACGTTCAATGTTATTGGCCCTGAATATGGTACAGCAGTTTGATAATCAGCTTTTACCACAGTTACAATGATAGTTGAATTTTCGCCTACAGGACGAATTCTATCTTCTTCGGTTGCAGGCGTAAGAAGTATGGCTACTGCGCCAGTAGTAACTCGGATATTTACAGTATCAGTTACTTCGCCGACACCAGCTAACGTTGCAGAAGCTTGAATCTTTTCAATACCATCTACACTAACACCTTCTGCAACCGGAAAAGAATAAAATTTAATATTAGCTTTTCCATTAGTAGTATGGACACTGATAGTGTCTGGGTTATCTTTGGTTCTTGATGGATTATTTATATATCCAACTGGGTTATAATCATCATTTGGAGTAGGGATAATAAAGGAAAAACTAATATCTCCTTCCCAATCAGTTATAGTATTACCATTATCATCTTTAATTTCTGCGTAAAGTGTGACCTCGGAAGCAGGTATAATAGCATAGTAAGGAGAGGCATAAAGAATAATACCAGAAGCAGTAGAAACTTCACTTGTATTTGGTGTATTATATAATAACGTTGAGGCTTCTTCTGTTTTTATGTTTCCTTCTCTATCCATCCAACGAACCTGAGTAATTATTTTTTTCAAAGTTACTACTTCGCCTTGTTTCTCTAAGTCTAAGACAATAGAACCTCTATGAAATTTGGTGCCAGGGATAAGAGTAATGGGTTCATCTTTTACTTTATTAAAATTCATGTTCTTGAAATCCTCTAACGTTTCCTGTAAATAATTAGTAGCAACCGTTCTGTCTCGGGCATCAGCCATTCCTTGGAAACCGGTAGTAAATGCTAAAAATATTCCAAATATAACCATAGCTAAAATTACAACTGCTACCATTAATTCAATTAAGGAGAAGCCGCTGTTGTTGAGATTGCTTCGGTCGCTTCGCTCCCTCGCAATGACATGGGGGAAGGCTCCTCGCAATGACAGAGAAGATGGATTCCCGCTTTCGCGAGAATGACAGAAAAGAAACAGCCCTCGCAATGGCAGAGGAAATTTTATTTTTTTAAATAATATTTTATTCATTTTTAACATAATAATCACCACC
>CAZTST010000370.1:0-2159 GCA_964616585.1 uncultured Draconibacterium sp.
CGTCTTAAAATTACTCAAAATTATAAAAGAGATGGTGGCATTTTTACTTCAAAATTTTGTATGATGAATGCTAAGTAGCAAGAGAACTTGCTAAAAGACCTTTGTAAAGATAAAATAATAACACACAAAATTTACAAAGGAGGCATTCATATGAGTAACACGCAATTAAGCACAAAGTTTGTACCAAATGATTATGAAGTATTCGCTGGTTTGGACGTTGATAAAAAAAGCATAGCGGCAACATTTTTAGACCATTCCGGACAAATGAAGCAAATACAGATGCCAAGTAATTCTCAGCAGTTAATAAATTATGCACGGAATAGATATCCTGATAAAAAGATAGCGTTTGCATATGAAACCGGACCAACCGGCTTTGGGCTATACGATGATTTAAGTAATGAAAATTATTTTTGTATGGTAACATCAGCGTCAAGTGTGCCAACAGAACCGGGAAAACGAGTCAAAACGAATCGTATAGACAGTAAGAAACTCGCAGAAAATTTGCGAGGTGGCCAATTGAGAGGGATACATGTTCCCACAGAATCTTACAGAGAACTCCGGCATCTTATCCAGTTGCGTGATACTTTTGCCCAACAATCAAAGGCCACTAAATCACGTATAAAATCACTTCTTCTGTTAAATGGAATACCCTTTCCAGAGGATAACGAAAAATGGACACGGGCTGCTATCCGGGAAATCCAAAATTTAGAATGTTCTGAAGCAATAAAGTTTCATCTTGATAGACTCATACTAAGCCTTAAATTTTTTCACAGTAATGTACTTGAAACCACGCGAAATATCCGCGCGTTTTGTAAGCATAATAAAGAAATAAGTACGAACATTCAGTATATAACGAGCATACCCGGTATAGGATTTATAACCGCCAGCCAACTAATAGCCCAAATTGGCGACTGGAGAAAACTTTATCGTTTTGACCAAATCGGTTCATTTCTCGGACTTGTACCGTGTGAGCGTTCTACCGGTGATGATGTGCATAGAGGTTCTATTACCAAAATGGGCCACACCAGGTTAAGAAACAAACTCATACAATGTGCGTGGACGGCAATCCGCAGAGATTCACAATTACAGAAATTTTATGATACGATTTACAGCAGAAATCGCACCAGTTATGGATCTCAGAAAGCAATCACAGCCGTTGCACGGAAACTGACCACAAGGATTTATGCAGTACTTACACAGCAAAGAAATTACGAAATAAGAAACGAACCTGATGTAAAGACATTACAAGCAAAGGAAAAGATTGCGTTGCCTAAGGGAAAGACTCGTGTAATCATAGAACACAGTTAAACACTGATGTTTCGGTGCAAAATAAGAGAGCCCTTGGTAATGCACACAGAGAAAAAAACGCATTTCTAAAAAGCGAGACTACCATCTAATAAATGAGTAGTGCCACGAATAGGAATGAGCGATTCTCTTTTGCTGATATTCTTTACTGTTGACTTGACAAAGTTTGTATTGATTTAATTCAAAGAACGATTTATTTACAAAGGACTCAATTTAATTCTTGACATTCACATAGGAATGATTACTGTCAAAAACATTGAAATATGGAGAAATCAAATTATATGTGAAGCGTCACCATTTCCCACCATTTCCCATTTCTCCTACTATTGAAATTCTGATATTATAACATATTGGAAGGAAAAATCAGAGATGAAAGTTTTGCTATTTTTATGAAGCAATCATGCAAGTCCAATTTCTTCTTTTTCGGGCTCTTCCGGCGAAGACAATAGTTGTTTTAACAATTTGAAGATGAATGCTATCTCTGTGTCGTGTTCCTCTATTTTCTTTTGCAAACCCTTGTGTGTTATCAAAACTTCTCTTAATTTCGTAAATGCACGCATTATTTGAATATTGACTTGGATAGCCCGTTCACTATTCAAAACACTTGAAAGCATAGCGACGCCTTGTTCGGTGAAAGCATATACTGTTTTGGAGAATTTTAAGGATATCACAATTTGTGATATCCTCATTATCTCTTCCCTGGATAAGGGAAACATAAAGTCTTCGGGAAACCTTTTTATATTTCGTCTTACAGCCTGGTTTATAACCCTCGTTTCAACTCCATAAAGTTTCGCCAAGTCCCTATCAAGCATTACTTTCTTCCCCCTAGTTAACAAGATTTTATTCGTAACCCT
>CAZTST010000371.1:0-2133 GCA_964616585.1 uncultured Draconibacterium sp.
TCTGTTGCTTTTTCCCAAGCTCTATCTCCATCGGTCCGTGGGTAGGAGGTCATGTAAACAGCCGTTCCGGCAATTGGAATACTGCCTTTTCCGCCAGCCATCCGATCGCGAATTTCCCCTCCGGTTCCGGTAGCGGCACCATTAAATGGTTCAACGGTTGTAGGGAAATTATGGGTTTCGGCTTTTAGAGAGATAACCGTATCAATATCTTTGGTTTGAAAATAGTCTGCCTTGTCTTGACTAGCAGGTGCAAATTGCTCCACCTTTGGCCCTAAAACAAAAGCCACATTATCGGTATAAGCAGAAATCAAGCGGTTTGGATTTACTTTCGAAGTCTTTTTTATCAAAGCAAACAACGATTCTCGCATCTCCACGCCATTGATTATAAAAGTGCCATTGAAAATCTTATGTCGACAATGTTCTGAATTTACTTGTGCAAAGCCATACACTTCGCTATCGGTTAATTTACGGTTTAGTTTTTTGCTGATATCATTCAAATATTCGACTTCATCATCGCTCAAGGCAAGGCCTTCAGCTTTGTTGTAGGAAGCAATATCCATGATGAATTCTACTTTTTCTGCTTGCTTGCTTATCGCGAAAATAGTTTCGTCAAGACGATGAACCAGCCGTTGAAGCATGGGGTCAAATTCAGTATCTTGCGATTCAGCTTGAATAAATTCTTCAATTCGAACAATGCCTTCGATTCCCATATTCTGGCTAATTTCAACAGCATTGGTACTCCAGGGTGTAATCATTTCTTTTCTTGGCCCAACAAAAAAGCCTTCAATTTGTTTTGTGTCCACAAGCTCAGCACCGGAAAAAAGCCAGTTAAATTTAGCGAGTTGCTCACTGTTTAAAGGTTCTGTAGTTTGAATAACAAAGTACTTTTTTTCTGTTGATTTATAGAAAAATAAAATCATTTGATAATGCTTTTATTGTTAATTCGATTGCGTCGCAAAGATAGTTTTTTCAGATGGGAATCTTTTGGTAATTTTGATAAAAAAATCATAAAAAAATGATTGAAAAGGCAATAGAAAAAGCGGCTGGTTTAATCATGTATTCACGGTATACTGTTGCCTTTACGGGGGCAGGAATATCTGTTGAAAGTGGAATACCTCCCTTTCGTGGGGAAGGTGGTTTGTGGAATACGTATAATCCTGGGATTTTAGATTTAGATGCCTATATAAATGCTCCGGAACAAGCATGGCCTGCTGTAAAAGTTTTGTTTTATGATTTTTTCGGAAAAGCAAAACCAAATTTGGCTCATTTAAAATTGGCTGAATTAGAGCAGAAAGGATTTTTAAAAGAGATAATTACACAAAATATTGATAATTTGCATCAAGAAGCTGGAAGTCTTATTGTGCACGAATTTCATGGGAGGTCGAATTATTTTGTTTGTACCAAATGCAATACCTATTATAATACATCTAAATTGATAGTTGGCGAGAGGCCCCCGCTCTGTTTAGATTCATCATGTAGAGCTTTATTGAAACCAGATTTTATTTTTTTTGGAGAAGGAATCCCCGAAAAAGCCTATCGGGCAAGTTTGCGTGCCGCAAGTAATGCAAGTGTATTCATCCTGATAGGGACAAGTGGAGATGTAATGCCTGCGTCTTCTATTCCAGTTTTGGCCAAGCAGAATGGGTGTCAAATTATTGAAATCAATCCTAATATTTCTAGTTTCACTCGTAGCATTACGGATGTGTTTATACAAGCGAATGCTAGCGAGGGACTTAGTCGGTTAGTTGCAAAACTGGAAGAAATTAAATAAGCAATTAGTCAATCATTTTACAAGAGGCTGTGCACAGAATAGGACATTTTAAGTGACCCACTTTTCAGAATATTTTCATTTAGCTTAAATTATTTCTGTTTTATTTATTTTTATAAATGCTCTAAAACTCTCTATTTTAAAGGGGTAGAGAAGGTGTTTTCGGAAGCTCAATTTATTTATTGAAATATAAATAGAAAAGCCATTGTATTATCAAAATACTTTCTACTTTTGCACTCGCTTTTGGCAGGGATAGCATCTCTGATTTGAGCAAAAAAGTCCATTGAGAATAAATTTTTTTAGAATGCTTAAACTTTTTAATAAAAAGGTTTGCAGAAAGGAAAAATTATTTATCTTTGCAGCCC
>CAZTST010000372.1:0-2108 GCA_964616585.1 uncultured Draconibacterium sp.
TCTCCAACGAAATCTGATTTCAGCAAAAGAATTTAAGTTAAACTCTCCAAATTTAATAAGTAAAAGCCAATCTGATTCTGCGCAACAATCTTCTGATTTTCGGCATTTATTTTCCGCCGAAAACTTAGAACACCTACCCTATTTGGAATTCGACAGATTTATTATTCGAGATCTTACCTGGTTAGCAACATATACGGTTGTAGGAAATACTACAATTAGTTCTTTTGAAAAAGCAAATCTAGATGCAATTGATTTTCAGTTAAGCTACCGCTCCTTTATTAATCCTGAAAGAATATTTTTCTCTCAAACCTTTGATTTTCACATCCAAAATATAAAACAACATTTTCAAAATGGTAATTATCTATTGATAGTAAAGAATATTGATTTTTATTCACTTCAAAGGCAATTAAATTTTGATAAAATTCAGTTTTACACTCTTCAAAAAGCGGATCAAAACAATTATAGTTTCACTATAGATAGAATTTCCTTTGATAAAATTAATTTTGCGAATTTTTCTCGTAATCAGAGCCTTACAATTGGAAATATTTTAATTCGTAAACCTATTTCCAAATTGCGTTTATACGGCTTTAATGAAAACTCTACAATTAAGAATTTAAATACTCTGGATTTATTTCCGATTTTAAAACCTTTTTTTTCACAAATTATATTCAATAGTATTGATGTTCAGGATATGAATATGAAATTGGAAGTTCCAAGGCCAAATAGTACAAATATCTATAACTTAGGACGCATCAATCTGTATATGCAGCAATTCCGGGTTGATTCAACAACAAAAGCCTTTAAAAACAATCGTTTTTTCTATACGCAGAATACTCTTATTCATTTACGCGATTATTCTGCAAGTATTTCTAATGATCTTTATAAAATGGAATTCAAAAATTTGCGTCTTTCCACACAAAAAGGTATAGTCGAAATTGATTCCGCTTCGCTAAAACCACAATATGGATATGAAGATTTTGCCGGTCGCTCTCAATATCAAACCGACCGTTTCGATGTGGCAGTAAAAAATATCAAACTATCGGGTATCGATTTTCAAGATGCTCTTTTCAGAGAAAAATACAATGCTCGAACTGCCGAAATTAATCAGCTAAAGGGTGAAGTCTATCGCGATGGAACCTATCCCCGTTTACCTGATTATTACCCTACTAATCCATTGCAAAAACTTTTAGCTTTACCTTATGTTATTCAGGTTGACAGCCTTTTAGTAAATGATTCGTATATTGCATACAAAGAACTTGGAGCAAACACCAATCAACCCGGTCATATTTATTTCGAAAATTTGAATGCCCAAATTTTAAATGTATCTAATAACCAGGATTTTATAAATTTTGGCGGAAACACTTTACTCAAAGCAGAGGCAATGCTAATGGGCAAAAGCAAGCTCAGTTTAAATGCTAATTTCCCATTAATTGATCATGGAAAATCATTCAATTTAAATGCCAATTTAAATCAAATTGCAATGGACGATTTGGAACCTATTCTGCGACCATTAGCTTTGATACAGGCTCGAAGCGGAATCATTAAATCGGTTAAGTTATCGGTTGAAGCAAGCGATGATTATGCTTATGGCGAAATGCTTATGCTTTATGATAATATGAAAATTGATATCCTAAACAAATCGATGAAAAAAGGATTCTTGGGCACTTTCTTTGCCAATGCTCTGATAAAAACTGAAAATCCAAGTTATTTAATTCCACGAAAAGGTCCAATCTATTTTGAACGTAATAAAATGCGTTCTATATTCAATTACTGGGCAGAAATAAGCATTTTAGGCATGAAAACAAGTATGGGTCTTGCCGATAGAAGAACAGCCAAGAAAGTTAAAAAATTGAGAAAGAAATAAATACAACTATTTTATAATGGGTTTGTTAAGAGAACCGGAGAAAAGCTGGTGCAATTTTAAAACCTGTGGTAAAATCATCTGCTGTCCATCATTATGAATAATAAAATCAGCTGCGGCTTCTTTCTGTTCATCGCTCCATTGGTTTTTCATCCTTGATAATACTTCTGTTTTGCTTGAATTAATGCGTTTCAAAACTCGTTTTAGACGTATCGATTTTGGAGCTGCCACAACTATAATTTTATCA
>CAZTST010000373.1:0-2049 GCA_964616585.1 uncultured Draconibacterium sp.
GAATTTGAAATAGCGGAATTAGTTAAATTTAGTGGCTCTATTAAGAACGATGGCAATATTCAAATTAAACCTATTTTTTATGTAGAGGTTACAAAGGATGGTAAAATATTAGACATTATTCGTTCTCAAAATGAGCAAAGTTTATTTAAAGGGCAATCAGTTGATATAGATTTGACATATAATCCTCAAAAAAGAGGTAAATATGTGGCAAAAGCGTATTTTCAGTATGGAATTAAAAAGACTTCAATTTTAACACAAGAATTTACGGTAAATGACGCAATGGTATTGTATATAACTCTTGGCATAGTTGGACTGGTAAGTATAATTATCATAGTAATCATAGCAGTGTTAGTTATTCGAAAACGCAAACGAAATAAATTAACAAGAAGAAGTTGGATTAATTTACAAATATTCAGTAATAAAAAATTAATTATAAAATAATTTTAGAGAGGGGGTGAAATAAATGAAAAAAAACATTTTGGCAATATCTATTGCCTGGGTAGTATTAGCACTGGTTATAGGTGCGGTTATTGTTGCAATGCCAACTAAAAAAAGTACTCCAATAACGAAAATAAAAGCCACTGAACCTAGATCAACAACACCTGCAGGTCCTGATAAAGGCACAAAACCAGCAGCAAAAAATACTACTTCCAATAGTGTAGCAACTAAGTTGATTGTTTTGGGGCCACAATATAAAGGTGTTATTCCACCAAAGTTACAAGTGTCAGCAGGAGGAATAGGTAAAATTTCAGCTGTAGTTGGGGTAAAGTAAAAAATAGAATTTGCAAATCCTATTTAGTTTAGACAGTTGGTCACACTATATTTAAGTGTATCAACAAATTTAATTTATTGTTTAATACATATGGAAGAAGGAAATAAATACCACTATCTTGTGGCGACTTTATTGGGAGTAGCGGGCTTGATGATAATTTTAATTTTCGTCGTAGTTCGTTCACAAGCCACTGATGTAACCACAGATGTTGGAGTTAATAACTCAGCTCCAACTATAGATAGTATTAACATGGGTACCGCCACTAGTTCATCAAATCTTAATGATGCAGCTCTTACTTTAAGTTCTAATACAACTGTGCCAGTGCATATTAGTGGAACTTTAAGTGACGTTAATGGTTGTAGTGAAATTGATGCTACTACTCAACTAATTGCCACTTTTTATTTAAGTGGTGCATCTTGTGATCCTGATTCTCCAACAGAAGATCAGGTTAATTGCTATAAAGCTACTGCATCTCAGTGTACAATTTCTAACTGTGACAGTGCTGCTGATACTTCAGAGACTTATGATTGTTTATTGGATATACAGCATTTTGCCACTGCTGGTAGTTGGTATGCATCAGTTGATATTACAGATGACTATACACTCTCTGATGAACAAATTACCACTCCTGTTGCAACAACACAAAGTCTTACAGCAATGGGATTAAGTGTTTCTGCTATTAATTGGACTTCAATTGGAATTGGTGCTACTAGTAGTGATGAGATTGTAAATATTATGAACTATGGGAATGATAATGATTTAGATGTTAATTTAGCAGCTACCACCATGCCTTGTAATATTCGTGGTACTATTCCGGTTGCGAATTTAGCTTATGCTACCGGTACAGTTGCTTATGCAAGCAAAACAACTATGTCTTCAACAGCCATTGGTTTTGAGCTTAATCAAACTAAAGGTACTCAAGCATCACCTATTCCAGGAACCGATGTCAAGTTCCAGGTACAATTACCTACTACAGGTGTTGCTGGATCTTGTTCTGGTACAATTGCTATCGCGACTCAATAGTTTGATATCAGTTATTCAAAAAACCATCTATCTTATGTAGATGGTTTTTTAGTATTTTAAAAAAATTAGGTGTAATATTAATGTTAATTCATTAACATTAATAAATGGGAGTAGATCAATCAATTTTCTGTTTGATATAGTTAAAGGTATGACAGCTGAATGTTTAAAGGATTTAGAGTATTAGCACCAATTTGTCCGATCGAATGTTATGATATTTATTTTGAAAGCTCCAATAGGAAGACAGGAGAGAAAGC
>CAZTST010000374.1:0-2041 GCA_964616585.1 uncultured Draconibacterium sp.
TATTTGCGCGATTATATAGGTTTTAGCAAAACAAAAAAGGAAATGATATACAATAATGGATTATGGGAAAAAGACTCTCAAGTAAGGGTTTTTCTGCCTGAAATCTCTTTAGGTTATATTGCTCTTAATAATAAGTTTCTAAAAATTGCTCCTTTTGCAGGAATAGCTTCAACTGACATTGGCCCAACATTTTATGATATAGAACAAGAACCTGATTTAGAAGATTTTGAATTAAAATTCACGACTACTTATACAGTTGGATTAAATATAGATATTAAACTGGGTAAATCAAAAATTCCGCTGGTAAGTTATGATCCGGAGCAAAACTATTGGTTTTTACGACTTAGATATGCTTATAATTCGCCACAATTTGAGAAAAAATATGATGGTTTTAATGGCAATATGCATTATATAACGATTGGTATAGGCGGATTTGGTAAAAAAATTAAACGGGAATTTTAAGTTTTTTTTAAATAATTTGGTATATTTAAGAAATCTCTCGCAGATTACGCAGATAAACGCAGAAAAAATATTTATAATCAAGAAATTAAATGCAATGTCAGAATTAAATTTTAAAGCCGTTATATTTGATTTGGACGGAGTAATCACGAAAACAGCATTAGTTCACGCATCCGCATGGAAAAAAATGTTTGACGATTATTTAAAATCGCGTGAAAAACGTTTTAAAGAAACTTTTAAAGCTTTTACTCATACAAACGACTATTTACCTTTTGTTGATGGGAAACCAAGATATGAAGGTGTTGCCGATTTTTTAGCTTCTCGCAATATAACGCTTCCTTATGGCGATCCAATTGACTCTACTGATGCTGAAACAATCTGTGGATTAGGGAATAAAAAAAATGAAGCTTTTAACGAAGTACTTGATAAAGATGGTGTTGAAGTGTATCAGAGCACTGTTGATTTTATGTATTTCCTTAAAGAAAACGGAATTAGTATTGGAGTTGCTTCTTCAAGTAAAAATTGCCGAAAAGTTCTGGAAAAAGCAGGTTTAATGAATTTAGTTAATACTGTTGTTGATGGAGTGGATTCGGTTGAACTTAATTTGAAAGGAAAACCCGAAGCTGATATTTTTACGACAGCTGCTGATAATTTAGGTGTTTCCTATAACGAAAGTATTGTTTTTGAAGATGCAGTTTCAGGTGTTCAGGCTGGAAAAGCAGGAAATTTTGGTTTGGTTTTAGGTCTTGCCCGAGAAGAAAATATTCAAGAACTTAAAGCTGCCGGAGCTGATATTGTTGTAGAAGATTTTGAAGATATTAAGGTTGAAGGACTTATAAATTGGTTTAAATCAGGAATTGATAATGATAATTGGTCCATATCTTATAACGAATACGATATTAGCAAAGAAAAAAGCCGCGAATCTCTTTTAACCGTTGGCAACGGCTACTTTGGAACTCGTGGTGCTACCGAAGAAATTGAAGCGGACGAAAAACATTATCCAGGCACTTATATTGCCGGACTTTATAACAGATTGAAATCACCAATTGGCGATAGGCAGGTTGAAAATGAAGATTTTGTAAATATTCCAAATTGGACAGTTATACAATTTAAAATTGATAATGGCGCATGGTGGGATTTTAAAACTGCTGATTTCTCTAGTTTCAAAAAGAAACTTTGTTTAAAAACCGGAGTTTTTTCCAAAGAATTTATTGTTGATTTAGCTGACGGAAAGCAAATTAAAATAGAATCATTCCGATTTGCCAGCATGGACAATCCGCATCTTGGTGCAATCAGATATGGCATTACTCCATTAAATTTTAGTGGTAAAATTACCTTTCGTAGTGGTATCAATGGTAATGTTGAAAATCGAGGTGTAAATCGTTATAATTCTTTAAGTCAAAAGCACCTTAATGCTGTTAGTCAAAAAGCTGAAGATAGTTTCGTCCAAGTTGTTACTCAAACTAATCAATCTAAAATTGATATTGTTTTAAGTCAAAAACAATCCCTTTTTATTAATGGTGAATCTGCTTCTGCTCAAGCCTATACGGTTATTGCAGACGGACAAGCTTATAATCAGTTT
>CAZTST010000375.1:0-2021 GCA_964616585.1 uncultured Draconibacterium sp.
ACGAATCTACCAAGACCTGTAAGAATGAGATAAAGACCGAAAATAAATGAATAAGGAAATGATTTATTCCATAAAGCAAGGAGTATAAAACCAACAAAAAACAACCAAAGAATCGCATAAAGAGGTGTAGGATGCAGTAATTGTCCTTTCAAGTCTGAAATGCCACAGACTCTTGAACGATGATGGAAATATCGAATTCCAACTGTGGCGTCTTCAATGTGACTGCCGTGGCAGCATCCATTGACTAAACAACGCAAACGCCCTATTGCTTGTACCCAAGGCATTAGTACTGAAACAACTCCAATAATCACCCAAACATTATAACCCATTAACCAAACTAAAAAACCTGCAAATATAATTCCAACTAAAGCACCGTAGTATCCAAATGGTCGTTTTAATTTCTCAGAACCTTCTATTATTTGTGCCCAAAGAGCTGAAAATATAATAACGGCAACAGAAAACACTAAAAGACCCCAAGCATAATTCTTTCCTGCAAGATAACCTGCAAGCAGGATTCCGAAAAAAGCAGCAAAACCCACGTAAAATCCATGGTTGATTATTCGAATAGAGCCAAAAACCCATTCTTTCCATGAATTGGCAAGCTTTTCAGCGATATTTTTAAATAGAATCCAAATGCGAAAATGATAAGCAGATATTAGAAAAATCAAAAGAGATACTCCTAATTGCAGCATTGATGATCCACTATTATCCAGAAGAATAATGCTCAAAACAAAGGATAATAAATAAAAGAAGAAAGCTATACGTTTGAATTGTACTAAGTAGGCTTTGAGAGAAAGTAAGACAGAAAACAACGGGATTCCCTTTAAAACTATTAAAAGTGTCAACTTTGAATTGAAAAGTGAGAATTCCTGTGGAAAATATTGAGCGCCAACTTCAGGCCATAGTAATGAAAAATAAATGGATAATGCAATCGCGATTAACATCGAAATTGTCCATTCTCTAATCAGATTTTGTTTTTTTACTGCCAAAGGAACTCCAAAAACAAAGATTAATCCGAAGATATAAAATGCTGAATCATCGGTAATTCCAAGAAATTTCCAAGATTTGTTTAGAAGTGGAAGTGTATCTCCCACTAAGAAAAAAACTAAAGCATTTCCAAATAGAAAAAAAGAAAGCACCCAAAAAAGAGAAGAAAAGCGAACTCTAAAACTCGCTTGTACTGCGCCTTTTCCGGGAATATCTAAATACGAACTTATTCTTTCATTAGTAAATCTTTGCTTTAAAGTTATATTTTCATAGCCCCAAACTAAAGCAATCATTCCCAAAATAGTTATCGGGCTGACAAGCCAAAGTCCACTGGCAGATTTAAAAATCAAAGAGGCTCCCACCAAAAGAAATCCAAATCCCCAATAGATAGGATGTCGAAGCAATTTGTAAGCACCTTCCTTCACAAGTTTGGGTGGAGGGAATGCATTCATTGGCAATCCTTTTCCGTATTTTGCAAGTGCAAACATTCCCCAAATCATAAGCATAACTCCAACTATGCTTAAAACTATTCCCCAAGTGGTGGAATCAATGGCAGGAAATCGTATAATATGCTCTGTAAATCTAGCCCATAAATATAATATTAATGGTAATATTACAAGAAACAAGATAGCATAGAGCATTTTTCCGAAAAATAAAGTTGTCTTTTTCATTTTCTAATTCGCATTTTGTTAAAAAATATAAACATTGAAATCATAAGAAAACCAACAGCGTAAAGCAAGCTGTTAAGACCTGAATTTATTACAGAATAGTCGGTAAAAGCCGCAATAATAGCAGATTGAGAAGGATGGTAAGCAGGAAGATATCTGATAAGAAGTTGATTTTGCGCTTCGGCATAAAAGATGGGGTTTTGTAACCAACCGGCATCTATATTAGCTAATAAAACGACAAGTAAAATACCCTCTAATTCACCCTTTACAATACTGCCAACCACCAAACCATAACTACCATAAACAAAGCCCGTAAGTGCTAAACTAAAGATGAACGAACTTGGGTGATGTATTGAAAAAAAAGCA
>CAZTST010000376.1:0-1957 GCA_964616585.1 uncultured Draconibacterium sp.
AAAGAAATTAATATGAAAAAGAATTGGGCAACTAAAAATTACTTGGTAAAAAAACGGAAATCAAAATTTCTGATCTTCATTGCTATTTTAATGATTGTGGTTTCATATACAGCTAAAGCTCAAACAATAGAAGCCGGTGCTTTTGTTGGATCGGCTTATTATTTAGGCGACTTCAATCCAAAAAAGCATTTTTCAGAAAACGATTTAGCTTATGGAGGCGTTTTAAAATATAATCTTAATAAACGGTGGACTATTGGTTTAGCTATTACTCAAGGCAATATCAAATCAGATGCAACAACCTATAATACAGAGCATCCATTATTAGCGCCGGAAGAAAATCTCACGGCTCAAATAAACGAATTAGCATTATTGGGTGAGTTAAATTTCTTTTCCTACGCCATCGGCGACCGGAAAAACTTATGGACACCTTATATATTTGGCGGTGCTGCTTATTTTCTTTCAACCAATACAGATTCGTATAGTTTCCCTTTTGGATTAGGATTTAAAGTGAATCCAATAAACCGATTAGGTCTTAACTTATTTTGGGGAGCAAGAAAAACATTTACCGATGATATAGACAATGTTGTTTCTTTAGATTACCAAGGATACAATGGCGATTGGTATATTTTTTACGGATTAAATATTACTTTTGCCTTCCATTTAAGAAAAGATAACAATTGTCGTAATATTATTAACAGGAAGTATAATTGATTATACTAAATTTGCGCGATGAATTTTAAAGAGCAGATCGACATAAAACGTTTACCAAAGCATATTGCCATTATTATGGATGGCAATGGACGTTGGGCTAAAGAGCGCGGAAAATTGCGTGTTTTTGGTCATGAAAACGGTGTTACTGCTGTTCGTAATACAGCAGAAGCTGCTGCTGAAATTGGCATTGAATTTATAACACTTTACGCTTTCTCGACTGAGAATTGGAATCGCCCTAAAAAAGAGGTTGATGCGCTAATGAATCTTTTGGTTAAAACCATCAATAAAGAAACCGAAACCCTGAACAAAAATAAAATTCGGCTACAAGCTATTGGCGATTTAAATAGCCTTAAACCGGAAACTTACAAAGAGTTGAAGATTGCAATTGAAAATACAAAACACAACGATCGTATGACTCTTGTTCTGGCATTGAGCTATAGCTCCAGATGGGAAATTACCGAAGCCGTAAAACAAATTGTAGAAAAAGCTAAATCAGGAGAACTGGAAACAGCAAACATAAATGATGAAACAATAAGTCAACACTTAACCACTAATTTTATGCCGGATCCTGAACTTCTAATCCGAACAAGTGGAGAGCAGCGTATAAGTAATTATATGCTTTGGCAAATTGCTTATAGCGAATTATATTTTTGCCCAAAATATTGGCCCGATTTCGGGAAAGAAGATTTTTACGAAGCCATAGTCGATTTTCAATTACGCGAACGTCGATTTGGTAAAACAAGTGAACAGATAACTAAGTAAGCTAAGATGCAGATTAAGAATTATTTTACATACAAGAAACAAAGTATTTTCACCACTTTCGCAGCATTGTTTTTCCTTCTATTGGCTATGCCTTCTATCGGACAGGAAGCTGATTTAATAGATTTAAACTACGAAAAACCAAAGTCTTATAATATTGAGTCGATAGAAGTAAGCGGCATTGAGTTTCTCGATGAAAATGCTCTGATTATCATTTCTGGTTTAACAATTGGTAAAAAAATAAATATTCCCGGCGACGATATTGCAATTGCAATTCGAAAACTTTGGAAACAAGGTCTTTTTGACGATATCAGCATAAGCGTAATCGGAATTCGCGATGATAATGTTAGTCTAAATATTTCGCTGAAAGAGCGCCCTCGTTTATCAGGATTTACATTTAATGGAATTAGCAAAAGCAACGAAGAAACTCTTCGTGAAAAATCAAAACTTGTTACAGGAGATGTTGTTACACGAAACCTAATAATTC
>CAZTST010000377.1:0-1950 GCA_964616585.1 uncultured Draconibacterium sp.
AAATCGTCAATACAAAGTTCTGCTCCGGGACAATCTCTATCAGTACCACATGATTGACTACCATTGATGCTTTGCTGGAAGGAAGCTTTTCCACAGGCTGCTGCGACTAATAAAGTTCCGACAAATAAAGTTGCTCTTCTTGCTAATGACATTTAAGTAAACTGAGCTTTACACATTTAAAAATTATTCGGAAATCTCTTAATAATTATTGTGAAATTCCATAATTTTGCACAGTTTTTATTTATAAAGAAAAATGCGTCTGACAACGTTTTTTCTTCTTTGCCAGACTTTTGAAATCAAAAACAAGATTTTATAGTCGCTAAAATGTGCAATTTCAAAATGGTTGCATGCAATACTTTTGAAATCAGCTAGTTTTTTTCTCGTCTAAAACACGTGCAATTTCAAAATTCGGCACACATTTAAACACCTCTGCAGGAGTTTGATATTCCAATCTTTGATGCGGTCTTTCTTCATTGTAAAACCACACGTATTCGTTGATATTCTTGAATCTTTCATTGCATTCTCGCTTGTACGTTCCAAACCAACGTTCAATTTTTCCGTTGGTTTGAGGATGATGAGCTCGAGCAACGATGTGTTTGATTCCCATACAGGCCAGTTCTTTCTGAAATTGACACTTACCTTTCTTCTTTTTGCCAATTTTACTGGTGTAAAATTGTGCTCCGCGATCAGTAATGATTGCGTAGGGCACACTATAGTTGAAGATTACGCGAAATAAGCAATTCAGCGTACTTTCTGCTGTTTGATCATCGTATAATCCATATCCAACAATAAAACGAGAATGGTCATCTATGAAAGCAATTAACTGCTTTCCAGTCACTGGACAAGTTGTCCAATCAGTGTGCAAAACCATCATACAGCTAGGCCATCTATAGCTACAGTATTTACGTTGTCCACGTCTTTTTGGACATGGAGCTGTAAGATTGTGTTCGTCGAGAACTTGCTGAATTTTGCGTTGGGAAACGCCAAATCCTCTCATGGAGAGGATTTTGTGAAGTTTAACGCTTCCACATTGATACTTTTGCCATTGGTCATGGATAACTGTTTTACAATTTTCGTTGATTGGGATCTTAGGTCTTCCAATCAGCTTTGGCTCAATTATTGAGCCAAAGTTTTTATAGTGCTGTATTACATAATATGTTGTACGAACTGGTATTTGCAGGTGTGCTGCAATTTTTCTTGTTGGCATGCCTGCCAAATACCTCTTTACAATCCAGTTTTGTTTTATTTTTTCCATTTTTACCTCCGTCCATATAGGACGGAATGTATGCAAAGCAAGAATTAAGTAAGTATTTAGATTCTCAAAAATTAATTTCAAAAGCTTTGCAAAATCAAAGAAATCATACAATTGCAATAATTACGTAATCGTACATTTCTTTTATTGGGTAGAAACGTTTATAAATAATTTGGAATAAATATATCTCTTAAGTCCCTGTGGCTTAGTCCGGCTAGAGCAGATGGCTGTTATCCTTGCTTCGTTCGGGACTTCCCAAACAAGTGTGGTAAGTAACCATCAGGTCAAGGGTTCAAATCCCTTCGGGGACGCTTTTGGGGAGTATTTTTACTCCCCTCCTTATTTTAAACCTTCTTCATAAATCTCTTCCACAATCTTTTCCATCAGTTCAACATCCTGACACTCTTTGAACAATAATTTGCCGTGTTCATGGACGATGACTTCTATTCCTTTGACTTTGACTACTAACAAAATGGGCGTTTCCATCACTACTTCATACTTCTTTTTAATCTTGTTTAAATTTAAGGTTCCTTTCTGCATCAGTCTGGCAGCATAACTCACTCCCGTCTTACATTTGCCGAAAGAAAATTTAATGGTCATTCTAATCAAATATTTTCTTCATTTTTTATAAGGTTAACTAAAAATTGTGAAATTCCATAATTTTGCACAGTTTTTATTTATAAAGAAAAATGCGTCTG
>CAZTST010000378.1:0-1891 GCA_964616585.1 uncultured Draconibacterium sp.
TATTGATATACAATGTTTCTCTTCCGACTTTTTGAGATTCTAATACACCAATATTTTCCAATTCCTTTAAATATCGTGATGCTGCTTTTCTTTCTACTTTTAATTGATTAACTACAAATTCGATTTTCGAATAAGGTTGTTCAAAAAGCAATTCCACTAATTCTTTTTTATAAATTTTTGGCGCATCTATCTGAACTTTCTGGATTGTTTTGTCGAGTAAGTTTCTAATTGTATTTATTTTTCCGATTGTTTGAATAGAAGTAGTTTCAACAGCTTTTAACATGAATAAAATCCATTCTTCCCATTCACCAATTTTGTTTGTTTGATTTAACAGTCTATAATAATCAGGTTTATTTTCAATAATATATGAACTGAGATATAAAATTGGAATGTCAATCAAGTCATTTAAAATGAGATACAAAATGTTTAAAATCCTTCCTGTTCTCCCATTTCCATCATAAAATGGGTGGATGCTTTCAAATTGGTGATGAAGCACCGCAAGATTGATTAAAGGTGAGATTTCATTTTTATCTTGATTAAAATACTCGATAAAATTCGACAATAAATCCAATATTTCTTTTTTATCCTGGGGTGGAGTGTAAACGACTTCTCCTGTTATGTCATTTTTCAAAACAGTGCCAGGCATACTTCTTATTCCAGCATTGTTTCCAATTAACTCATGTTGAATTTCGATGATATCATTAACTCGTAAAAATCCTTGTTTTTTAATCAAGTCAAATCCACGAAAAATAGCTTTTCGATAATTTACAACTTCTTTTGTTTCAGGTGATATATTTGATTTATTAATGGTGAGTGCTTTGTAAAGTTCATCCTGAGTTGTTATAATGTTTTCAATTTCAGAACTACCTTTTGCTTCTTGTAACACAATTGCATTTACCAGCATTGATTGGTTTGGAATTGTATTAGCAATCCCCTTTAACTCAGCCAAAGCTGCAGTTGCTTTGTTTGCTTCTCTTAATATTTTAATTGTTTCAACTTTTTCCTTTGAAGGGGGAAGTTTATCCAAAATCCGATATGGTGTGTCTTGTCCCATGTTTTTCTAATTTGTACCAAAAGTACAAAAATTAGTACGTATTTTACAAATATGCGACTTTTTTTGCATTAGCGGTAACGTCAGTTCGTCTAATAACCCCAAATATTTTCATTTTTACTTAATCTGCAATTTCCTAAATAACTGTTTTATAATATTATACATTTTACTTTTTTGTCAAAATAATTGTTTTTTAATAGTTATTAGACAGTCTGACGTTCTGGCTATGTGCAGTGCGGGATTTCGAAGCCTTTCTTATTCTCTCCCGACTGAGCCAAATCTAATTTATTCATTAATTACTATTTTACCAAATCAGCGATTTGGCGGATTTAAGACAGCGCATTTTTGCCAAATTCTCGACCAAAGCCCGCATTGCATATGAGCCGTTGGGTGTAGTTTTTTTTATTCAGTCAATCTATTTTTTAAATCCATTCTTTCGTGTAATATTCTAATAATTTCAATTTCTTTTTCAGAAATCGAATGATAAAATATAATGTGTTTTCCAGATCTGAGTCCGAGTAAATTTCTACTTATTTCATTATAACTTTTTCCAAGTCTAGGGTTCTTTCCGATTTCTAAACAATCAAATTTAATTGTCGCATAATATTTGTCTGCTTGATTTTCAGACCAGTTCTCATAAGTATAATTCCAGATGTTATTCAGGTCTTCGTTTGCTTTTTGTCTGAAAGAAATTTTAACCATTATTTCGTTTTTCAGATTTTAATTTTTTCAGATTTTCTTCGAAGTCAAAGTTTTCAACTATTGGGCTGTTCAGTCCTTCTTGGATAGCATTTCTTAAAGCAATTACTTTACTTTCCTCATTTTCTAAAAGTCGAAGTC
>CAZTST010000379.1:0-1860 GCA_964616585.1 uncultured Draconibacterium sp.
AAAATCAATTTTTCTCAGATGTACGAGGTTATAAAATTGGCGAAACAAGTCGGAATGGAAAGCATATTTGTAGATCGATACGAAGATGGCGGTGTCGGCAGTATCCATTCCTCGGAGCTGAAACCATCACTGGACCAATTCAGGATTGCCCTTGGCCAAATGATAGAAGCCAGGAACGATTTCAATATTCCAGTGGGCTGGGGAACGGCAATTCCATTCTGTTTAGATGAACGTCTGTTGGCAGAAAATATGTCCGCAGACTGTGGCGCAGGAATTACCTTTTGCGCTATTAACCCCAAAGGAGATTTGCGATTGTGTAATCAGTCTGAACTTGTTTATGGAAATGTCCTTAGCGAAAAAATAGAAAAAATCTGGCATAAACCGGAGTTAGATGAATTTCGTAATCTTTCCTGGGTTGAAAAGCCGTGCACTGCCTGTTCAGTTTTGTTAGAATGCATGTGCGGTTGCAAAGTGGATGCGAGTAAATCAGATTTATTTTGCATTGACTATGCGGTGAGGGAAAACGGATGCTTTTGCAAACCCGAGAAATCATTACTTCAAAAGAAATTTTCATCTTCTGTTCCGCAAAAGTTCCGACAGTTTGTTGTAAACAAATATACGCGGCTCAATCAGTATCACTGCGAGAGTTATCTTGTAACAAGGTACCAAACTGTCCTCATCGATGACTTAGCAGTCGCTATAATGAAGCAGATTATTTCCGGCGTATCAGACGAAGAAACCTTAATCAGAAAAAACGCCGAAGTAGTTGACCGCGAGGAAATAAGAAACATGGTTTCAACACTGGAGCAAATCAAAGCAATTGACATTTTGGAGGGATAATTCTATGAACACCAAGCTTGCAATATGGGATTGGCATTGGGAAATAACAAAAAGGTGCAACCTTAGCTGCCTTCATTGTATCTTGGGTGATCATTCCGATTACGAAATGACAACCAAAGAAGCCTTTAATGCCATATCCAGTATTGTAAAGCTTGGAGGCAAAAGGCTGTTTATTACGGGCGGAGAACCGTTGATGCGCGATGATCTCTGTTTGATTATAAGAGAAGCGCATTATTTAGGACTTGTTGTTTACCTTATCACAAACGGAACGATGATAAATAAACTGTTTTTAGAAAATGTCGGGAGATACATTCGGAGCATAGCGGTTAGCATAGAAGGGCATCAGCAGGTTCAAGACAAAATCAGAGGAAGAGGGATATACAATAAATGCGTTTCCGCGATTGAGCTGATTTCTGACTTTAATATCGATGTCTCAGTATATACTACCATACACGCATTAAATGAAAATTCCATTGGCGTATTCATAGAAAAAATGATTCCACTTGGCGTTAATAATTTTCATTTTAATGAAATTAACCCGGAGGGAAGAGCGCAAAAAAACAAAAAACTACTTCTATCCCCCAAGAAAACCACGGATAGGGCCGATTCTATTCTACTTCAATTGCAAAAAGTTATTGAGATAGAGAGGTTTGGAATAAATTCGGATTGCCTAATATCTCCAGACACGGTTTATCTACAATCTAACGGGACGCTCTTTGCTTGCGTGGAGCTTGCTTTCAAATCACCATTTCAAAGAATGGCAAATATTCTGAAACAGAATACAAGAGAGATGGAAGAATGGGTTGGTTATTTCTTCAGCAAGATAAAGCGCCCCGAATGCGGTAAATGCTGTTATACGTCTTTTTTTTCGCCAGGCATTAATATCTGTTTAAACGAACAAAAAAGATGTCCACTGATAAGGAGAATTGACTATGAATCCACATTTGCTTAAAATGTACTCAGAGCTTGATTATCTTTATCAAGATATCAAGCCAGTTTGTCAAAATTGTCAAGATCACG
>CAZTST010000380.1:0-1859 GCA_964616585.1 uncultured Draconibacterium sp.
CTTATTCCATGGTATTGATCTGCTCGGAAGTTCTTTGCCCAACGAAACTGATTCTTTTAAGGATATCTTTAGAGAAATTGCTGCAATCAATTTTGAAGATGGAATTGTTTTCGATCCCGGTTCAGTTTCTGCCGAAGAAATTATCGAACAAGATGAATACCATGGAATAAGAATTAACCTGATTGCCGGGCTTGGTTCAGCAAGACAGCAAATTCAAATTGATATCGGATTCGGCGATGTCATCTTTCCGGAATCATTAGAAATTGATTATCCTACTTTACTTGATTTTGAAGCTCCTCGCTTAAAAGTATATTCGCTTGAATCTGCCGTAGCAGAAAAATTTGAAGCCGCTGTTTCTCTTGGTCTCGCTACCAGTAGAATGAAAGATTTTTACGACATTCATTTCTTCGCTTCGAATAAAGAGTTCGATCTTCTAACATTGCATACAGCATTAAAAGAAACATTCAATAACCGTCAGACTTCAATTGATAAACGGCAATCGCTTTTTAATGATAAGTTTAAGTATGATAAAAACCTACAAGCATTCTGGACTGCTTTTTTGAAAAAGCGCTTACTCAAAAGCGAGTATAACTTCTCCGAAATAGTTTCTAAAATTGAGAGATTTATTGAACCGGCTTGTATTGAAGTAAAGGTGACCAAAACTTGGAATAACAAAGAATGGAAATGGAATTAAATCTTTTTCTTAGTCTAATATTGATTTCTTTCGTTTTAATAAAAAGGCAGCGAAAGGGAGCGAACCCAGCGCGCCGGTCTATTGTGATTTTTTGTCCGATCTCAAATCTTTTACCGCAAAGACTTTTTATTCCCACTCGTTTTGGGTGGTTTTTTTGTTATGTTGTAGCAAAACTCTGAGAACTGTTTGATCCCATCAAGAATTTTCCTTTCACGCTTAGTAAATCGAAAAGCGCATTTAGTAGAGTATGAATATCTGAAGGTTTGCTCAAATATATATCACAGCCCGCTTCAAGAGCATTAATCCTATCTTTATTGAATGCATGAGCAGTATAGCAAATTATCGGTATGGCGGAGTAATCGGGATTGTTCTTCAATTCCTTTGTTAATACCAAACCGTTTTTTTCTCCTTTAATAGAAATATCCATCAAGATGATATCATACTTCTCTTTATTTAATAATTCGTAAAAAGTATGAGCCGAATCACAAATATCAACCGTAAAATACTTTTTAAGAAAAAGTTGAAGAAACTTCTGATTCTCAAAATCATCTTCTGCAATTAGGAGTTTGGGTTTTGCTTCTGTTAGATTCCCCATTTTTTATCTCCACTTAAAATTACTGTGAATGTTGATCCGTGATTTAATTCACTTCTGATTTTAATTTTAGCTTTGTTAACATCCAAAAAACTCTTAATCATCGCTAGTCCTAAACCGGTGCCTTCATATCGCCTGGTGTATCCCATCTCTTCCTGAGTAAAAGGAACAAATAGTTTTTCGATATATTCTTTCGACATTCCTTTCCCGGAATCAGAAACATCCACACAATAGTTTGAACCCTCACGATAGATGTTGATTTTAATCCAACCTTTGTCTGTGTACTTAATGGCGTTATCTAGTAGGTTAATAAAGATTTGAGCTAAGGAATAATGATCAACAATAACAGTGTCCTCTTCGGTAATTGAACTTGTTAGTTCTAAGCTGAGGTTTTTCTCTTCAGCCATAGAAGCAAATTCATTTTGCAGAGTTTTTAATAACGAGTAGAGATCAATTTTTTCAAAACGGGCGTCATACTTACCGGTTTGAAGTTGCGACATGTTGAGTAATAAATCGAAAGTCCTGTATAAACGTTTGCTGTTGTTTTTCATCGAGCGGAGGATGTTCCCAAAT
>CAZTST010000381.1:0-1813 GCA_964616585.1 uncultured Draconibacterium sp.
ATTGGGTTCCGTTGACTAAAACAGAAGTTGAGGAAGGTGAAACGCTGATGGAAGTAAAAGTTACCACGCAATCAGGCTCTATGCAGATATTGTATTTTGCTGTGGCTATATTGCTGGGTTCCAATCCTGTTTTAAATGCTTTGGCTTTGATGGTGGTGGTGGAAGAAATGGTGATTGGCGCAGTGTAAATCAGAGAAGCTTCGGTGGGATCGGTTCCGTCTTTGGTGTAGCGAATGATATCATCCTCGGTTGAGGTAAAAATTGAAATATCTTGAGCAGAGGTATAAGTGAGATTCGGGGAAGGGGTGAAGGTGGGAAAAGAAACACGATTGGATAATGCAGGTAATGGGATTCCTCCAACCGCGCAAGCTAAACCCCATGTACCAGATAAACAAGGATAGCTTGACCAGTCATTAATCCATTCATACCATATCGACCAGTGTACTTGTGTAAGACCAACACGGCTATTATTAATTACTTGTATATTGTAAATTGCATTAAGAAAATCATTATTCCAACAATCTCTATGTCCGTAGCATGGTGGTGTTGGACAAGAAGCTAAACAAGCAAGACGAGACATTGTCCCGCCTAATCCAGCGTCCCATCCATAAACGATAGGTAATATAAAAGTATTGGGAAATTTTGCTTTCCAACCGTTTACAATCTGCATGTAAGAAGTTACGGAGGTTGTTCCACCAGTTTGTAAAGAAATAAAATCAAATACTCCCAATGAATCAAGAGTGACAAAATCTAACCCGGCGCAATATTTCGCATCTCCAAAAGGTGCTAAGGAAGGACTATTCATACTAAAGTGCATATTCGCAGGAAGTGTATTTCTTACGCGCTGTAAAAATATTGTTAGTTTTGGTGAAAGTGCGGCGTATGTCTTTGGTCCCGGCGTTGTTATTTTTGAGCATAAAGGATCAGTTAATTCAATCGTTGGTTCTTCCAGCTGTATCCCGTTAAGCGATGGAAATTCATTTAACTGATCCTGCAATTGCGCTATCCTTACATCGGCTATATCCTGATTAGAAACATCCCAAAATCGACAATCTAATCTTGTTTTCATTTCCGTTAAAGTACATTCACGGGTATTATTATTATCATTTGTGGCTTGCCAAAGTAAAAATACTTGTATCCCTTGTGCCTGTATTTCTTGAATTTTTGCATCATTAATAGGATGATCTGAACTGTTTAATTCTCTTTTTCCTGCCAGTATGCCGTCTATATGAGCAGTTTTAACTCGTTCTATTATTACATCCGTTGAATCATAGTCAAATCCGATATAGTAATACCTTTCCGTAATTATTCTCGTTGTTTCCGCATTTGCGAAAAATGGCAGACACATTGAAAAAAATGTAAAAATTACGCAAGTCGTTAACCATGTTTTTGATAATTTTCTTTTAAACATATTTCTCAAATTAAAATTTAATTAAAATTTCTCCTGTCCGTATCATACAAGAGTTTTATCAGGATTGATGATTGTTGTTGCCGCCCCCGCCTTCCCTGCGCCAAAACTCGCGAAGCAAAAAACCGCGATTAAAAATAGTTTGAAGATGTTTTGTTTCTGAGGTATAGATTTTTTGATGAAATCAAAACGCTGGAAAATCTTTTTATCCAGCGCCCCACCAAATGATTTTGGCTGGATTTTTGCCATGGCGTTTTTGATTTTATATTGCAAAATATTATTTAAAAACACTAAAAGTTCCAACGGAACAAATAGTTTTTATAAATTGCGGCTTGGTAAATTATAATCGATCACAACAAATTGCCACAGTTGCAATCTGTCAACCCCAAATCCCAAACCTGCCTG
>CAZTST010000382.1:0-845 GCA_964616585.1 uncultured Draconibacterium sp.
ATTCAGGTGAAGTGGAAGGAAAAGAAGCCACTCAAGCACTTGCTCGCGAATTAATTAAAAATCCTGATAGCGATTTTTTTAAAAATCTAATAATATTAGTAGTGCCAGATTTGAATGCCGACGGAAATGATAAAATGAGCGATCAGAATCGTACAAATCAAAACGGACCAAAATCTGTTGGAGTTCGACATAATGGTCAGTTTCTTGATATTAATCGTGATGCCATGAAATTGGAAACTCCTGAAATGCAGGCTGTTGTTGGAAAGATTTACAATGTCTGGGATCCGGCAATTGTTGTTGACATGCATACTACAAATGGCTCATATCATGTTGAACCAGTTACATTTACATGGCAAATGAATCCTAATGGCGATCGTAATTTGATAAATTATATGCGCGATAAAATGATGCCTTGGGTTTCTGAAACTTTGCGTGGAAAATACGAAACTCTTAATTGCTTTTATGGCGAGTTTGTCGATCGTGGCGACCACTCAAAAGGTTGGATTTCTTATGCATCAGAAACACGCTATATGACTAATTATGTTGGCGTTAGAAATCGTTTGTCTATTTTAAACGAAAATTATGTTTATGCAGATTACAAATCACGAGTTTTAGGCAGTTATAAATTGCTTCTATCAATAATGGATTTTGCGGTTTTAAATAAAAATGAAATCAAAGGCATTTTGGCTGAAGCCGATCAAAAAAACCTTCTCAAAGGATTGAATCCGATCAAAGCAGAAGAAAAGCTTAAACATATTAAAACATCTATTTTAAACAGTCTGCCACACATATGTGCAAAGGAGGTTCTAAATGAAAAAAATTGAGGCCATCATCAAACCCTTTAA
>CAZTST010000382.1:855-1801 GCA_964616585.1 uncultured Draconibacterium sp.
GGCTGAAGCCGATCAAAAAAACCTTCTCAAAGGATTGAATCCGATCAAAGCAGATTCGTTTGCTTTAAAATATGAAGGTCGTCCAACTCCAAATCATGAAACTATAATGACTTACGAAGTAGATGCTATTAAAGATGATAATGGTCGTACACGATATATTAAAACCGATCGCCAGATCAATGTCACAGTTCCATATATTGCTGATTATTACGCAATTAAACAAATTGCTTATCCTTATGCATATATTTTAGATGTAAACGATAAAGAAATTATCGGACTCCTTCAACTTCACGGAATTGAAATACACAAATTGAAAAAGGATATGGTACTAGATGTTGAAAGTTACAAGATAAGTAGTTTAAAACCCACAGAAAGACTAAATCAAGGTCATTATCTGAATACTGTTGAGGGAAAATTTGAAGTAGAAAAGAAAGAATTCAAAAAAGACACCTACTACGTTTTGAGCAGTCAAAAACTCGGAAGTCTTGCGGCTTATCTTCTTGAACCTGAAACTGATGATGGATTATTAAAATGGAATTTTTTCGATCGTTATTTGGTTCCGCAGTGGGGTAACTATTATTTCTCATATCCTGTTTATCGATTAATGCAACAAATAGAATTATAAATTCATTTATTTTTTTTCAGTAATCAAGACTTTAATCTTTTCTATACACTTGTTCCACACCAGGAATATTTTTAAGTTTTTCGATAAGTAATTCAAGATGTTCCACATCGTGAACAAAGACTTTTATTTGTCCGCTAAATACACCTGCTCCTGATTTGAAGCTGGAGCTCATCATATTTATGCGTAACTCATTAGAAATAACTTGAGTAACTTTATTTAAAAGTCCTACATCATCAAAACCCTTAATATCAACCGTTGTTTTAAAATTAAGTTTTTGCTTTTACTGCATCATCCCAGCTTGTTTCAGGCGCTATTCGCAAC
>CAZTST010000383.1:0-1788 GCA_964616585.1 uncultured Draconibacterium sp.
AAGCTCCCGTAAAATCGGATGTTGTTGTAACCGAATTTTGTTTCTGAACACCACGCATAGCCATGCAAAGGTGTTTGGCTTCAATTACAACGGCCACACCAAGAGGATGAAGAGTATTTTGAATTGCATCCTTTATTTGAGTTGTCAATCGCTCCTGAACCTGAAGTCGGCGAGCATATGCTTCTACCACTCGGGCAATTTTACTAAGCCCTGTAATATAACCATCCGGAATATAAGCCACATGAGCTCTGCCAATAAATGGAATCATGTGATGTTCGCACATTGAGTATATTTCAATATCCTTTACGATTACCATTTCGCGATAATCTTCTTTAAACATGGCCGAACGCAAAATATCTTCAGGATTAACATCATAACCCTGAGTCATATATTGCATGGCTTTTCCAACGCGTAGTGGTGTTTCCAGCAAACCTTCACGATTTGGGTCTTCGCCAATAAGTTTCAATATTTCAAAATAATGATGACTGAGTTTATCTAATTTTTCAGTATTCCATTGTTCTATTTTTTCGTAATCTAGCATAGTTTTAAATTTTCTGCATTAAAAAGCGGCTTAGTCCTTCTCGCCGAAATATTCAACCGAATTATTTTCTGTTTCTGAAATTTTTACACAATGAAGTTCGGCCCCCAATTCATCAATTTCTTTTTCTAATTCATTCCAAATAGCAACTGCAATAACCTCGGTACTTGTAAATTTATCGGTTAAAAAATCAACTTCCAGATTTAAATTTTTATGGTCGACTTTAGAAATAATTTTTTCTCTCACCAAGTTTTTTAATTCTATAAGATTGATTAGAAAACCTGTTTCAGGATTAATATTCCCTTTTATCGTTACAAACAATTGATAATTATGCCCATGCCAGTTAGGGTTGGAGCATTTTCCGAAGACTTCCAGATTTTCTTCGTCAGAATATTCGGCTTTAAATAACCTATGAGCTGCTGTAAAGCGTTCGCGTCGAGTAATATATATCATAATGGGCTAATTTTTCGCTCTGCTACAAAGGTACAAAAAGCATTGAAACAAATAAAAAGGCTTGAGGTTTAGTTTGTAAATGTTAAAGGTTTTCCTTATTTATACTTTTGAAATTCTCGTAAAAATCTTAAAATAGAAACTATCTCAAAAACAGTATAAATCAGATAGTAAATAAAGAAAGTAAAAATAAACCCAACGGCATCATTGCGATTTAGAAGCACATAAATTAAAATGATACTCAAATACAGAAGTAATTTTACGGTAGTGCTCAGCATAAAGGCATTGATAAATTTTCCTTGGTTACCGTCAGCTTTTTTAAGCAGAAAACGATGAACTAATAAAGTTATGGCAAAAAAGAACAAGGCGATAAAGAGCCATACAGAGCTGATAAATTTATTTGGTACTACATTGGTTAAAGCAAAATTAAGTGATATGGTAATTATAGAAATAATTATCAATTGTTTGGTGAACTTATTGAATTTCAGATTCATAATGAGATTCATTTTTTTATAAAATCTTTAATGGCAACATAAATAGCTAGGGCAACAGATCCGAGTGATAATATTAATGTAAAAACAGGAAACCGCCAAGCTATATATTTATCTAACCGGAAACCTCCATACATTCCTGCACATATAATCAGCCCCATTTGAATAGCCAAACCGGAATATTTTACATAAGCATTAAGTTCCTTTTTGGATTTGTCTGTTTTCATTTGATACTTTTGAAGCCGAATTGTTCATTATACAATTTCCGCTAAACATGGCACCTGTTTCTATCGATAATTTGCTGATTTT
>CAZTST010000384.1:0-1777 GCA_964616585.1 uncultured Draconibacterium sp.
TTACTAAAATTGAAAAAAATAAAAACTCATTTAGCTTATATTTTCTATTTTCGTAAAAAAAACATGACCAACACTGAAACTTATTATCATTTAGATAATTTCGAAACTGAATTAGGCGATACTATTGAGCAACTAAAAATTGCCTTTACAACTTCAGGAAAAATAAATGAAAACAGAACAAATGTTGTGTGGATTTGTCATGCTTTTACAGCGGATGCAAAACCCGAAAGCTGGTGGCCGGGAATGGTTGGAAAAAACAAGTTTTTTTCACCTGATAACTATTTTATAGTTTGCGCCAATATTTTGGGCTCACCTTATGGAACTACTTCACCTTTAAGCATTAATCCTTCTACAAAAACAACTTATTATCGCAATTTTCCATATTTAACAGTACGCGATTTGGTGGCAGCTCATATTATTCTAGCAAAACATTTAAACATTGAGAATATATATTTATTAATTGGTGGCTCTATTGGTGGACATCAAGCCTTGGAATGGTCTATTATGCAACCAAAAGCGATAAAACATCTTGCATTAATTGCAACAAATTCTGTTATTTCAACCTGGCGACGAGCTCATAATACAACTCAACGTATGATTATTGAAGCCGATGAAAGTTTTTATTTGGATACACCAAATGGCGGAATAAAAGGAATGAAAGCAGCTCGCTCAATGGCATTGCTAAGTTATAGAAATGCAAAGGCTTATGAGCTGACACAATCAGAAATTGAGGCCGATAAAATAACGGATTTTAAAGTAGATTCGTATCAAAGATATCAAGGAGAAAAGTTGGCCAAACGTTTCAATGCATATTCGTATTATACACTTTTAAATATGCTTGATACTCATGATGTTGGCCGAAACCGTGGAGGATTGGAAAATGCATTAAAACAAATCTGTGCAAAAACGCTTATTATCGGCATTGAGTCGGATATTTTATTTTGGCCTGACGAACAAGCATTTATGCATAACTTAATTCCAAATTCAAAGCTCAAGATGATACAATCAGATTTTGGCCATGATGGATTTTTACTAGAAAATGAAAAAATAAGTAACGAACTTAGGGCTTTTCTATCTCAGTACTAGTTAAGCTCTTTACGCAAGCGAGCAACAGGAATTCCAGAATGCTCGCGGTATTTTGCAAAAGTTCGCCGAGCAATAATATAGCCTTTTTCTTTCAGAATATCAGTTAATTGTTCATCGGTTAGCGGTTTGGTTTTATCTTCAATACTAATACATTCCGTAAGAATTTTCTTGACTTCGATAGTTGAAACATCTTCGCCGCTATCGGTTTTTAAGCTTTCAGAAAATAATTTCTTTAATAATATTGTACCAAAAGGTGTTTGAACATATTTACTGTTGGCAACACGTGAAATAGTTGAAATATCAAGATTTACTTTTTCTGCTATATCCTTCAAAATCATTGGATTAATATCCACCTCATCGCCACTTAAAAAATATTCGTATTGATAATCCATTATGGCTTTCATGGTAATAAACAAAGTGTGTTGTCTTTGTTTTATTGCATCGATAAACCATTTTGCTGAATCTACTTTTTGTTTTACAAACTGAAAAGCTTCTTTATTTTGTTTGTTTTGATTAACGGAATAAGATAAAAGCATTTCTTTATATGTATTGCTTAAACGAAGTTCCGGAGCATTTCGCGAATTTAGATTCAGTTCAAGTTCTCCATCATTATTGGTGATAACAAAATCAGGAATAATGTAATGATTAACTTTGGTAGTTTCACCCAAAGAATTTCCCGGTTTTGGATTGA
>CAZTST010000385.1:0-1759 GCA_964616585.1 uncultured Draconibacterium sp.
AGGACTAATACTTAAAGTTACATAGCAATGTTTTGATGTATAAAGTTTTTCATGATCAGGTATATGACAAAAGGGACAACGACGTACCGTTGGTTTTTGGCCTCTTTGAATAGCTTCTTTGTGATATTTATCTCGCCATGGACCTGCATAATATAGCCATCTCCTTTAAAATTCCTACAAAAATGTTAAATTAATTCCAAGGCAGTTTGGATAAGGAGTAGAAAATGGCATTTAGCGTAGATTTGCGAGAGAGTGTTATGAGGGCAGTTGACGGTGGCATGCGCCCAACTGAGGCTGAAAAAGTATTCCATGTTTGCAGAAGCGTTATTTATGATTGGAAAAGGTTAAGAGAAAAAACAAACAGCCTTGCCCCAAAAATTAACTATCAAAAGGGACATAGCCATAAAATTACTGACTGGAAGAAGTTTGAAGCATTCGTCGAAAAGCACAAATGTTGCACTTCAGCACAAATGAGAGTCGAATGGGAAAAGGTTACTGGAATTAGCATATCAGAAAGCCCAATGTTACGAGCGCTGAACAAAATTGGCTATACGTCTAAAAAAAAACATTTAGTTATTCCGAAGCAAACCAAAAAAAGCGTGAGCTATACTTGGAAGAAATCAAAGTTATAGATCCAAAAAAAATTGTTTATTCGGATGAGGCTGGAATTGATGATAATGAAGTTGTATTAACTGGATGGGCACCTTGCGGAAAACGCTGCCATGCGGTAAAAAAAGGGGTGCGCAAAACACGCTATAATATAACTGCAGCACTTAACTCAAACCAGCTATTCGCACCATTCCTTTTTGAGGGATACTCAAATGCAGCAGTTTATGAAACTTATGTAGAACAAGTTCTTGTTCCAGTATTAAAACCAGGAATGGTACTTGTTATTGATAATGCCAGGTTTCATAAATCTAAAAAGGTTATCGCGCTTATTGAAGCTGCAAAATGCAGAGTAATTTTTTTGCCTCCTTATTCACCTGATTTTAATCCGATAGAGCATCACTGGGCCGCTGTCAAACATGCAATCAGAAAGGCGGCTCAAGATATTAAAGATTTTTATGAAGCCGCTATTCAGGCAATCGGAGAAATGTGTGAAGCTTAGTGGAGCACGCTATAATTAAAAAAAATACCTTTAAGCTTGGCAGATACTCTGAACCGCTAGGTAAGTGAGTATCGTTTCAAGCGAAGGAATCCAAGGGAACTATTGGTGTCCTGGTTGTTAGGAGGTAGACAAGTACCTCCTAACGAAAAGGTTTTTTATGTCATTTCACCTGGCAAGGTGAGAAAAAAATATTATTTATGTTAGGAGGTAATCCAACAATTAGTTTAGTACCTTTTATTAAAGGTTTGGGCATACATGCCATAACCTTAGCGACGTAAAGCCTAAAGTCACTTTAGACAAAAAACAGGGTTCTGGTATACTTAAAAAAGTGGTTTTTACCTATCTGATGGGAATTTTATGAAAAAACATATGCTTTTTATTCTCTTTTTTATGCTTGGATTTTCACCTGCCTTTGGCAGAACACTCAACATTGAGCATATCAGCAGGGAAGATTATGAAGCGCTTTCACCGCTAAGCAAAATTGCATTAATAGCCATCGCCGATAAAAATATCTCATTACTTCCGGTTATTCTTTCACAAATGAAACAAGCTCATGAAGCAATTAAGGCCAAGCTCATCATCGCTATCTTGCAACCTAGTCGAGGAAAATATCTATTTACCAGAGGAATCTATTTCAGTGGCTTAGGCATT
>CAZTST010000386.1:0-1690 GCA_964616585.1 uncultured Draconibacterium sp.
AATTAAATCTTTCGATTATCAAAAATTATTATCGCGATTTGAAAAACCTTTGGAATTAAGAGAGTTTAATTATCACGAATATCCTCTTTTTGGATTCCTATTTACCGAAACAAGAGAAGATAATTTTGAAGAATTGGCTTATATCTTGCAATCTGATTTATGTGAGTTTGTAATTAGTTAGTTTAAGAAACTGTCTAAATTTCTTTTTAACTTTTTGATTTTATAATTTTCTCTATAATTATCGGAAAATGAGCATGTTCCAATGCATGAATTTTTTCAGCAATCATTTCCGGCTTTTCTCCGGCTTTAATTTCAATCTTTTTTTGAAAAATTATTGCACCCTCATCGTAATCCTGATTTACATAATGGATAGTTATTCCGGTTTCAATATCTCCTGATTCCGAAACAGCTTTATGAACATGTTCTCCATACATACCTTTCCCACCATATTTTGGCAACAAAGCAGGATGAATATTTATTATTCTTTGTGGAAAAATTGAAATCAATTCCAATGGTATTAACCAAAGAAATCCTGCAAGTACAATAAAATCAATTTTATTTTTCTCTAGAAGTTTGATTAAGTTTTCGGGTTGTTTAAAATCAGTTCGATTAATAACATAGAAACTAATTCCTAACTTTTCTGCTCGCTTGAGAACATAAGCGTTAACATTATTACTCACAATTAAATCTACTGAAGCAGAGTCTCTATTTCTGAAATATTGAACAATACTTTCAGCATTGCTTCCATAGCCTGAAGCAAAAATGGCAATTCGGGGTTTAATTTCCACCATTTTTTTTTTGTTGAGGCAAAAATAGCCTTTTTCAAAATAATAAAAGAGCTGTAAATAGAATTTTTGAATCATTATAAAATCTAAAATAATCAAAATATCCTATATTTTTAAAATTTATCGAATTTTTTGGTCGAATATTCGAATTTATGATTTATTTGATATCCATCACTTTAGAATATATTTTCACAATAAATAACGTTTTTTTTTTGCTTTGTATGCTGTAAATAATTTCCTTTGCCGCTTGTTAAATAAAAAAGGAGAAAAACATGTCTGACAAAAAAGCTAAAGTTATCGACATTATAGTTGATAAATTAGGAGTAGATCCTAGTGAAGTAACACCTGAAGCAAGTTTTACTAACGACTTAGGTGCTGATTCATTAGATACAGTTGAATTAATCATGGAATTCGAGAAAGAATTCAACATGAGCATTCCTGACGATCAAGCAGAGAATATTCAAACTGTAGGTGAAGCTATTGCCTATATTGAGGAACACGCTCAATAAAAATTTCATTTTATGGAATTACGACGAGTCGTTGTTACTGGTCTTGGTGCCGTAACGCCATTAGGCAATACTGTTCCCGAACTTTGGGACGGTTTGCTTAATGGGGTTTCAGGTGCTGATATGATTACCAGATTTGACACCAGCAAATTTAAAACTAAATTTGTCTGCGAAGTAAAAGGTTTTGATTCTCTCGATTATTTCGATAGGAAAGAAGCGCGCAAATATGATATTTATGCTCAATATGGCTTAGTTGCTGCTCAACAAGCAATTACGGATGCCGGTTTAGATGCTAAAAGTATAAATGGCGACCGCGTTGGTGTTATATGGGCTGCAGGCATTGGCGGAATAGATACCTTTTTAAAAGAAGTAGGAGATTTTGTTAAAGGCGATGGAACA
>CAZTST010000387.1:0-1611 GCA_964616585.1 uncultured Draconibacterium sp.
ATATCCTGTCCAAAGGTTAATTTAATATTAGATATATTGCTTTCTCCAGCTAATAGAATAGTATTGATAATATCAGCAATTATACCGCTTTTATTATTACCATTGTAAACTTCAACCTCATTTATAGCAATTTTATATAATCTTTGTGAAGGACTGCTTTCTGACCAGGAAATTTTCATTTCATCTACTTCAATATTTTCTCCAGTTACTTTAATAGTAAAGGTAACTGTTTTATCTATTGAGTTAAATATTATACTATTATCCACTAAAGTCAAAGTAGTTTGTTCATAAAATTCTACTTTACAGATATTATTAGACGAAATAGTACCGTCTGTAGCAGTAATGGTCGCAGTTCCAATTTCATTAGAAGACAATTTTATGGTAGCTACCCCATTAGTAACAGTTGCAGGATTTTCTCCAATAAAATTTCCAAAGCTTGAAGGATCTTTTGTAAAAGTGACATCGCTAACGTATTCTAGTACAGTGATACCATTTTCATCACAAACAGTAGCAGTAATAGTTGAAAAATTTCCTACACCTATTTTTACATTTATTGGATTTGCATTTAATTTGATATGATCTGGTACATCATAAAATCCTACTACTACACCTTTTGCTGGTACAGAACTTAACTTATCTGGTGATGAAGAAACAGTAACGGTAGCATTGCCTGAATTTAATGAAGACAATTCTGTAGTTGCAACGCCATTGGTTGTATTCATGGTAATAGAATTATTTCCATTTGTAAAAGTGCCTTTAGTTGTCTCAAAAGTTATAGTTCCAGTATAGTTTGTAACAATCTTTCCACTTATATCATATACAATAGCTGTGATAGTAGAAGTGCCACCGGCTGGAAGAATTTGAGGACTTGCTGTCAATTTAATATGATCCGGAACTAATTTTGATATAACCTTTATAGTAACAGACACTGTTGTTAATCCACCTCCACTTGCACTTGCAGTAATAATCGCTGTACCCGTAGATGATTGCCCTGAAAATTTTGTTTCATTAATAACACCTTCTAAATCAGAAGCAGGAAAAACCCAAGAAGATGGCTCTTCAAGATCTCCCTTGGTACCATTGTCTGTTAATACTAAGGAAATAGTAATAGACTCATTAGTAGGATTCGTATTAAATCCATTTATATCTAATAAACTTACAGTTATCGTAGAATATGCATCATCTAAATACATAGGATTTGGATTCGCTGAAATTGATATAGCAACAGGCGGACCTAAAAATCGGACATCAATTTTACCACTTTCTAAATCAGCAGCTGTTGCAATAACACTTGCCAATCCTGGGTTACCGGTAGAATTTAAGATTATAGTGGAAATAGCTAAACTTGTGTCACCACTACCATAAGGTATTGTAATTGTAGTTGTAGGCATTGTAGGCAAATTTCCTTCGCCAGAAACACTAAAAGTTATTTCGACATCAGTAAATAAATCTTTTTTACTTAATATTTCATTTGCAGCATTTTTTAAAGAAACAGTAATATTAGAGGAATTAGTTGCACTAGCTTTGATAATCTTTGGATCAGCATCAAGACTTATTTTTACTGGACCATTAGTAATTTTAATAGTAGTTTTGTCGGTTACTGTCGTTCCA
>CAZTST010000388.1:0-1594 GCA_964616585.1 uncultured Draconibacterium sp.
ATTGTTTGTTTTAAATCGTGCAGCATTTTCTTATCGCGGCTTAGAATTAGGAAATCGTCCATATAGCGGACATAAAATCTTTCTCGCAATTTATGTTTTACAAACTGGTCCAGCTCGTTCAAGTATATATTGGCGAACAGCTGGCTGGTAAGATTGCCTATGGGGATGCCCGCCAATTTATACTCAAACAAATTCTCAAAAACTTTTTTGCTATGCCCGCTATTTATAATCTCCTCCAGTAACCGCAATGTTTTGCCGTCAATTATTTTCTTTTTCACTATTGCCAGCAAAATTTTATGGTCAATACTGTCAAAATATTTGCTCACGTCGCACTGCAAGCAAAATAAATTCTTTCTTTTACCCCCCCCCCAGATTTTCCGCCGTCTGCCAAAACTTTTCCAATCGCTTGATCGCCTTGTGGGTTCCTTTTCCGTTTCGACATGCGTATGAATCGTAAATAAATCTTTGGTCAAATATCGGCTCAATGATATTGCATAGCGCGTGGTGAATGACTCTATCCCGAAATGGAGCCGCCTTTATCAACCGTTTTTTGGAATCACAGACAATAAATTCTCTATAGCCGCCATGTCGATAGGTCTGGCTTAACAATTCCCCTTGCAACTTCAACAAGTTTTCTTCCAAATTAAAACTAAACTGCAGAATTTCGCTCCGGTATCTTTTGCATTTTCTGGCATTCAAATAAGCATGATGCAAATTTTCAAAAGAACAAATTTTTTCAAATAAATTATTATGCGTTTTCATAATTTGTTTTTCGTAGAGATTGCTTCTCCGCCAACTGGCGGATCGCAATGACGAGAATGTTAAAGCCTATTAACCCAAGAAAGAAATTTCAAAATTTTACTTTTACTTCCTTGGGGTACGGGCTTAATATTTTCCCTGCCTGCCTCGCAAGCTAAGCAAGCGGGCAGGCCTTTCGGAAAGGAACAAAATCTGGGGTTTAATGGCTCGCTCCTCATCTCAATTAAGATGAAAATTCTGGCCAGTTATTCAATAAATCACTGAAGCGCACGCAGCGGAAACCGATGTTAGTATTCGTATTCGAGGGCACATTATTCAGATTGAGTGTGAAAGCTCCGGCATTCGCGCCATTGTTCCAATTGCCGCCGCGTTTGAAAGCGTCTAATTAGATCTTATCCCTTCACCCCATGAGATAATTTCGTATCTCGTGGGGTTCAGTCCATAACGGACTGATGAATGTTGATTCATTGAAGAACCGCCATTCATCGATCAATTATTCTATACGGCTTATACCACCCGCCCAACAACGCTCCAATTTCAACCAAAAATTTAGAAGCATACTCGTATTGCTTTTCATTCAATAGTTTATAATCGCTGCACAATCGAATCAGTACTTTTATAACTTCATAAGAAACAAACCCTTGTTCTATTTCTTCTTTTTTGCTTCCTCTTTTCATGTTAGCTTTGATGATTTGTTTCAAAAGCAAAATTGTTTCATTTTCCAACTGAATGCCCAAGCTATATTTATGAGCCTTGGAAAATCTCTGCACGGTTGGTTTCAACCAAACAAGAAAATCATATGTCTTTTGAAAAATTGTTAAGTCGTTAAGCATAA
>CAZTST010000389.1:0-1585 GCA_964616585.1 uncultured Draconibacterium sp.
AGGAAAAGGATTTTCAGATAAAATACTCGAAAAACCAATAAAATCTTTTTATAGTGATTCTAAAAATATTGACGGGAAAAAAGGATTGGGTTTGTATCTTGCCAATATTATTACCGAAGCTCACGATGGAAGCTTAAATTTTGGGAACAGAAAAGAAGGCGGTGCTTTTGTTTGTATTGAATTGCCTGTGCTTTAAATTTTAATACTTGCGATATTTACAAGATTGTATTCATAAAAGTAAGTAAAAATATCAGCGGTAATTAATGTTATCTGTGGGAAAATTGGCATTATTAAATCTCCTTAAGAATACAATGATAAACGCCGAAAAATTCAAATTCTGTTTTTGACTCAAATATTCTTTCATTGCAAAGAATAAGCTATTATTTTTGCATATAATCTAACGGTTTATATGAAGCTTTATCTTGCCCCATTGCAGGGATATACAGAATTTTTGTTTCGTAATGCTTATGCCCGACATTTTGGTGGTATCGATTTTGCTATTGCTCCTTTTCTCCCTTCAGGTTTAGGCGATAATGTTAAGCATAAGCGTATCAAGGATTTATGGAAAGAGCATAATAATTTGATTCCGATTGATCCTCAGATTATTGGTAAAAATGCGCCTGAAATAATTCCTGTAGCAAAATATCTATTCGATTATGGCTACGATACAATAAATATTAATATGGGTTGCCCAATACCATCAATCAGAGTCAAAATGCGAGGATCAGGTATTCTTGCATATCCTGATATGATTGAAATGCTTTTAGAGAAATTATTTAATGATTTAAAGAATAAAATTTCGCTAAAAATTCGTTTGGGTAATGAGTCGGCAGAAGAGGTTAAAGAATTAATTCCTGTAATTAATCAGTTTCCGATAAAAGAATTAATTATACATCCAAGAATTGGCACTCAAATGTATGAAGGTAATGTTGATCTTGAGGCTTTTTCCTGGTGTATTGAAAATGTTAAAGCACCAATTGTTTATAGCGGTGATATTTTTGATCTTTCCACTTTTAATAAAATGCAAAGTCGTTTTCCAGACATTAGCCGATGGATGATTGGAAGAGGTTTATTATTTTCTCCTTTTTTGCCGGAGATTATCAAAAAGAATGATTGTAGTTGGGTAAAAAATGAGATAGAGCGATTTTGGAATTTTCATGAAGATTTGGAGTTTCAGATTATAACTTATCGCGATAGGCCTAAAAATCAATTAAATAAGCTAAAAGAATATTGGCGTTATTTTTCGCAGGCTTTTGAAGATTCTGAAAATCATTTTTATCAAATTTCGCGTGCTGTCGATTTGGAAAATTACCGTTCGATAGTAAATATAATTCGAGAAAAAGGAGTCTGGCGAGCCGGACTTACTGATACTGATCAATTTAGATTTATTAAATCTTTATAGTTACATTTTGAAGAGCCCCTATCGACTCCTGTACTTTTCAGAAAGAATAAATGATTCAATATTATTAATTACGTCAGATAAATAGGCAAAAGTTTCATTTTTAAAATCACTTAGCTCTTTAACAGAAAAATCTTTTCCTACATCATAAAATGTCTGCTCTACATGGGCGAGTCTGTTTCTTTT
>CAZTST010000390.1:0-1576 GCA_964616585.1 uncultured Draconibacterium sp.
AAAGGCTATTATTTATCAGGATTACCTGAAAACGGTTGCGCGACGTCATGCAGGCTCCCACTATTTTATCAATGTAAGGAATTCTTCCAACTTTGCATCGTTTTGCCGATTAGGGTGGCCCATTCTTGCCTTTTCATTGACAAATCAGTAGGATATTATTATAGCATATTCCACATGACTTAATATTTTTTGCTTGACAGCCCTATTGCAATGGCGTACTTTTTCCATATAAAATCTGGAAACTTGTACAAAAAAATTGCATGGGGTTTTTCCAATGCCATTTCAAGGAAAAGAGTTTACTCCGGGGATGAAACAGCTCGTAATCAATTTGAAGGAATTCAATGATATTGGGAGGCGTGAAAATAACTACAAAGCGGTTTGGGCTATTGAGCAAACAGCGAAGGGCTTAGGAATTGGGGAAGCTACAGTTCGAAGAATTATGGCCGAATACAATAAGAACAAGCAAGTTATTCCCGATAGCGAACCCAAAACACGAGGCAAACCGGAATATACGGTTCCTCAGAGCATGCAGCCAGTTGTTCGGCAGTACATTCGCTCCCAAAATCTTAAAGGTTTACATGTGTCGGTTGACCTTGTTCGTCAGCATTTGGCACAAATCAACCCTGAGTACAATTTTCCCACAACAACACTGTGGAGGACCTTGAGCAGATGGGGTTTCACTTATGGAACCGGTAAACGTCGCTCAGCCCTGAAAGAGCGAGACTATGTAATTTTAGCAAGAAGAAGATATCTTAGACAAAAACGTTTGAACCGAAACTCGGATGGATCGTTTGTGCGACCAGAGGTTTATCTTGACGAAACATTCATAAACAGAAATCATTCTAACCAGTTCACTTGGTATTTCGATGAGGACGGGCCTGACGTAAATAAACCAGCAGGGAAAGGTGAACGTTTGATTGTCGTTAACGCCATCACGCGTGATGGCTGGGTCAAAAACGCTCGCTTGGTTTTTGAAGCGAAAAAGAGAACTGGCGATTACCATGGCCAAATGGATTGGGGTAACTTTTCTAGATGGTTCACAGAGCAATTATTGCCGAATATTCCGGAAAACTCGATCATTATTATGGACAATGCCAGTTATCATAATGCCACAGAGGAAAACACATTTCCTAAATCGAATGCACGCAAAGAAGGTTTGCGCAAGTGGTTAGATGCCAAAGGGATTCCATGGGGAGAAGATTTGCTGAGAGCTGAACTGTATGCACTGTGTAAATTATTCGAACCAAAACCCGATTACAAGATTGATAAAATAGCAGAAGCAGCGGGGCACTCTATTTTACGAACACCTCAGTACCACCCTGAGCTTCAACCTATTGAAATGTGCTGGGGGGTGATGAAAAATTATATGGCCAAACATTGTGATTTTACACTTCGGACATTTCGTAATAATTTGCCTTCCGCTTTTTCTCAAGTCACAGCGGAAACATGCGAGAATCTGATTGCAAAGACAGTAACCGAAGAAAATAAGTATTGGTTAGAGGATGGAGAAATAGATCTGAATCAAGATGTGGATGCGAACTGATTCATAAAAAAAGCAGGTTTTCTAAAAAATCTT
>CAZTST010000391.1:0-1568 GCA_964616585.1 uncultured Draconibacterium sp.
TTATGTTTTATCGAGTATATAAAAATCTTTAAGAATGAAAATAATAACAAATAAGTAAATGCTTGAAAATTCCGCAAAAAGTTGTAAAATAACAATGTCACATAATTGACTTACTATATATAGTCAAGAGGAAAATTTAAAAAAAATATTTTTTTAAAATGAGTCAAACATCGAAAAAACATCTAAAAGTTAATATATACTCGATAAAACATAAGTTCTTTGACATATTTGGGCAGTAAAAAACTGGCCCTAAATCGGAGCCGGGTTCAACATCCTGTTAGGTTAAGACAAAACAAAGTAGCAACGATGATAAAACCGAATCAACGACTAAATATACTTAAAAGTTAAATTATTGACTTTCAAGTGGTAATAAACTCGTATAAATTTTCTGGCAACAAGACCGATAACGCGTTTATGTCTGCGAGGATGCAACTCTTTGATTTTGCGCTGGTAATACTGTTTGAAAGTAGGATTAAATTGAGATAAAGACCTTGCGGATTCGATGTAATAATCCCACCACCTATAAAGAAGGTGGTTGGGATAATACCGGCCGTAAGGGTTGCCGGTTTTAGTGGACATGAACAGGATAGAACTATTGCTCAATCGGTTCAAGGGATTGATGTAATCATAGGTGGTCACGACCAAATGTTGTTGAAGCAAACAGTTAGAATCGGGTCTACAACAATAGTGCAAGCAGGTAAAGATGGAGAATATGTTGGTAAATTAGTTTTACTTATAAACGAAAAAAAAGAAGTTATCTCAAGTGATTATGATTTAGTCCAAATAGGGCAAAATATCCCAGAAGATGTTAGTATGTTAAAACTGATTGAAGATTATAGACAGGAAATAAATTATCAGAAAAAATGATGAACTATCAGAACTATTTGTAGCACTTGAAGATACATTCCAGAAATTACAAGCGGACCGGCTTATTTATCGCGAGAAACGTCAGGAAATATGCGAAAGGATAAAAGAAATCGCAACTCAACTGAAAACTAATCCCGCCGGAAAAGAATTGTTAGACGAACTGATAAAAATTGCCGAAGAACTCAAACATCCCGGATTACCTAAAAAGTGACAAGGGTAACTTAACCCAACAAGGACGGTTCGGATGTTGTAAGTTTGATTTCTCCACCTTTGAACGAATTTAACAGTTATATTTTTGAAATGAGGATGCAAGTTTATCTTCTCCAATCTACAGTAAAAATGAAATAATTGGGACAGAAGCGATTAAAAGATTTTGAGATTGCCACATTGGAATTTATCCCGATGAAAATCGGGACTCACAATAATGACAATTGGCTGTGTTGGTGACAGCCATTTTTTTATTGCAATTTTTGTGGTATTTTGTATAATTAAGGCACAATGAGAATTCCACTAAACTGGTTAAATGAATTTGTTGATATTGATACTTGCACTGAGCAGGGTCGAAGTGGTGATATAAATGAACTCTGTCATCGGCTTACTATGGCAGGGATAGAAACAAATCCTGTCAAAAATGTTTCGGTTGATAAAAATGTTGTTGTTGCAAAAATTTTATCGGTTGAAAAACATCCGAATGCGGACAA
>CAZTST010000392.1:0-1531 GCA_964616585.1 uncultured Draconibacterium sp.
TTGCAGGTGAAGGTAATAGTAGAAATTCTCTTGAAGATCTTGCTGTTAAGGAACAGGTAGGTGACGTAGTAACTTTTCTTGGTCATGTTCCCTACAATCAGCTTCCTGCATTGTATAATATGGCAGATGTATTAATCTTGCCTTCAGCGAGAGAAGGTACGCCGATTGTAGTCTTAGAAGCATTAGCTTGTGGAACTCCGGTGGTTGCATCAAACGTTGGAGGAGTAGATTTGCTTGTGTCGGATGGAATAAACGGCATTATCTTAAAAGAAGTATCTCCAAATAGTGTTGCGCAATCGATACATGAGGTATTGACTTACAATGTTGATCGTTTTTCTATAGCCAAATCGGCCCAGAATTGGAGCACTACCAGCAATGTAAGGAAGTTAGAAAACATATTTATACATCTCATAGAAAAGAATAAAAAGAAATCGTAGGTTTTATTACTTTTGGAAGATTACAATAGTATTGCAATACAAAAGATAGCCAGTGGTTTATCATAAATCTCCGTATCAAACACATTGTCCACCTTCATAAGGAGGAAATTTGAATTTTGCGAACTGATGAAATCTTGAAATGGGTCAAAGGTCCAAAAGTGCTCGACGTTGGGTGTGCCTCTTATTCCAAAACGCTTGCGCAACAACGCAATGCTATATGTTATGGTGTTCAATGAAAGTTCTAATGGTTCATAACTATTATCAGCAGCCAGGAGGTGAAGACCAAAGCTTCGCAGCCGAATCGGAATTGCTCAATTCATACGGCCACCACGTGCGATGTTTCAGTGCCCATAATGACCAAATACGAAACATGAATCTTCTGAATTTAGCGGTGGGTACACTATGGAATAGGAACAGTTATGCGATGTTGAGGCACTTAATTCAAAAGGAGCGTCCTGAAATCGTTCATTTTCAAAACATCTTTCCTTTAATCTCTCCGGCTGCATATTATATAGCTAAAGCTGAGGGTATCCCCGTCATACAAACCCTGCGAAACTACCGTCTTTTATGCCAGAATGCCCTTTTTTTTCGCGATGGGCACGTATGCAAAAAATGTTTGGGAAAACTAGTTCCATGGCCAGGAGTAATACATGCATGTTACCGAAAAAATTGGGCAGCTTCGGGGGTAGTTGCTACCATGCTTGCATTACACAGACTAATGAGAACTTGGAAACGGATGGTGGATGTTTACATTGCTCTTACAGAATTTTCCCGGCGGGAGTTTATTGAAGGTGGACTTCCACAAGGAAAAGTTGTCGTTAAGCCAAACTTCATATATTCTGATCCTGGAGAGCGAAAAAGAATAGGGGATTATGCGCTTTATGTGGGGCGCATTTCACAAGAAAAAGGACTAATGGTCTTGCTCCAGGCTTGGCAGTCCTTAAAGATATTTCCGCTCAAGATTGTTGGCAGTGGGCCTCAAACTGAGAAAGTGCAATCATTCTTACGAAAGAATATAATGAATAAAGTGACATTACTTGGCCAACAGAATCCAGCTACTGTGGTTGATCTGATGAAAAAATCGCAATTTCTGA